>DASTYO010000011.1:0-6429 GCA_035764875.1 Acidimicrobiales bacterium | reverse complement strand
CCGCCATCCAGGCGGCGTACGCCGCGGCCACCCAGACCCGGGAGGCGAACGGGCTGCGGTCACCGGGATCGGCCGCCGCGACGCGCTCGGCCCAGGCGAGCACGTCGGGCCGCAGCCGGAGGATGCCGTAGTCGATGAGCGAGGCGACCAGCCGGCCGGCGGCCTCCACGTCGCCGTGATCGAGCAACCACCCGAGGGCCAGGTGCAGCTCGGGGAGCGCCGCGTCGATCTCGGCGGTGACCGCCTCGCCGCTGACCAGGAACCGCCGCTCGGCCCGCTCGGCCCACGCCACCGCCCAGCGGGCGTGGCGCCCGCCCACCAGGTCGACGTCGCCGACGGCGTCCAGCTGGTCGGCGCCGAACGCTCGCAGGCTCTCGAGCAGTGCGTGGCGCCGGTCCGGCGTGCGCAGCACGAGCGACCGCTCGACCAGCAGTGCGAGCGCCTCGGATGCCCAGGCCACGTCCCGGTCGGCCACCGCCGCCGCCCCGTCGACGTCGAAGGGGCCGGTGAAGGAGGAGAGCGCGGCGAAGAACCGCTGCAGCGGCTCGTCGAGGAGCCCGTACGACCACGAGATCGCGGCGCCGAGGGAGCCGTGCCGGCTCGACGTGCGATCGCCCGAGGTCAGCAGCGCGAAGCGCCGGTCGAGCCCGGCGCGCACCTCGTGCACGTCGTGGGTGAACAGGCGGGCGGCCGCCAGCTCGATCGCGAGCGGCAGGCCGTCCAGCCGGCGTACGACCTCCGCGATGGCCTCGAGCTCGTCGGCATCGGGCTCGAAGCCGGCGGCCACGGCCTCGGCCCGGTCGAGGAACAGCTGCACCGCCGGGGAGTCGGGACCGTCGGTGGGAAGCGTGGGCACGACGCACACGTGCTCGCCGGGGACCCGGAGCCGCTCACGGCTGGTGGCGACCGCCCGCAGGCCCGGGCACCTCGTCAGCAGGTGGGCGACGAGCTCGGCCCCGGGTTCGAGCACGTGCTCGCAGTTGTCGACCAGCAGCACGACCTCGCGGTCGCCGAGCACGGTGGCGAGCTGCGCAGCCGGGGGCGCGCCCGCCCGCAGGTCGACCCCCAGCGCCGCAGCGACGAGGTTGACCGCGGACCGGTGGTCGGCTGCAGCGAGCTCGCAGAGGGCCACCGGCCGTCGCTGGTCCCGGCGCCGCAACACGTGCCCGAGCTCGAGGAGCAGGCGGGTCTTCCCGACGCCGCCCGGCCCGACGAGGGTCAGGAGCCGGGTGGTCTCGACCAGGTCGGCAGCCCGCGCTTCGAGCTGGTCTCGCCCGACGAGCGTGGTGGTCGGCACGGGGAGCGGCTGCGCCGCCGGGGCCGGCGTGGCCGGCGTGGGCGCGCCGTCGAGCAGGGCGGCGTGCTGGGCTGCGAGCGCCGGGGACGGCTCGATGCCCAGCTCCGAGCCCAGCGTCCGCCGGAAGTCGTCGTAGGTGCGCAGCGCCTCCGCCCGTCGGCCGGTCCGGGCCAGGACCGCCATCAGGAGCTCCCGCGGGCGCTCGCGCAGCGGCTCGGCGTCGGTGAGGGCCATCAGCTCGGCGACGAGGCCGTCGGTGTCTCCCCGGGCGAGCCGGTGCTCGGCGAGCACCTCCCGGGCGCGGAGGCGGAGCTCGTCGAGGCGCATCGCCTCGGCTCGGCCGTCGTCGACGTCTGCCAGCTCGGGCAGGGCCGGGCCCTGCCACCCGTCGAGCAGGGCGGCGAGCGCGCCGGCCGCGCCCGCGTCGCCGGCCGCCGCGGCATCGAGCAGGTCGGGGAGCTGGTCGGCGTCGACCTCGACCGCGGCCGGATCGAGCCGGTAGCCGTCACCCACCGAACCGATGGCGTCTGCGGGCAGCGCCTGGCGGAGCCGGGACAGGTGGTTCTGCAGGGCGCCGCTCGGGTCGCGGGGTGCGCGGTCGGGCCACAGCACGTCGGCCGCGACGTCGGCTGCCACCACCTGGCCACGACGCAGGACGAGCAGCGCCAGCAGCCGGCGCTGCAGCGACCCTGCCGGCGTGACATCGGCCCCGTTCGCCGCCTGGGCGCGCAGGGGCCCGAGCACCCGGACCCGCACCGCGCAACGGCTCACGGCACCATTCTGACCAGGTTGGTGCCACCGGTGCGGCCGAGTTGCCGACGCCGCGCATCCGCCCCCGGCGTGCCGGGTACGGGACGTCGATGACCTGGGACAGCGACTACACGGTCCACGGCCGCCTCGACGGTGAGGAGGTCGAGGTCAGCTGGCAGCGGGGAGCGCTCGGCGGCACGCCCGCCGCGGTCGAGCGGGTGCGCGCCGTCCTCGCCGACGAGGACGTGGTGAAGCTCACGCCGCAGGACCGCGAGCGCCCTGCCGACGTCGAGGACCCGGCGGCGGTGATGGCCGCCATCCAGCACGTGGTCGAGATCACCTCCGTGGACGGCGATCCCCCGATCCCCGAGCCTGACCCGAGCGCCGGCTGACGCCGCCCCGCTCAGGGCAGGAGGTGGCCGGCAGCGATGTCCGCTCGACCCTCTGCGGCCACGGCCTCCTGGCGGAGGCTGTCGCTCAGCGCCCGCAGGGCCCGGCTGATCGCCAGCTGCTCGCCGATCACCGGCATGTTCGGATCCTCGGCCCGTCGTCGCGACCGGCCCCGCCCCTCGAAGGCGCCCCGGCTCGTCATGAGCGTGGCCACCGCCTCGCAGTGGTGCTCGTCCTCGGCCATGCGCAGGTCGATGGTGCCGGCGAACCGCTCGAGCCGGCTGGGTTCCCGGGCCTCCTCAGGTGGCCTCGGGATGATGCGGCAGTCGGGCCCGGGCACGAACGTGGACTTGTGCCCGTCGTCCCAGGCCACGTGCAGGACCATGCCCTCGACGTCGAGCACCTCGCCGGCGCGGGGTGTCGTGCCCACCCGGTGTCCTTCGATGACCAGCCGATCGCCACGTCGTGCGCGCATGTGGACCCCCTTCCACTCGAGGCGCTCCCGGCGAAGCGCTCACCTCGTCGGGAGCCCGCGATCCGACCGTAGGACCGCACGCCGGCGCCGACAAGGGGCCTCCTCGACGGACCGGGACGCGCCCGACGTCACCGGAGGCGTCTCACGCGTCCCAGAAGGGAGGGATCAGTCGGTGTCGTCGGCGAGGGCCTCGCGCAGCTGGTCGCGGCGGGCGACGTGCTCGTCGAGGCGGGCCTGGGCGGCCTCGAGGTCGGCTCGCGCCCGGTCGACCCGCGCCTGCGCGCGCTCCACCTCGTCGCGGACGCGGTCGACGGTCTGGTCGGCGCGGCGCAGGTCACGGCGGAGCCGGTCCGTGGCCCGCCGATCGGGCTGCTCCTTGCGCCGCCGGGGTGCCCCGGCCTCGAGCATGGACGCCAGGTCGCCGAGGCCGGTGCCCTGCGGCGCGGGCTTCGCCAGCCGCCCCGCGACCAGCTCCTCGCCCACCTCGGCGTCGACCGACGCAGCCCGCAAGGTGGCCTCGATGGTGTCGCGGTGGCCGTCGCCGGCGTGGGCGACGGCGGCCTCGACCAGGCGGCGCACGACCTCGTCCCGGCGATGGTCGGCCGAGCGGAGGTCGGCGTCCTGCGCCCCCGACATGGCCTGCTCCTGCGCCTCCCGCACGGAAGCGCCCGCGGCCAGGAGCTCGGCGACGTCGTCGGGCGCCTCCCGGGCCACGAGGTTCAGCGCCCAGGCCGCCTTCGTCGGCCGGGTGAGCGACCGCACCCGGTCGGCGGCCTCGCGGTCGGTGGCGCGCAGCCGCCTCGAGAGCTCGTCGCGAGCGGTCACGAACTCCTTCGGAGGCAGCTCGTAGAGCCGGTCGACCTCCTGGTCCTCGTCGATGTCGTGCGTCTCGTCGGTGTCGGTCGGCACGTCGTCCACCTGGGCTTCGGGGTGCTCGGGCACGTGCCGCCCCTACCCGGGACGGCCACCGCAGCAGTCCACCTCCGTCACCTCCGGTGGCTCCCGGTGACCTCCGATGACCTTCGGCCCTTGCAGCCGCGTGCGATCCGCCCTCCCATGGAGGCAGGCCGACCGGCGCGTCATCGGCCTTCGACGTCGCACGCCTGCCTGGAAGGAGCCTCACATGGACCTGACCCTGACGGAGGAGCAGCGCACGCTCCTGCAGACGATCCTCGACCGGGAGTACCGCGACACCCGGTACGAGATCGCCGACACGGATCGCAGCACCTTCAAGGAGGCGCTGCGGGAGCGCAACGTCCTGCTGCGGTCCATCCTCGACCTCGTCGGTGGTCCGCTGCCCGACCGCGAGGCGTCCACCGGCTGACGGGGGGCCGCCGTGGATCCCTCGCTGCTGGCAGCCGAGGGCGGCTACCAGTCCTTCACGCTCGCCGGTGGCGAGTGGGCGCTGCTGGTCGGCGCTGCGCTCTCGGCGGTGCTGGCGATCGCCGTCGGGTTCACCTTGATGCGCAGCGTGCTCGCCGAGGACGCGGGCACGCCCGAGATGACCGCGATCGCCGACGCCATCCGCGTCGGGGCGATGGCCTACCTGCGCCGCCAGTTCCGCACCATCGCGGTGATCGTCCTCCCGCTGCTGGTCGTCGTCTTCGCCACCTCCACCGAGGTGCTGCGGCCCGACGGCTCGAAGGCGCTCGGCCTCACCGAGTCGGGGCTGTACCGGACGCTGGCGTTCGTCGGCGGGTGCGCGCTGTCCGGGCTGACCGGCTTCATCGGCATGAGCCTCGCCGTGCGCGGCAACGTGCGGACCGCGGCTGCGGCGCGCTCGGGCTCGCTGGCGGCCGCCCTCCGGGTGGCGTTCCGCACCGGTGGGGTCGCCGGCATGTTCACAGTGGGGCTCGGACTGCTGGGTGCCTCGATCATCATCATGGTGTTCCAGAACACGAGCTCGGCGATCCTCGTCGGCTTCGGGTTCGGCGGTTCGCTGCTCGCCCTGTTCCTCCGGGTGGGCGGCGGCATCTTCACCAAGGCAGCCGACGTCGGGGCCGACCTCGTCGGCAAGCTCGAGGCGGGCATCCCCGAGGACGACCCCCGCAACCCGGCCACGATCGCCGACAACGTGGGCGACAACGTCGGCGACTGCGCCGGCATGGCCGCCGACCTCTTCGAGTCCTACGAGGTCACGCTGGTCGCCTCGATCATCCTCGGCGTCGCCGCGTTCGACTCCATCGGCGCGAACCCGGCGCTCGGGCTGGTGTTCCCCGTGGCCGTCCGAGCAGTCGGCGTGCTCGCGTCGATCGCCGGCGTCTTCGCGGTCCGCGCCCGGCCGGCGGACCGCTCCCCGCTCTCGCCGATCAACCGTGGGTTCGTCACGGCGGGCCTGCTCACCGTGCTGGGCACGTCGGCGCTGGCGCTCGGGTACGTGGGGAACGAGGCCGTGGTCGGCGGCGCCCGCTTCGGCGAGGGATGGCGCGTCCTCGCAGCCGTCGTCGCCGGTCTGGTGCTGGCCCAGGTGGCCAGCCGCATCACGGAGCACTTCACGTCCACGCACGACGCACCGGTGCAGGAGATCGCGGAGGCGACCCGCACCGGGCCCGCCACCACGGTGCTGTCCGGCGTCGCGTCCGGGATGGAGTCCTCGGTGTGGGCGGTGGTCGCGATCTGCGGCGCGCTCGGCCTCGCCATCGGGCTCGGCGACGGCAACATCCAGTTCTCGCTGTACCTGGTGTCGCTGACGGGGATGGGCATGCTGGCCACCACCGGGGTGGTGGTGAGCGAGGACACGTTCGGGCCGGTGGCCGACAACGCCGCCGGGATCGCCGAGATGGCGGGGGAGCTGCACGGCGAGCCGGAGCGGGTGATGGTGGCGCTCGACGCCGCCGGGAACACCACGAAGGCGGTGACGAAGGGCTTCGCCATCGGCTCGGCGGTGATCGCGGCGGTCGCGCTCTTCGCCTCCTACATCGAGACGATCGGTGCCGAGCTCGATCTCGACCTGGAGGGGTCGGAGCTGTTCGAACATCCCGCCACGCAGGTCAACGTCGCGGACCCGAAGGTGTTCATCGGCCTGCTCATCGGCGGCTCCGTGGCGTTCCTGTTCAGCAGCCTCGCCATCCGGGCGGTGGGGCGCACAGCTGCGACGGTGGTCGAGGAGGTGCGGCGACAGTTCGCCGACGGCAGGATCATGGCCGGCACCAAGGAACCGGAGCACGGGCCGGTCATCGACATCTGCACGGCGGCGTCGATCCGGGAGCTGTCCACGCCGGCGCTCCTCGCCGTCCTCACACCGTTGATCATCGGCTTCGGCGTGAGCTACCTGGCGCTCGGCGGCTTCCTCGCGGCGGCGATCCTCACCGGCCAGATCATGGCCAACTTCCTCTCCAACAGCGGTGGCGCCTGGGACAACGCGAAGAAGTTCATCGAGGACGGCAACCTCGGCGGCAAGGGGTCGCCGTCGCACACCGCCGCCGTCATCGGCGACACCATCGGCGATCCCTTCAAGGACACCGCGGGCCCGGCCCTCAACCCGCTCATCAAGGTGATGAACCTGGTGTCGCTGCTG
>DASTYO010000010.1:0-35125 GCA_035764875.1 Acidimicrobiales bacterium | reverse complement strand
GTCGTCGTCCACCGTGCCGGCCTCGTCCAGCACCTGGGCCAGGATCGCGGCCGGGACGCTGATGGCCAGCGCCACCGCGGCGCCGACCGCCACGGCCCGGGGGTGGACGAGGTCGCCGATCACGGGTAGCCCACCTCGCCGAACGGCGAGCGCAGGCCGAGCTTGCCGGGGTTGAGGACGCCGTTGGGGTCGAGCGCGTCCTTCACCGACTGGAGCACCGCGTGGCCGGCGCCGAGGGCCTCGGCGGTGAACCGGCTGCGGTTCAGCCCGACGCCGTGGTGGTGGCTGAGCGTGCCGCCGGCGCCGAGCACCGCTCGCTGGCCGGTGTCCCACAGCCGCGCGTAGAGCCGATCGCGGGCGGCGGTGCCTTCACCGTCCTCGTCGACCTTGGCGGCGAAGGTGAAGTAGAGGCAGGCGCCGTCGGGGTAGGCGTGGGACTGGTGGGCGCTCGCCGCGAGCGTGCCGGGCACGGCGCGCAGCGCCTCGGTGGTGGCGGCGTAGATCGCGTCGAGGCGCGACCACGGCGCGGAGATCTCCATCGTGTCGACCACGTACCCCTTGCCGATGAGCGCCTCGAGGGCCGACACCTCGTTGCGGTGCGACAGCCACCGTCCGACCAGGCCCGCGTCGAGGGGCTCGGCGCCGGCGCACTCCTGCTCGACGATGGCCATGGAGGCGTCGACGACGGCCGGGTCGCCCTCGTCCAGCACGAGCAGGACCGCACGGTCGCCGGTCTGGTAGCTCCGGTCGGCCTCGATGGCGTCGTAGACCCGGAGCACCGCGGGAGGCAGGCCGCGCTGGAGGATGCGCCGGCAGGCGTCGTTGGCGTCGGCGAAGGTGGCGAAGGCGTAGGCGGCGTGGCGCTCGGCCTGCGGCGCGGGATGGAGGCGCAGCCGTACGCCGGTGATGACGCCCAGGGTGCCCTCAGATCCGACGAACAGCTGGGTGAGGTCGGGGCCGACCGCCGAGCGCGGGCCGCCGCCGGTGGTGACCGCGGTGCCGTCGGCGAGCCCGACGTCGAGGCCGACCACCAGGTCCTCGATCTTCCCGTAGCGGTTGGAGAGCTGGCCGGCCCCCCGGCACGCCACCCAGCCGCCGACCGTGGACAGGGCGACGGACTGGGGCCAGTGCCCGACGGTGAGGCCGCGGCCCCGCAGCTCGTGCTCGAGGTGGTCGCCGAAGGTGCCGGGTCGCACGTCGAGGACCATCGACTCCTCGTCGACCGACACGATGCCGGCGAGTGCGGTCGTGTCGAGCACGACACCCCCGAAGACGGGCACGGACGCGCCGCACACGCCGGAGCGGCCGCCGGCCGTGGTGACCGGTACGCGAGCGGCGTTGCACAGCCGCAGCACGGCACCGACCTGCTCGACGTCGGTGGGCGAAACCACCACGCCGGCCAGCCCGGCGACCTCGCCCTGCGTGGCCCAGATCATGGCGCCCGGCCACCAGTCGCGGCTGGCCTCGGCGCACTCGGCCGCGTCGGTGGACACCCGGGCGCCGGTCTTGCGGAGCCGGTCGATGACCGGCTCGGGCACCGGCACCCGGTGGTCGAGGCGGGGCCGCGCCGATGCCGCGCCACCGGCGATGGCGATGGGCGGGGTCGGGGCACCGGGGCCGGCGGGGGGCAGGGCGGTCGGGTCGGCCACGGCGGGCCACTGTACGGCCGGCCGGTTCACGCAGACGCGCGCCGGACCCGCTCCGCGGGGTCCTGGCGGAAGAAGGCGCAGAGGACCCGGTACAGGGCGGGGTGGTGCGCCTCGAGGTCGATCGGGCGCTGGAGGAACGCCTCGGCCGCCACGGCGAAGAACTCGCTGGGGCTCTGCTCGCCGTAGGACCGCAGGACGGGGTCGGGCTCGTCCTGGCGCCGGAGCCGGCGGTACGCGCTGGTGCACACCCGCACCCACTCGGCCCGCTCGGAGCCGTCGCTGATCTCGGGCGTGCCGTCGAAGAGGCCGTCGGCCGCGTCGAGCTTGTGGGCGAGCTCGTGGACGACGACGTTCTGGCCCCGCTCGGGGTGCGACACGTCGCGGCGGACCGTGGCCCAGGAGAGCATGACCGGGCCCTGGCGGTCGCGGGCCTGGCCGAGCAGGTGCAGCGGCCCGTCGGTCACGACGCCGCGCATGGTGGTGGCCCGGGGCCCGTGCTGGGTGAACATCCGCGGGTGCACCACGACGGCTCGCACGTGGCGGTACGCGTCGCGGTCGAGCCCGAGCACGAGCAGCGCGGCGTTGGCGGCGATGGTGATCACGACGTCCTGGGTCAGCTCGAACCCGCGTGCCGCCTCCCAGTGCTTGCGACGGACGAGCCAGCGGACCAGCTCGCCGAGCCGTGCCCGTTCACGGTCGTCGAGGAGGGGCCACTGCGGCAGCCGCTCGGCCGCCACCTGCTCCCACCCGTCGAGCCAGCGGCGCGCCCGGCGCCGGCGCCCCCACACGTCGCCGCTCAGGTGGCGAGGCCGGGCAGCACGGACGTGGGCAGGCCCGGCGCGTCGCGTTCCCGGGCGGCCCGGGCGCGGAACGCTGCCGCCTCGTCCCGGCGCCGCCCCTCCGACCACCCGAGCTCGGCGCCGACCAGGTTCGCGGCGTCGGCGGCGGCGTCGGCCGTGGCGTCGCGGGAGAGGAGCAGGCCCCGGATCCGGCGCTCGAGCACGTCGTCGAGCGTGACGGCCATCTCGTAGCGGGCGGCGTACACGGCTTCGGCCCGGAGGTGCGGGAGGCCGGCCACGAGCGGCTCGCCCAGCGAGGGGTCGCGCTCGACCATGGCCTGGATCACCCGGGCCTCGCCGCCGTAGCGCTCGTGGAGGTGCTGGGCGCCGTCGCGCGCGCCGGGGTCGTAGCCGTCGGCGCCGAGCAGGCGGAGCCTGCCCGTGCGCGACCGGCGCTGGCTGCGGGGCAGGTCGAGCTGCGCCGCGACGACGGCCATCGTGTCGGCCGCCATCTCCCGGTAGGTGGTGAGCTTGCCGCCCGTGACGCTGACCATGCCGGTGCGGCCGGCGACCACGGAGTGGTTGCGGGACAGGTCGGCCGTGCGGCCCGACGTGGTGGCCTTCACCAGCGGACGCAGGCCGGCCCACGTGCCGACGACGTGCCGCTCGGTGATCTCGGTGGTGGTGGACGCGTTGATGGCCCGCAGCAGGTACTCGACGTCCTCGCGGGTGCACTGGGGATCCTCGGTGGGGCCGTCGTGGTCGGTGTCGGTGGTGCCGATGTAGGTGAAGGTCGGCTCCTCGCCCGCCGGGGCCGGCCACGGCACGACGAACACCGACCGCTTGTCCTTCGGCACCGGCGCGACGACGGCGATGTCGTTGCGCACCAGCGACCAGGGGACGGTGAGGTGGATGCCCTTCGCCGGCCGGATCGAGTGGGGGTGCACGCCCTCGTCGAGCGCTCGCACGTCGTCGGCCCACACCCCCGTCGCGTTGACCACGGCCCGGGCGCGCACCTCGAGGCGGGCGCCGCTGAGGGCGTCCTCGACGACCGCGCCGCCGACCCGTCCGTCGCGGTGGGTGAGCTCGACCACCGGTGCGTGGTTCAGGCACGCCGCGCCGTGGAGCTCGGCGGCCGTGCGCGCCACCGTGAGGGTGAGTCGGGCGTCGTCGGCCTGGGCGTCGTAGTAGAGGTAGCTGGCGCCCACCCGGTCGGCGGGGAGCGTCGGCATGTGGGCCAGCGTCTCCTCCTTCGAGATGCGCTGGTGCAGCTTGCCGATGCGGGCGCCGCCGGTGAGGTCGTACATCCACATCGCCGAGCCGAGCGCCTTCTCGAGCTTCGGGTGGATGACGCCGTCCTTGCCGAACATGGGGATGAGGAACGGCATCACGCGCACCAGGTGCGGCGCGTTGCGCAGCAGCCGCTGGCGCTCGTGCAGCGCCTCGTAGACCAGGCGCACGTCCCCGTTCTGGAGGTAGCGCAGGCCGCCGTGGACCAGCTTGGAGCTCTTGGAGGACGTGCCGGACGCGAAGTCGCCCCGCTCGACGAGGGCGGTGCGAAGGCCGCGGCTCGCCGCGTCCAGCGCGACGCCGACCCCGGTGATGCCCCCGCCGATGACGAGCACGTCGAAGGTCTCGTCGGCGAGCCGGCGCAGGCTGCGCGAGCGCTCGAAGGCACCGGGCACGACAGGGGAGGGGATCACGTGGCCAGGCTAGGCGGGCCCCCGAGCGTGCCCGGCGCCGCGTCAGCCGGCGTCGGCCGCGAGGCCGTCCGCGGCGGCGATCGCCACCCCCGGGTGCTCGCCGTCGACGACGGCGAGCAGGACCTCGAGCGCCTCGTTCATCTTGGCGAGGAAGGACGTGTGGTTCGGCACGAAGTGGAAGTGCGGGTGCTGGGACCACACGGCGCGCAGGCGCCGGTCGAGGTCCACCGCCTCCTCCACCGACTCGATCCGGTGCGGGTTGCCGAGGTTGATCGGCCGACCGCCGGCGGCCGCCGTCTCGAAGAACACGACGATGTCGTAGCGGGCCAGCTGGGCCTCGAGCGTGGTGCCCAGGTCGGCGAAGAAGCCGGCGGGTCCGCCGGAGGCCTCGGGCCAGTAGGCGGCGCCGTCCACCGTGCCGCGGTCGCAGAGGAGCGCGTGGTCCGGGTACAGGGACCGCTTCACGTCCTCGATGTTCGACTGGACCTGGAAGATGGCCCGCTGGGCGGCCCGCTCGGCGGCGTCATCGTCGACCCGTGGGAAGCCACCCTCGAACAGGATGGTGGCGGCCTCGGGCACGATCACCACCTGATCCGGGCGCTCGCGGTGCAGCAGGTCGGCGGCGGTCGTCTTGCCGCCGCCGGGGCCGCCGGTGACCACGATGCGGGGGTTGCCGTCCGGTCGTGGGGCGCTCAGCAGTGCAGGATCCTCGGGCACGGCCCCATCGTCACCCCGGTGGCGGGCGGCCGCCCAGGGCCGTCGGTCATCGGCTGCGTGGCCCGGCGGAGCGCTCAGCCGGTGCTCGCCCGCTCGGCCGACGGCACGATGGTGACCGGGCAGGTGGCCTGCTGGGCGACCTGGGTGCTGGTGCTGCCCAGCAGCAGGGCGGGCGACCCGCCGACGCCGCGGCTGCCCAGCACCACGAGGTCGGCGCCCACCTCGTCGATGGCGCGCAGCACCACGTCGACCGGGTTGCCGTCGTGGAGCAGGCACCGGTGGGTGACGCCCGCCTCGGCGAGCGGGGCGACCCACTCGGTGCGCACCTGCTCGGCGATCTCGTCGCGGTGCGGCTGCGTGGGCACCAGCGGCCCGTCCGGCTCGAGGCGGTCGAGCAGGCCGAGCGCGTGCACCGCCACGACCTCGGCGCCGAGCGCGGCGGCCAACCCCGCGGCCCAGCGCACCGCGTCGGAGCTGTTCGCCGACCCGTCGACGCACACGAGGATGGTCTCCACTCCGTGACCGCTGTCGGGCATGCCCCCGAGTGTGCTCCATCCGCGACCCGGCCGCGTCGACGGCGACGGCGTCCGCGTCACCCGTCGCTGTCGTACCCCCCGGGTACGGTCGCCGCCATGAGCTGCGACGTGCGCTGGACCCGCTTCGGCGACCCGGCCCTCGACGCGCTGGCCGACGTGGTGGCGGGCGCCCGAGGGGTCGATCCCCTCGCGCCGGTCACGGTGGTGACGCCCTCGCCCTCGGTCGCGGTCGCCACCCGCCGGGCGCTCGCCCGGCGCGTCGGCGCCGTGGCCGGCGTCGGCTTCCACGCCCTCGGCGCCGTGGCCGAGCAGCTGGCCGCGCCGGCGCTCGCCGGCGCCGGGCTGGGCGCGGGCATCGACCGCGAGGTGGTGGTCACCGCGGTGCGCGTCGCGCTGGCGGAGGCGCCTGGCGCGTTCGGCCCCATCGCCGACCACCGCGTCACGTGGGAGCGCATCGCCGACGCGGTCACCGAGATCGACCCGCTCGGCGACGAGGCGCTGGCCCGCGTGCGCGCGGCGGGCAGGGTGCCGGCCGAGGTCGCCCGGCTGCGCGAGGTCGTGCGGCGCCGGGTCGGCCCGCTCGGACCCGACGCCGTGGTCCGCCTCGCCGCCGAGGTCGTCGACGGCGGCGGATCGCGGGTCGCCGCCCTGGGCTCGGTCGTGGTGCACCTGCCGCACCGGTTCTCCGGCGCCGAGCTGATCCTGCTCGGCGTGCTGGCCCGGCACGTCCCGGTGGTGCTCGTGCTCGGCGCCACGGGTGACTCCGCCCTCGACGCCGCCCAGGCCGAGCACGTGGCTCCCCTCGCGCGCACCGCGCCGCCGGCGGTGGAGCCGCCAGCCGCCACGGAGGTGGTCTCCGCGAACGACATCGACGACGAGGTCCGGGTGGCCGTGCGCCGGCTGCTGGGCCTGGCCGACGCCGGCACGCCGCTGCATCGCATGGCGCTGGTCCACCCGTCCGGCCCGCCGTACGCCGGGGTCGTCGCCGACGTGCTCCGCGCCACGGAGGTGCCGTTCTCGGGTCCGAGCACGCGCCGCCTGGCCCAGACGGTGCCGGGCCGCGTGCTCCTCGGGCTGCTCGCCGTGGATGCCTCCCGGTTCGGTCGCCAGGAGGTGGTCGACCTCTGGGCCACCGGCGTCGTGGTCGACGATGCGGCGCGCCCGCTGCCCGTGGCTGCCTTCGACGAGCGGTCACGCACGCTCGGCGTCGTCCGCGACGCCGCCCGCTGGCACGAGCTGATCCAGGCCGACGACACCCGGCTCCGCCAGCGGCTGGACGCGGCGGCGGGCGACGACGCCTCGCGGGAGTGGATCGAGCACCGGCTCGACCTCGACGCCCGCCTCCGGGCGGCCGTCGCCACGCTGCAGGAGCTGTGCGCCGACGTGCCCGACGGGTGGGCTGACATCGCCGGATGGGCGGGGCGCGTCCTCGACCGCCTGTGCGCCCCGCGCTCGCAGCGCACCAGCTGGCCGGATGCCGAGCTCGACGCGGAAGAGGCTGTGCGGGTCGCGCTCGCCCGCCTGGCCGCCCTCGAGGACCTCGAGCCCTCCCCGGCGGTCGGGGTCGTGCGCGACACCATCCGCACGGTCCTGGAGGCGCCGGCGCCGCGACCGGCCGGCCCGGGCGCCGGCCTGCTCGTCACCACCATCGACGCGCCGCCGCTCGTCCCGCTCGACGCCGTCGCCGTGGTCGGCCTCATCGAGGGGCAGCTGCCCCGCATCGCCGGCGACGACGCCCTGCTCGGCGACCGGGTCCGTGCCGAGGCCGGGCTCGCCGGCGTCGACGACCAGCACCGCCGGCAGCGCCGGGCCTTCCTCGCCTCCCTCGCCTCGGCCTCGCAGCACCGCGTGGTCACCCACGCCCGGAACGACCAGCGCTCCGGGCGGGCGCTCGTGCCCAGCCGCTGGCTGGTCGAGGCCGTCGAGCGGGCCACCGGCACCCGGCCCGACACCGAGGCGCTCATGGCCGGCCACCACGTCCCGGGCGTCACGCTGGTCGCCAGCCACGGTGCGGCCCTGCTCGATGTCGCCTCCGGCGGGACGGCGGCGCTCCACGCCGACGAGCACGCCCTGGCCGCGCTGGTGCGGCACGGCTCGCTCGACGGACACCCGGCTGCTGCCGACCCGGTCCTCGCCGCGGGCGCCGACGCGCTCCGTCAGCGCCGGGCGCGCGCGTTCACCCGCTTCGACGGCAACCTCGGCGGCGACGGCGTCGACGTCACCGCCCTCGGCGTGCTGTCGCCCACCTCTGTCGAGACCTACGCCCGCTGCCCCCGCCGGTGGTTCTTCGCGCAGGCCCTCGGGCTGCGGTCGCTCGACCGCCCCGAGGAGATCGAGCGCATCGACGCCCGCGAGCGGGGCACCCTCGCCCACGCCGTGCTCGAGCGCTTCTTCGCCGAGGCGATCGCCAGCGGCAGCGCGCCGGCTCCGGGCGAGGTCTGGTCCGCCGCGGCCCGGGACCGGCTGCGGGCGATCGCCGACGAGGAGTGCGACGCCGCAGAGGCGCGTGGCATCACCGGGCACCCCCGCTGGTGGGACCACGACCGGGCGGAGATCCACCGGGTGCTCCAGCGCACCCTCACGGGCGACGAGGAGCAGCGGCGGCGCTTCGGCACCGCGCCGGCCGCCGTGGAGCTCACCTTCGGCCGCGGCGGGCTGCCCCCGCTCGCCGTCGACCTCGGCGACGGCCGCTCGATCCTGCTCGCCGGTCAGGCCGACCGGGTCGACCTGGGCACCACCCCCGCCGGCACCCGGGTGGTCGTCTGGGACTACAAGTACAGCGGACCTCGCCAGTTCGACGTGCTCAACCGCCCGGAGGACAACGGGGGCGACCCGCTCGCCGGCGGTACGAAGATCCAGCTGGTGGCCTACGCCATGGCCGCGGAGCAGGCGGCCGGCCTCGACCTGGGCGAGGGGCCGATCCAGGCGCACGCCTACTACTGGTTCCTCCGACCGCCGCACACCAACGACGTGCGGGGCTACCCGGTCGACGACGACCTGCGGCGGCGCTTCACGCGCGTGCTCGGCGTGGTGGCCGACGCCATCGGCGCCGGGCGGTTCCCGGCCCGGCCCGGGCCGTACCAGTACCACCTCGGCAACTTCGAGCACTGCGCCTGGTGCGAGTTCGACGACATCTGCCCCCGCGACCGCGACGAGGAGTGGGAGCGCGTGCGCGACGAGCCCGCGCTCGCGGCCGTCCGGGGCCTGGCCGAGGAGGGCTCCCGCTGGGTGCTCGACGAGGGGGAGGGCCGATGACCGGCGTCGCCGACCACGACGCCCGCCGCCGCATCGCCGAGGACCACGAGGCCACGCTGTTCGTCGAGGCGGGTGCCGGGTCCGGCAAGACGTCCTCGCTGGTGAGCCGCGTCGTGTCGCTCGTGCTCGCCGGGGTCGACGTCACCGACATCGCGGCCATCACGTTCACCGAGGCGGCGGCGGCCGAGCTGCGAGCGCGGGTGCGTCGCACGCTCGAGGACGTCGAGGCCGGTCGGGAGGTCATGTGGGTCACCGACTCCCCGGACGTCCGGGCGCTCGCGGCCGACGCGCTCGACCGCCTCGACCGCGCCACCACCTGCACGCTCCACGCGTTCGCGCAGCGGCTGCTGCTGGCCGCTCCCATCGAGGCCCGGCTGCCGCCGTCCATCCAGGTGCACGACGACATCAGCTCGACGCTGCGCTTCGAGGACCGCTGGCGCCGCTTCGAGCACCAGCTGCTGGACGACGAGGCGCTCGCCGGCACGATGCGCATGGCCCTCACCCTCGGCATCTCGTCGCGAGACCTGCAGGCCATCGCCGACACGCTCGGCCAGAACTGGGACCTGGTCGAGGAGGCCGGTGCCGCCGGCCTGATCGACGACGACCGGGCCGCCGACGTCGACACGTCGTCGCTCCCGGTCGACCGCTGGCTCGCCGACCTGGACGCCATCGCGGAGCTCCTCGGCCGGTGCACCGAACCCGACACCGACGGGCTCGCCGCGTGGGTCACCGGGCACGCCCTGCCCCTTCGGGCCAACCTGGTGGCGGCCCGCGACGACCCCTATGAGCTCGTGCTCGTGCTCGGCGGCGCGAAGGCACCGGCGAGGAACCGTGGCCGCAAGGAGTGCTGGCCGGACGGCACCAAGGCGCAGGTCATCGACATCGGCTGCCGCGTCGCGGAGGAGATCGAGGCCGGGCTCGCCACCGTCACCGACCGGGTGCTCACCCGCCTCGGCGCCGAGATCGCCTGCTACACGCTGGCCGACGCCGAGGCCCGCCGGCGGGAGGGTCGCCTCGAGTTCCACGACCTCCTCGTGCTCGCCCGCCACGTCCTGCGCACCGAGCGCAGCGTGCGCGAGCGGTTCCACCGTCGCTACCGGCACCTGCTCATCGACGAGTTCCAGGACACCGACCCCATCCAGGTCGAGCTGGCGGTGCGCATCGCCGCACACCCCGACCACGACCCCACGACGCCCTGGGACGAGGTCGAGGTCGAGGAGGGCCGGCTGTTCTTCGTCGGCGACCCGAAGCAGTCGATCTACCGCTTCCGCCGGGCCGACATCGACCTGTTCGCCAAGACCGCAGCCCGCTACACGGGGGGCGTCACCGGGCTGCGCGTGAACTTCCGCACGGTGGCGCCCGTCCTCTCGTTCTGCAACGCCGTCTTCGGCGGCCACGACGAGGACGCGCTCATCCGCCACGCGGTCGACGACGAGACGGGCGCCACGGCCCAGCCGCCCTACGTCGCCCTCGAACCGAACCGGCCGCCCATCGACGGCGACCCCGGACCGCCCGTCGTGGTGCTCGGACCGGACCAGCCCCATCCCAGCGCCGACGCCGCCCGCACGGCCGAGGCCGCCGACGTCGCCGCCGTGCTCCTCCGTGCCCAGCAGGAGGGCTGGCTGGTCATGGCCGGTGCCCGCGCCCGGCCCTGCCGGTGGTCCGACATGGCGATCCTGCTGCCCAGCCGGACCACGCTGGCCCACCTGCGCACCGCCCTCGACGACCTCGGGATCCCGTACCGGCTCGAGAGCGGCACCCTCGTGTACGGCACCACCGAGGTGGGTGACCTGCTCGCCGTGCTGCGTGCCATCGACGACCCCGGTGACGCCATCGCCGTGGTGGGCGCCCTCCGCTCGCCGGCCTACGGGTGCGGCGACGACGACCTGATCCGCTGGAGCCGCCTGCACGGTCGCTTCAGCTACCTCGGCGATGCGGTGCGCTCGGACGACGTCCTCGCCCGCCTTCCCGCCGACGCCGTCGACCCCGTCGAAGCGGGGCTGGCCGACCTGCGGGCACGCCACCGGGCCGCGCCGTTCCGGTCGGTGCCCGAGGCGGTGGGCTCGGTCATCCGCGATCGCCGCCTCATGGAGCTGTGCCTGGCCGGTGGGCGCCATCGCGACGCCTGGCGCCTCTACCGGGTGGTCCTCGAGCACGCCCGGCAGTTCGCCGACACCGAGGACGGTGGCCTCCGGGCCTTCCTCCACTGGGCCGACCTCCAGCGCGACGACAAGCGCCACCTCACGAACCCCGTCATCCCCGAGGCCGACGTCGATGCCGTGCGGATCCTCACCATCCACGGCGCCAAGGGTCTGGAGTTCGGCATCACCGCCGTCTCCGGGCTGTCGGCCGAGGACCCCAACGGTCGGCGGGGGGCCACGGTGCGGTTCGCGCCGGAGGGCGGCTTCGAGGTGCGGATGCGGGCCGGCATGGAGACCACGCGCTACGAGGCGGTGCGCACCCTCGACGAGACCATGGACGAGCACGAGCGCATCCGGCTGCTCTACGTCGCGCTCACCCGGGCGCGCGACCACCTGGTCGTGAGCACCCACCACACCAAGCGCGGGCGGGCCAAGAGCCACGCCGGTCGCATCGCGCGGCGGCTCGCGGCCGTCGAGGGACTCGACGGGCTCGCGGTCCGGTGGACCGCAGTGCCGGACGCCGAAGCCGATGCCGACGGGGCCGACGGCGCCGATCGGCGCGGTCCGGCTCCGGCCCCCGCGAGCGGTCCGGCGCACGGGAGCCGGGGCGACGACGCCGGCAGCCCGCCCGGCCCTGCTCCCGAGCGGTGGCGCCGGGAGGTCGCCGACGTGGTCCAGCGCCGGCGCTCCGCCCTCGCCCGGGCCGGCGGCGTCCGCACCGCCACGGCGCTCGCCGGGTTGCTCGCCGGGCACGACGGGGCGACCGACCGACCCGACGACGCGCCCGCACCGCGGGAGCCCGACCGCGAGCCGTGGCGGCGAGGTCGGGCCGGCACCAGCATCGGCAGCGCGGTGCACGCCGTCCTCCAGCACGCCGATCTCGCCGATCCCTCGGGTGCCGACGTGCCCGCCCTCGTCGCGTGGCAGGTCGCGGTCGAGGGCCTGCCGCCGTCGACGGCGCCGCTGATCGAGGCGAAGGCACGCGCCGCCCTCGCCAGCCCGGTCGTCCGGCGGGCGGCGGCGTCGGGCACCCTCCGCCGCGAGCTCCACGTCGCGGCGGCCACGGCGGCGCTGCTCGACGCCGACGACGGGTCCACCGGTGACGTCGCCCTCGTCGAGGGCTTCGTCGACCTGTGCTTCGACGACGGCGACGGGCTCGTCGTCGTCGACTACAAGACCGACGACGTCCCGGGCGACGCCGCCCTCCAGCGGGCGCTCGAGCGCTACCGGCCCCAGGGCGCGGCCTACGCGCTGCTGCTGGAGGCCGCCACCGGACGGCCCGTGCGCGAGGTGCACTTCTTGTTCCTGCGGGGCGACACCGCCGTCGACGCTCCCGTGCCCGACCTCCCCGCGGCCATCGAGCAGGTCCGGGCCGCGCTGGGCCAGCATGGAGCGGCATGACGCCCGGCCACCCCGAATCGCTCAGCGCCGTCACCCTCGGGGTCACCGACATGGGGGCGTCGTGCGCCTTCTACGAGGCGCTCGGCTTCGAGCCCCTCTACGGGGGAGCCACCGCTGAGTTCACCAGCTACGGCGTCGGCTCGAGCTTCCTCAACCTCCAGCTGGTCGGGGCCACGGCGACTGGCTGGGGCCGGTTCATCGTCCACGTCGACGACGTCGACGCCATGCACGAGCGGGCCGTCGCTGCCGGGTACGCCCCGTCGATGGCGCCGTCGGATGCGCCCTGGGGGGAGCGCTACTTCCACATCGACGACCCCGACGGCCACGAGGTGAGCTTCGCCCGGCCCCTGGCGGGAGCGCCGGGCCGACCTCCCGGCCCGTCCTAGTTGACAATCGTTGTCGATGAGCAACGCCTGCCGCTACGGTGGGCCGCCGATGCGTTCCCCTACCGACCTCGCCGCTGCGTTCCGGTCCTCCGGCCGGAAGCTGACGCCCCAGCGCGAGCGCATCTTCCGCATCCTGCACGACAACCCCACCCACCCCACCGCCGAGGCCGTGCACGCCCAGGTCGTCGCCGACATGCCGTCGGTCAGCCTGCGCACCGTGTACGCGACCCTCCACGAGCTCGCAGAGATGGGTGAGCTCGTGCAGCTCGACCTCGGCACGGGTTCGGCTCGGTTCGACACCAACGTGGGCGACCACCACCACCTGGTGTGCGACACGTGCGGCCTCGTGCAGGACATCGACCTCGATGCCCCCGCCTTCGACCTCGACGACTCCATCCGGCCCGGCTTCCACGTCGACGCCGTGCAGATCGTCCTGCGCGGCCGCTGCGCGCCGTGCAGCGACGGGTCGTCCACCATCGCGCCGGCTGCTCGTGCGGCCGGCACGTCCCCAACACCAACCCCCATCAAGGAGCGAACCCATGGCTGAGCTGAAGGGCTCGAAGACCGAAGAGAACCTCAAGGAGGCCTTCGCCGGCGAGAGCCAGGCGAACCGCCGCTACCTCTACTTCGCCCAGAAGGCGGACGTCGAGGGCTACCCGGACGTGGCCGCGCTGTTCCGCTCGGTCGCCGAGGGTGAGACCGGCCACGCCTTCGGTCACTTCGACTTCCTCGCCGAGGTCGGCGACCCCGCCACCGGCGAGAAGGTCGGCACCACCGCCGACAACCTGAAGTCCGCCATCGCCGGCGAGACCTACGAGTACACCGAGATGTACCCCGGCTTCTCGAAGACGGCCCGCGAAGAGGGCTTCGAGGAGGTCGCCGAGTGGCTGGAGACGCTGGCCCGCGCCGAGAAGAGCCACGCCGGCCGCTTCCAGCAGGGCCTCGAGTCGCTCTCGTAGCGACCCGTCGCCGTCGGGCCCCTGCCCGACACCACCACGCTGCCGAGGGGCCGGGTCCAGCCCGGCCCCTCGGCCGTTCCGGGCCCCTGCCACCCACCACCACGAGGACGAGCACCCACCATGAGCCGGAAGCTGACCCTGCCCGACATCGCCGACCTGCGCGCCTACGAGCGCGAGCGCGAGGAGTTCCGTGCCGAGGTCATCGAGCTGAAGAAGCGCCGGCGCGTCGGCATCGGCCCGTTCATCACCGTGGTCTTCGAGAACCGCGACACCATCCGCTTCCAGATCCAGGAGATGGCGCGGGTCGAGAAGCTGATCTCCGACGAGGCCATCGAGGGCGAGCTGCGGGCCTACAACCCGCTCATCCCCGAGCCCGGCGAGCTGGCCCTCACCATGTTCATCGAGCTCACGTCCGAGCCGGCGCTGCGCGAGTGGCTGCCCCGGCTGGTCGGCATCGAGCACACCCTCGAGCTGCGCCTCGGCGACGGCGACGACCGCCTCGTCGTGCCGTGCATCCCCGACGAGGAGCACCAGGAGCAGCTCACCCGCGAGGAGATCACCTCCTCGGTGCACTACCTGCACTTCCGGCTCACCCCCGAGCAGATCGAGGCCTTCGCCGCCGGGCCCGTCGAGCTGGCGCTCACCCACGAGAGCTACGAACAGGCCACCACGTTGCGTGCCGAGACCGTCGAGGAGCTGCTCCGGGATCTCCGGGACTGACCTCCGGTCCGGCGGTGGCTGCCAGGTCCGCCGAGTTGTCGCTACGCTCCGTGTTATCAAAAACGCTTGCAGTGGTTCCGGCTTTTCTGTACCGTCGGGAGCATGGTGGCTACGAAGAGTGAGATGGAGCGGCAGCGGCTGGTGCACGAGCTCGTCGCCGGCGCCGACGCCGACACCTTGAGCGGGCGCCTGCTCCGGACCCGCGAGGTCGCGCTGCTGTTCGAGGTCTCCGAGCGCGCGGTCACCGACTGGGCCACCAAGGGGCGCATCCCGAGCATCCGCACGCCAGGCGGTCATCGCCGCTACCCCGCCGACGCCGTCGCCTCCCTGCTCGTCGCCGAGGGGCGCACCGCCTGACGCCTCGGAGCGGCGCCCGCGTGGGGCTGCTCCCTTGATCCTCGTCGTGGCGGGTGTCAACCTCGGCGGCGCATGACCCCCACCTGGAGCGCCAGGGCCGCCTGCCACGGCCTCGATCCGACGATCTTCTTCCCCGCCGACGACCACGAGGCCGGGCCCGCCAAGGAGGTGTGCCTCGGCTGCGAGGTGCGCGAGCCGTGCCTCGACCACGCGCTCGGGTCGCGCGAGCGCGGCGGCGTCTGGGGCGGTTGCACCGAGGCCGAGCGTCGTCGCATCCTGCGCCGGCGACGCCGGGCGGCGTCGTAGTGGCGGGCGACGGCGCTCGCGGTCTGCCCGTCGACCAGGTCGGTGGTTGGCCCCACGTGCTCGGGCGCCTCGTCGAGGGGGACGACCTCACCGGCGCCGAGGCGGCGGCCGGGCTGGCCACCATCCTCGCCGGCGAGGCCACGGCGGCGCAGATCGCTGCGTTCATCGTGGCCCTGCGGTTGAAGGGCGAGACCGTCGAAGAGGTGGCCGGCATGGTCGGCTCGATGCTCGACGCCGCCGCACCGCTCGACCTGCCCGAGGACACCGTCGACATCGTCGGCACCGGCGGCTCCCCGAGGCGCCGGGTGAAGGCGCTCAACGTCTCCACCATGGCGTGCATCGTCGTGGCGTCGGCCGGCGCCACCGTGTGCAAGCACGGCAACCTCAAGGCTTCGTCGACCTCGGGCTCGTTCGACCTGCTCGGCGCGCTGGGGATCGGATACGACCTCGACGGCCCCGCCCTCGCCGCCGTCGTCCGCGACGTGGGCCTCGGCTTCTGCTTCGCCCGCACGTTCCACCCGGCCATGCGCCACGCCGGCCCCGTCCGGGCCGAGCTCGGGGTGCCCACCGTGTTCAACGTGCTCGGGCCGCTGTCGCACCCCGGCCGGGTGACCCGCCAGGTCATCGGGGTGGGCGACGGGCGGCTCATCGACCTGGTCGCCGGGGCGCTCGCCGCCCGGGGGAGCCGCCACGCGCTGGTCGTCCACGGCGACGGCGCCCTCGACGAGCTGGCGCTCACCGGCCCCACCGCCGTCCGGGAGGTGCGCGACGGCGAGGTGGTGGCCGCCTACACGATCGAGCCCGCCGACGCCGGCCTCGACCCGGTGGCCGTCGACGACCTGCCGGGGGGCGATGCCGCCACCAACGCGGCCATCGCCCGCGACCTGTTCGCCGGCGAGCCCGGGCCCGCCCGCGACATCGTGGCCCTCAACGCCGGCGCCGGCCTGTACGTGGCGGGCGTGTGCGGCTCCATCGCCGACGGCGTCGAGCGGGCCGCTGCCGCCATCGACCGTGGCGACGCGGCGGCCATGCTCCGGCGCATCCAGGAGCGCACCGCCCGCTGATCGGTCGTTGTGGCGTTGCGATAACGGTCGTTACCCTGCGGGTGTGACCGATGCCGCTCCGATGAGCGCGGACCCGACCCGTGACCGCCTCATCGAGGCAGCCGCCGCCGTCTTCGCCGAGAAGGGCTACGACGGCGCCGGCGTCCAGGAGATCGCCCGCCGGGCCGGCTTCACCACCGGTGCCATCTACGGCCGGTTCCGGGGGAAGGCCGAGCTGCTGCTCGCCGCCATCGAGGCCCACACCCACAACGAGCTCGAGCAGCTCTTCGCCGACCACCGCTTCGAGGGGCGGGTCACCGACGTGCTCAACATCGTCGGCTCGCACCTGCTCACCGATCCCTTCGACGCCGGCCAGGCCCTGCTGCTCGAGGCGTTCGTGGCCGCCCGGCGCGACCCCGAGGTCGCCGCGCTGATGCGCGACCTCATGCGCCAGCGGGCGGAGACCTTCGCCGAGCTCGTCGACGACGCGAAGCGCAGCGGCCTCGTGGTCGAGGAGCTCGACACCGAATCGATCGTGCGCTTCTGCCACGCCGTCGGCTTCGGGTTCCTGCTGTTCGGCGCGATCGACCTCCAGCCGCCGCAGGCGGCGCCGTGGGAGCGGCTCATCGCCCAGCTGGTGCGGGCACTCGGTCAGCCGGTGGAGGAGTAGGGCTCAGCGCCCCCGCAGCTCCGGCAGGCGGGGCAGCGGCGAGCACAGCGTGCCCTCGCAGTGCTCGATCTCGAGGCGGTGGGCGTGGCGGTCGAGCCAGCCGGCGAGCACGGTGATCTCGTCGGCCGCCGCCGGGTCGATCCACCGCCGGGCCGGTGTGCCGGCCGTCGCCGTCGGCTCGGCGAGGCCGAGGAGGCTGGGCCGGTCGACCTCCTCGGTGTGGCGCAGGCGCCCGTCCTCGATGACCGCCCGGTGCCGCCCGAGGCGCACCACCAGCCGACCGGCGCGGTGCACCAGGTCGAAGCGACGCACCCGCCGGTGGGCGTCGGCGAAGGCGGCGGCCCGGTCGCGGACGTCGGCTGCCTCCTCGTAGCGCTCGTCGCCGGCGAGCTCGTGCATGCGGGCCAGCAGCGGCTCGAGCACGAGGTGGGGCTCGTCGGTGAGCGCCCGGCGCACGGCGTCGGCGACGGCGCCGTAGCCCTCGGCGTGCGCGCCGCCCGCGCACGGGCACGCCGCCACGCCGAGCTGCGCGGGGGCGCACGGCGCCTCCCGGGGCTCCCGGGCCGGGTCGGCCGTGCACCGCCGCACGGGCAGCGCGCTCTCGACGGCCTCGGCCACCCGCCGGGCCACCTTCGCCGACGACAGCGGACCGAGGTACGTCGCCGCGTCGTCGCGCACGCGCTTGACCACCGACAGGCGCGGGTACGCCTCGTCGGTCAGCTTGAGGTAGGCCGCCTTCTTCCACGTGGTGCCGTGCCGGTTGTAGCGGGGGAGAAGGTCGTGGATGAGCCGGATCTCGGTGACGGCCGCCTCCAGCGCCGACCCGGTGACGATGTGGTCGATGCTCGCCGTCTCGCGCAGGAGCCCGCCGACCTTCCGCCGCGTGTCGGACGAGAAGTAGCTGCGCACCCGGGAGCGCAGGTCGGACGCCTTCCCGACGTACAGCACCCGGCCGGTGGCGTCCCGGAACAGGTACACGCCCGGCGAGCGGGGGAGCGAGCTCGTGAGCGCCAGCTTCTTCGCCTGCGGGTGGGCGGCGGCGGTCGGCAGCTCGAGCAGGTCGTCGAGGGTGGCGACGCCGAACCCCGCCGCCCGCTCGAGCAGCAGGTGGAGCAGGTCGGCCGTGGCGAGCGCATCGTCGAGGGCACGGTGCGTGGGCCGGTGGTCGAGGCGCAGACGCTCGGCGAGCGTGCCAAGCTTGCAGTTCGGCACCTCGTCGCGCACGAGCCGGCGAGCGAGCGCGCACGTGTCGACGACGGCGTTGTCGAGCCCGGGCCGGTCGGAGCGCAGCAGCGCAGCCTCGAGGAAGCCCTTGTCGAAGCGCACGTTGTGGCCGACGAACACGGCGTCGCCGAGGAACTCGAGCAGCGAGGGCAGCACCTCCTCGATGCGGGGCGCGGGCCGGACCATCGCGGTGGTGAGCCCGGTGAGCACCGTGATGGCCGGCGGGATGTCGCGGCCGGGGTCGACGAAGGTGTGGAACGTGCCGAGGCACTCGCCGCCGCGCACCTTGATGGCCCCGATCTCGCAGATGGCGTCGTCGACGGCGGAGCCGCCGGTGGTCTCGAGGTCGAGGACGCAGAACGTCACGTCGATGAGCGGCGTGCCGAGGTCGTCGAGGCTGCCCTGGCCCGGTGCCCGGCGGCGTGCCCGCCGCGTCTGGCGGGCCTGGCGGGTGTCCGGTGCGACCATGGCGTCGGAGTGAACCGAACGTGTGTTCGCTTGTCAAGCGGCGATCTGCAGTGCCCCTGGGCGGCCCGCGACGGAATCGGCCGCACGGGTGGTGCTCGGTACGCTCGGGCCGTGACCGAACGGACCGCCGGCGCCGCGCCGCCCCGCTACCGCTGCACCCGCTGCGGGAACCTCACCCGCTTCGACGTGACCAGCACGCGGCGCACCCGGGCGTTCCACCACTTCTCGGTCGGCGGCGAGCTCGACATCGAGGACGTCGAGGTGCTCGACGAGCAGATCGAGTCGGTCGAGTGCCGCTGGTGCGGTTCCGGCGACGGCGTCGAGGAGCTGCCGCCGGAGGCCTGACCCGGGGTTCCTGTCGGAGGGGCTCCGTACGGTGCGTGGGAGGTCGCCGGATGGCCCGGTGGCTGCCGACCGCCCTGGAGGTCCCATGCCCCGCTTCTCCCGATCGGAGCCCCTGGTCATCGATTGCGCCACCTGCATCGGCCCCACCGTCGGGGCCTGCGACGACTGCGTCGTCACGTTCCTGTGCGAGCGCGAGCCGGACGACGCCGTGGTCATCGACGTGTCCGAGGCCCGGGCGCTGCGGCTCCTCGCCGACGCCGACCTCGTGCCCCGCCTGCGCCACCACCCCGTCGACCGCGGCGCCTGAGCCGGCCGGTCGCGGCCCAACCGGGGTCTGTCCCAGATGCGGTGGTACCGTGCCGTCCCGCGGCTCTTGTCCGTTTGCCGCGCGCTCCGATGCACGATCTCCAGCTCGTCGGCTTCACCACGGACCGCCGTGGCCTCATCTTCCGCACGACGGCGGGCGCGCGGGCCGAGAGCTACATCGTGCCCGTCACCGACGAGCTCGTGGCCCTGGTCCGGAGCCTGGCCGACGCCGACCCCGAGGACGGTGCGCCGACGACCCCCGCCGGGGAGCCCGCGGCGGCCGCCGAGCGGACCGCAGCCGGTGCACCGCGCGCCGAGCCCCGGGCCGCGTCGCAGCTGTCCGTGCGTGAGATCCAGGCCCGCCTGCGGGCCGGGGAGGACGTCGCCCGGGTGGCGCGCGAGGCCGGCGTCGACGACGCCTGGATCGAGCGGTTCGCCCCGCCCGTGCGGGCGGAGCAGCGCCGCATCGTCGAGCGGGCGCTGGCCAGCCACCTCGAGCGCCCCCGAGCCGGCGCCTCCGTCGTCCCCCTGCGCCGGGCCGTGGGCATGGCGCTGGCGGACAAGGGCATCGCCTTCACCGCGGCCGCGTTCGACGCCGCCTGGTCGTCCCGGCTCATCGGCCACGACCGCTGGGCCGTGGAGTTCCGGTACCGGCACCGTGGCAAGGAGCGCACCGCGCTCTGGGACTTCGACGCCACCGACGGCTCGCTCACCACCAGCGATCGCACCGCGTCGCAGCTCGGGTTCGTGGGCGCCGACGGCCACCACGATCCCGATGCCGGCGCGGTCATCGACGGGGTGATCGGCGACCCGGCCGCCACGCCCATCGGCACGGCACCGCCGCCTCCTCGCCGGCGGGCGACGACCGGCCAGGCCCGCACCGCGCGCACCTCCGGCGGCGGGGACGCGCCGGCCGGCGGCACGGCAGCGGCACCAGCGAAGGCGAAGGCGAAGGCGCCGTCCCGGAAGGCGACGCCCACGAAGGCGAGCCCGACGCGGGCCGCGGCGAAGGCGCCGGGCGTGAAGAAGGCGGCCGCGAAGCAGTCGAGCGTGAAGAAGTCGAGCCCGAAGAAGGCCGGTGCGACGCCGGCCAGCGCGAAGACGACGAGCGCGAAGACATCGAGCGCGAAGACATCGAGCGCGAAGAAGGCGTCGGCGAGCGCGCGTGCGACGACGACGAGCGCGAAGACATCGAGCGCGAAGACGTCGAGCGCGAAGAAGGCGTCGGCGACGGCGAGCGCATCGACGTCTCCGACGAAGGCGGGTCCGAAGCGGCCGACGGCGGCGAAGGACGCGGGTGCCAGCACGGCGCCGGGCGCCACGGAGCCGAAGCAGCAGGCCGCCACGGAGCGGAAGCAGCCGGCCGCCACCGCACCGGAGCGGCAGACCGCCCCGGCCGCGACGAAGAAGGCAGCCGCCACCAGGTCGGCGCCCACCGCGCCGGCGCCCGCGGGGACGCCGGCTCCCTCGAAGGCCGCCCCTGCGCCCGCGGTGCCGGCCACGCCCCGCCGGCCCGCCGATGCCGCGGGGTCGAACGGCGCGACCCGATCCGCCACGCCGGCGACGCCCCCGCCCTCGGCGCCCGAGCGGCCCTCACCCAACGGTGCCCCGACGGGTGGCCGGCCGGTCGTTCGGGACACGGCGGGCGAGGGGCAAGTCGGACGTGCTCCCGCGCCGGCGCCGGCCTCCCCGACGTCCGACGCCCGGCGCCGCACGGTGCAGGTCGAGACCCGCCGGGGTGCCGTCGGCCCCACGCCTCCCATCGCCGCCGTCGCCGAGGACGGCGAACCCGCCAACCCCGACGAGCTGCTCCGCGTCCGGGCCCGCCGGGTCGAGGAGCGGCTCTCCCAGGACGCTCGCGCCGCCACCGGGACGCCGTCCAGGCCGGCCCCCGGGGCCCACCTCGCCGGTGACGGCCGCACCGACCCGCCGGCCGTGCCCCGGCCGTGGACGGCCGGCGCCGAGCCCGAGGCCGACCGCACCGCGGCTCGCCGGGCAAGGGCTGCCGAGCGCAACGCCCACACCGTGCAGTTCCGCAGCGGCGCCGCGGCCCCGGTCCGGGTCGCCGGCGAGGGAGCGCCGACGCCGGCTGCAGAACGGACATCGGCCGCCCCGCCACCTGCACCGCGGCCCGCGCCGCCCGCCGACGGCACGCCGCCGCCCGCCACGCCGCCGGTCGACGCCAACGGCGCGGCCCGACCCCGGACCCGGCGCCGCCGGCAGCTCCGGGCCCGGTGAGCGCGCACCCCACCCGGGCGACCGTCCTCGATCCCACCGAGCTGCGCGACCTCGTGCGGGACACCGGTCTGCAGGCCGGCCTCGACGCGGTCGGGGTCACCGACGTGGCGTCGTTCCCCGAGGTGCGCCGCACGCTCGAGCAGCGGCGCAGCTCCGGCCTCCACGCCGGGATGTCGTTCACGTTCCGGAACCCCCGGCGCTCCACCGAGCCCGCTCGCCTCCTGCGACGGGCCCGCTCGCTGGTCGTCGGCGCCCGCGGCTACCTCGAGCCCCGCCCACCCCGCCCGGACGGTCCGGTTGCGGCGGTGGCCCGGTACGCCTGGCGCGACCACTACGCCGAGCTGCGCGGTGGCCTCGAAGCGGTCGCCGACGTCCTCCGCGACCACGGGCACCGGGCGGCGGTCTTCGCCGACGACAACGCCCTGGTCGACCGGGCGGCTGCGCACCGCGCCGGCATCGGCTGGTGGGGTCGGAACAGCAACCTGCTCGTCCCGGGCGCCGGCAGCTGGTTCGTGCTCGGCTCGGTCGTCACCGACGCCGAGCTGCCAGCGGCCGAGGAGGTGGTCGCCGACGGGTGCCGGACGTGCACCCGCTGCATCGAGGCCTGCCCCACCGGCGCCATCGTCGGCGACGGCGTCATCGACGCCCGGCGATGCCTGGCCTGGCTGGTGCAGCAGACGGGGGTGTTCCCGCGCCAGCACCGCGTGGCGCTGGGCGACCGCATCTACGGCTGCGACGACTGCCAGGACGTCTGCCCGCCCGGCCGGCGCGACGTCCGAGCCGCCGACCGCACGGAGGACAGCTCCGGCGGCACCTCCGACGGACCCGCGTCGCCGCCGGACGCCTGGGTGTCCGTGCTCGAGCTCCTCGACCCCGCCGTCGGCGACGACGTCCTGCTGGCCCGCTTCGGCCGCTGGTACATCCCGCGCCGGTCGCCGCGGTACCTGCGCCGCAACGCCCTGGTGGTGCTCGGCAACGTCGGAGATGGGTCCGACCCCGCGCAGCGTGCCACGCTCGCCCGGTGGTGCACCGACGACGACGAGCTGCTGCGAGCCCACGCCGTGTGGGCCGCGGCCCGGCTGGGCCTCGCCGACCTGGTCGAGGCGCGCCGCCACGACCCGAGCCCGCTGGTCCGCGCCGAGGTGGCCCTGGCCGCCACGGTGCCGCCGGCCCCGGGCGCCGTCCGGTCCACGCCGGTCCACCTCGGGTGATCCGGCGTCCTCGCACGCGCCCGGCCTGCACGCCCGCGCCATGACCCACCTGCTCGTCACCAACGACTTCCCGCCCAAGATCGGCGGCATCCAGACGCTCCTGTGGGAGCTCTGGCGCCGGCTCGACCCGACGACCTTCACCGTGCTCACCACGCCCCACGAGGGGGCGGCGGCCTGGGACGCGGCCCAGCCCTTCCGCGTCGAGCGGACCTCCGAGCCGGTGCTGCTCCCGCACCCGGGCCTGGTCCGGCGCATCGACGCCCTGGCCGAGGAGGTCGGCGCCCACGTCGTGGTGCTCGATCCGGCCCTGCCGCTGGGCCTCGTCGGCCCCCACCTCGAACGGCCCTACGACGTCCTGCTCCACGGGGCCGAGGTCACCGTGCCCGGCCGGCTCCCCGGCAGCCGCCAGGCGCTGCGCCACGTGCTGCGCGGCGCCCGCCGGGTGATCGCGTTCGGCGGCTACCCGGCGGGCGAGGCCGAGCGGGCGGCGGGTGGGCCGCTGCCGCTCACCGTGGTGCCGTGCGGCATCGACAGCAGCCGCTTCCGCCCGCTCGCGCCGGCCGAGCGGGATGCCGTGCGCGCCCGCTACGGCCTGCACGACGGCCCGCTGGTGCTCAGCCTCAGCCGCCTCGTGCCGCGCAAGGGCATGGACGTGCTCATCGAGGCCGCCGTCCGCCTCGCCCCCCGGGTTCCCGGCCTCCAGGTGGCGATCGCCGGCTCCGGACGCGACCGCTCGCGGCTCGAGCGACGGGTGGCGGCCACCGGGGCGCCGGTGCAGTTCCTCGGCCGCGTGCCGGAGGACGACCTCGCCCTCGTCCACGGCGCAGCCGACGTCTACGCCATGCTCTGCCGCAGCCGGTGGGGCGGGCTCGAGCAGGAGGGCTTCGGCATCGTGTTCCTGGAGGCGGCGGCGGCCGGCGTGCCCCAGGTCGCGGGCGACAGCGGGGGCGCGTCGGAGGCGGTCGCCCACGGCGAGTCGGGGTTCGTCGTCGACCCCACCGACCCCGACGAGGTGGCCGACGTGCTCGAGCAGCTGCTCCGCGACGACGCGCTCCGCGCCAGGATGGGGGCCAAGGCGCGCACGCGCGCCGTGGAGCAGTTCGACTACGACCGGCTGGCCCCCCGCCTGTTCGCCGCCATCGAGGACCCGTGACCGAGCCCGATCACCTCCCTGACGCACCCCCGACCGCCGGCGCCCCGCCGGCTGCCGACGAGGGCGACCCGACCCTCGGCGCCGGGCTCGTGCAGCTCAGCTTCGCCGGCACCGGCGCCCTCCTCGTCGCCGGCGTGGCCGGCGTGCTGGCGCCAGACGGCGCCGGACCGCTCACGGCGGTGGTGTCGGGCGTGCTGTTCGCGGTGGGCGTCGTCCTGTTCCTCTGGGGCTACGCGACGGGTGTCGTGCGCTCCCGCGAGGAGCAGGTCACCCTCGGCGGACTGTTCTTCCTCAGCGGCAGCGCACCGCGCGTCGTCCGCTTCCGCCTCCGCATCTCGTTCGCCGTGCAGGTCGCCGTCGCCGTCGCCGCTGCGTCCATCCGCCCGTACACGGCCGTGGCCTTCGCCGTGCTGGCACCGATGCTGGGGCTCGGCGCCATGGCCATGTGGGGCGCCCGCCACGGCGCCTTCCACCCGAAGGGCGACGCCCGGTCGTGACGCCGCCGCTGTGGCTGGTGCTCATCGGCATCGAGCTCCCCGCCATGGTGGCCATGCTCGACTGCCTGCAGCGCCCCGCCGACCAGTTCGAGGGCGGCGCCCCCGATCGCACCGCCTGGTTGCGGTGGCTGGTGGTGGCGATCGTGCTCGTGCCCGTGCTGCTCGGCTACGGCATCCTGCTCGGCTACTACTACGTCGTGATCCGCCGCAACCAGCCCGGCGGGCCCCGCTGAGGACGCTCTGGCGCGGTTGAGGCAGAATCGCCCCATGTCCGACCAGGCCACCCAGCAGATGCACATCGAGGCGCCGCTCGAGCGGATCTGGGACGTGCTCACCGACTTCGAGACCTACCCCCGGTGGGCCCGCGACCTCAAGGAGGCCACGGTCCTCCAGCGCGACGAGGAGGGCCGGGCGCTGCTGGTGCGGTTCCGCGCCGCCGCCATGGGCCGCTCCACCACCTACACGCTCGCCTACGACTGGGACGACGCACCGAACCGGCTGCCGTGGAAGCTGGTGAGCGGCGACATCCAGCGCGTGCTCGACGGCGCCTACGAGTTCATCGAGACCGACTCGGGCACCGACGTCACGTACCACCTGCGGGTCGACCTGGCGATCCCGCTGCCCGGCTTCGTGAAGCGCCGGGCCGAGGCCCGCATCATCTCCACGGCGCTGCGCGAGCTGCGCGACCACGTCACCGAGCCGGTGTGACCAGCGGCGACAGCACCGGGCCGTCGTGAGGATCCTGCTCTTCACCGGGAAGGGTGGCGTCGGCAAGACCACGACGGCGGCGGCCACCGCCGTGCGGTGCGCCGACGCCGGCCAGCGCACCATCGTGCTGTCCACCGACCCGGCGCACTCGCTGGCCGACGCCTTCGACACCCCGCTCGGCGACCTGGGCGTCGAGATCGCCGACAACCTGTGGGGCCAGCAGCTCGACGCGCAGGACCGGATGGAGGAGGCCTGGGACGACATCCAGGGCTACCTGGAGGCGGTGTTCCGCTGGGGCGGCGTCGACGAGATCGAGGCCGAGGAGCTCGCCGTCGTGCCCGGCCTCGACGAGATCTTCGCCCTCACCGACATCAAGTCGTACGCGTCGTCGGGGGACTGGGACACCATCGTCGTCGACTGCGCCCCCACCGCCGAGACGATCCGCCTGCTGTCGCTTCCCGGCGTGCTCGCGTGGTGGATGGAGCGGCTCTTCCCGATGGGCCGGCGGGTCAACAAGGTGGTCAGCCCGCTGCTCGGCTCGGTCACCAGCCTCCCGCTGCCCGGTGACGACGTGTTCGCCGCGATCGAGCGCTTCTACGACCGCCTCGACGGCGTCAAGGAGCTGCTCACCGACCGGGCCACCACCAGCGCCCGCCTGGTCGTCAACCCCGAGCGCGTGGTGGTGGCCGAGGCCCGGCGCACGTTCACGTACCTGTCGCTGTTCGGCTACAGCGTCGATGCGGTCGTCGCCAACCGCCTGCTGCCCGACGCCGTCTCCGACCCGTGGTTCGAGGACTGGAAGCAGCGCCACCTCGACCACCTCGCCACCATCGAGGAAGGGTTCGCGCCGGTCCCGGTCCTGCGTGCCGAGCTGGCGCCGCACGAGCTGGTCGGCATCGACCGGCTGCGCGAGTTCGGCACCGCCCTCTACGGCGACGACGACCCCGCCCGGCGCCACGCCGACGTGAGCCCGCTGCAGCTCGAACGCACCGAGGCAGGCGACGTGCTCTCGGTCGAGCTGCCGTTCACCGAGAAGGAGGAGCTGGTCCTCGGGCGCCGCCACGACGAGCTGCTCGTGCGGGTCGGTCCCTACCGCCGGGCGATCCTGCTGCCCGACTCGCTCCGCCGGCGGCGCGTCGCCGACGCCAACCTGCGCGACGGCACGCTGCGCGTCACCTTCGCCGACGGGCGCGCCTGAACCTCGACCGGTCGTGACGAACGGCCCTACGTGACCCGGCCCGGTTCTGGCACGATGTCGGCGACCATGAACGACGAGCGCACCGATCCCGCATCCGGAGACTCGGAGCACGCCGATGCGGTGCAGGCCGGTCTCGAGCAGTTCCGCCGGGCGGCGCTCGAGGCCATCAAGGCCGGACGGGCGATGCTCGACGCGGCCGAGGCCGTCGTGCGAGACCCGCAGGCCGCCGAGGCCGTGATCCGCACGGTCGGCAGCGTCGCCCGCACGGCCACCGAGGCCGTCGCCGGGTTCGCCAGCCGCAGCGCGCCGGGCGACGAGCGCGGAGCCGACGAGCCGGCGCGGCGTGCGCCGGACGACCCGCCCGACGACGGCCTCGAGCGGATCTCGGTCGGCTGATGCGGGTGGTCCGGCTCCGCGTCGACGAGCACCAGGTGGTGGAGCTGCACCCTGCGGTCACGGTGGTGACCGGGCTGGACGAGGCCCAGCGCGTCGAGCTGCGCCGGACCTTCGCGGCGGTCGCCTCGGGGCTGGCGCCGGCCACCACCGGGCTGCTCGAAGCCCACGGGGTGCTGCTCGACCTCGACCAGGGCGCGCTCGACCTGCTCGAGGTGGCCGAGGTGCCCTCCGACGCGGTCCTCACCCCGGCCCACGTCCCCGGCGCCGTCCCCGACGAGGTGGCCGAGCGGCTGCGGGTGGCCGAGCGCGACGTCCGGGTCCTCGCGGCCGCCCACCGCCGGGCGGCCGCCGCGCTCGAGGCCTGGGATGCCCGGCTGCAGGCGCTCGACGATCCCGACGGCGACTCCCTCGCCCGCCGCCGGCGGGCCGACGCGCTCGGCCTGGCCCTCGACCTCCACCGCGCCACCGACCCCGAACCGGTGCGAGCCGCCGTCGACGCCGTCCACGACGCCGAGCGGAGCGCACCGGGTGTCGCCGTCGAGCCCGTCGCCCGCCTCGCCGACTCGCTGGCCGACGTCGGGATCGACGTGCGATCGCTCGACCTGCCCGACGCCGAGGTGCTCCGCATCGCCGAGGAGTGGTCCGACGAGGTCCGCCGGCGCGGCTCGTGGGCCATCGGCGCCGCCGTCGAGCTCCAGGGCCTCGAGGCCCGGCTGACCCCGGCCGACGCGTCCGACGACGAGCGGGCCGAGGTCTCCGCCGCCGTCGCCCGGTCCCGCGACGCGGCCGCCGACGCCCGGCGGGTCCACGCCGACGCGCTCCTCCGCGCCGACCACGCGCGCGACGCCGCCCGGCTCGCCGCAACCCCGGCCGCCGCCGCGGACCTGGAGGGCCACCTGCTCGGCCGCCTCGCCGAGCAGCGCCAGGCGCGCCTGGCCGGCGCCGTCCCCGTGGTCCTCGACGAGGTGTTCGGCGCCGTCCCTGACGACCAGCTCGGCCCGCTGCTCGACCGCCTGGCGCAGCTCGCCGGCGGCGTGCAGCTCGTCGTCAGCGGCGACGATCCGCGCCCCGCCGAGTGGGGGCGCGCCGCCGACCCGCTCCGGGTCGCCGTCGTCGCCCCGGGGGCGGGCGCCGGGATCGGAGCCCTCCGGTGAGGCCGTGCCCGCCGCCGGGGTGCCGGCCGGAGCCCCCGACCACGCCACCTACGATCTCGCCAAGCACACCGACCCGAGGAGGGACACCACGTGCCCGTGCTCACCCAAGACGACATCCGTGACCTGGCCGCCGTGCGCAGCAACGGCCACCTGATCACGTCGTGCTACCTCGACGTCGACGGCGGCCGGTACGTCCGTGCCGCTGACTACGAGCGAGCGCTCGACGGCATGGTGCGACGGGTCCGGCAACGTCTCGAGGTCGACCCGTCGGTGGAGGCCGACCTGAAGCACATCGTCGACCGCGTCGCCGAGGGGTTCGACCGGTCCACCACGAGGGGCGTGGCGATCTTCGCCTCCGACGCGCTCGACCTCTTCACGGTGCACGAGCTCCCCGTGTCGGTCCGCAACGAGCTCATCGTCAACCCGGCGCCGGCGGTGGGCCAGCTCGAGCTCGTCCTCCAGCAGTGCCAGCGCATCGCGGTGCTCGCGGCCGACAAGCAGCACGCCCGGGTCTTCGTCTACTGCCTCGGCGAGCTGGTCGCCCAGGCCGACCGCACCGACGACATCGGCCGTGACTACGACAACGTCGGCGAGCACGACCGCGGTGGCCCCGAGCACCACCGCGAGGAGATGGCCCACCAGCACCTCCGCAACGCCGCCGAGCTCGCCTGGTCGGTGTACCAGGAGACCGGGTTCGACAACGTCGTGATCGCCGCCACCGACCCGGTGGCGAGCGAGCTCGAGCGCGACCTGCACCCCTACCTGCGCGAGCGGCTGCGGGGCCGGCTCGACCAGCCCGCCAACGCCTCCGAGGCCGAGCTCCGGCGGGCAGCGCTCCAGGCCGAGCGCGACATCGAGGCCGCTCGCGAGGCCGCGCTGGTCGAGGAGCTCCGCGCCGCCGTCGGCGCGAACGGCGGTCGTGGCGTCGCCGGCCTCAAGCCGGTGCTCGACGCCCTCGGCGACCGGCGCGTCGAGCGCCTGCTGATCTCCGACGGCTACACGGCCGAGGGGTGGCGGTGCGAGTCCTGCGACCGCCTCGCCACGGTCGGCCGCGAGTGCAGCGCGTGCGGCGCCGAGATGGTGCACGTCGACGACGTGGTGGAGGAGGCCGTCGAGGCCGCCCTCGGCCAGTCCTGCAAGGTCGAGGTGTGCAACGGCAACGCCGACCTCGACGTGCTCGGCCGCATCGGCGCCCTGCTGCGCTACTGACCGGCCGGGCCCCGCCATCCGCACCGCACACCCCATGGACGCGCGCGCCGTCGGCATCGACATCGGCGGCACGAAGATGCTCGGGGTCGTCGTCGACCCCGGCGACCCCACCACCGTGCTGGCCGAGCACCGCCTGCCCACCCCACGGGGCTCGGATGCCCTCGTCGAGGCCATCGTCGAGATCGTCCACCGCCTCGACCCCGCCGGCACCGGACCGGTCGGGCTCGGCATCCCGGGCCTGGTCGACCGCGCCGATGTGTTCCGGTACGGGCCGAACCTGCCCGGCGTGGTCGACCTCGCGGTCGGCGGCACGGTGGGGGCCCGGCTCGGCCGCCCGGTGGTCGCCGACAACGACGCCACGTGCGCCACGTACGCCGAGTTCCGCGGCGGCGCGGGCGCCGGCCACGCCGACGGCGTGCTGCTCACCCTCGGCACGGGCATCGGCGGCGGCCTCGTGCTCGACGGGCGCGTCCGCCACGGGGCGAACGGCTTCGCCGGTGAGCCGGGCCACATGCTCATCGACCCGGCCGGACCGCCCTGCCCGTGCGGGCGCCGGGGCTGCTGGGAGCGCTACGCGTCCGGCTCCGGGCTGGGGCGTCTCGGGCGAGACGCCGCCCTGGCCGGGCGGCTCCCCGCGGCGGTCGCGTCGGCCGGCGGTGACCCCGAGTCCGTGCGGGGAGAGCACGTCGTGGCCGCGGTGCGCGCCGGCGACGCCGACGCCGCCGCGGTGCTCGACGAGTTCGTGTGGTGGGTCGCCGCCGGCATCGCCAACCTGATCGACCTGCTCGACCCCGACGTGGTCGTCCTCGGCGGCGGGGTCATCGAGGCGGAGGACGTGCTCCTGCCCCGCATCGAGGCGGCCACGCCCGACCAGGTGCTGGCCCGGAGGCACCGGCCCCCGGTGGAGATCGTGGCCGCCCGCTTCGGCGAGCGCTCCGGCGCCATCGGCGCCGCGGTGCTCGGCCTCGAGGGTCAGGCCGACGGGCCCCGGTAGCGCTCGAGGGCGGCGCGGATCTCCGTCCAGGCGGCGTCGGCGCCCTCGTAGCCGCGGGTCGAGGAGAACTTGTGGGGCTCGAGGTCCTTGTACACGCTGAAGAAGTGCTCGATCTCCTCGCGCAGGTGGTCGGGGATGTCCTCGATGTCCGGCACCCGGTCCCAGCGGGGGTCGCCGGCGGGCACGCAGATGATCTTGGCGTCCGGGCCGGCGTCGTCGGTCATCCAGAACACGCCGACGGGTCGGGCCTCGATCCAGCACCCGGGGAAGGTGGGCTCCTCCATGATCACGAGCGCGTCGAGCGGGTCGCCGTCCTCGCCGAGGGTGTCGGGGATGAACCCGTAGTCGGCCGGGTACACCGTGGCCGAGAACAGGCGTCGGTCGAGCCGGAAGATGTGGCGCTCGTGGTCGAACTCGTACTTGTTGCGGCTGCCGCGAGGGATCTCGACGACGACGTCGATCGTCTGCATGTCCGACATCCTGCCGCGGTTAGCGTGGCCCCATGGAGTTCCGCCGCATCACCGGGCTGCCGCCCTACGTCTTCACGATCATCGACGGGTTGAAGCAGCAGGCGCGGCGAGCGGGCGAGGACGTCATCGACCTGGGCTTCGGCAACCCCGACCTGCCCTCGCCGGAGATCGCGGTGGAGAAGCTCACCGAGGCCGCGCACAACTCCCGGAACCACCGGTACTCCCAGTCCAAGGGCATCCCGAAGCTGCGCCAGGCCGCCGCCGACATGTACCTGCGCCGCTGGGGCGTCACCCTCGATCCCGAGACCGAGATCGTGTCCACCATCGGCGCGAAGGAGGGCTACTCGCACCTGTGCTGGGTGCTGCTCGGCCCCGGCGACTCCGCCCTCGTGCCGTCCCCGAGCTACCCCATCCACATCTGGGGCCCGCTGTTCGCCGGCGCCAGCATCCGCGAGATCCCGATGGGCGGCGCCATCGACCACGGCGCCGAGCTGCTCGACCGCATCCGGCACCAGTTCATCTACTCCTGGCCCCGGCCCCGCGTCATCGTGGTGTCGTTCCCGCACAACCCCACCACCAAGTGCGTCGACCTCGACTTCTTCCAGGGCCTGGTCGACTTCGCCCGTGAGCAGGAGGTCGTCGTCGTCCACGACAACGCCTACGCCGACCTGGGCTTCGACGGGTGGCAGCCGCCGTCGATCCTCCAGGCCGAGGGCGCCAAGGAGTGCGCGGTCGAGCTCTACTCGATGACCAAGTCGTTCTCGATGGCCGGCTGGCGGGTGGCGTTCATGGCCGGCAACCCCGACGTCGTCGGCGCGCTGGCCAAGCTGAAGAGCTACCTCGACTACGGCACGTTCCAGCCCATCCAGATCGCGGCCACGGTGACCCTGAACGAGGCCACCGAGTACCCCAAGGAGATGAACGCGATCTACCAGAGCCGGCGTGACGCCCTCTGCGACGGGCTCGACCGCATCGGCTGGGACATGCCCCGGCCGGGCGGCACGATGTTCGCCTGGGCGCCCATCCCCGAGCCGTACCAGCACCTCGGCTCGGTGGAGTTCTGCAAGAAGCTGGTCACCGAGGCCCACGTGGCCGCCTCGCCCGGCGTCGGGTTCGGGCCGGGCGGCGAGGGCTACGTGCGCTTCGCCCTCATCGAGAACGAGCAGCGGATCCACCAGGCCATCCGCGGCATGAAGAAGGCGCTGCCCGAGCTGCGCTGAGCCTCGGCCCCGAACCCGCTCTGCCGCACCGACCGACGTCGCCCCGATGAACCCTCAGATGCGCCGGTGGCCCGTCGCCGTGGTGCTGGCCGCCGCCGTGGCCGTGAGCGCTGGTCTCCTGCTGGCGCCCCGATCCCTCGGCGGGGGCGACGCTGCCGGCTGCGAGTCGGTCAGCCAGCGCTCCGCCGGGGTGCGGTGCGCCGCACCGGTCGATGCGCCGGTGGCCGTCGCCGCCACGATCGCACCGCGCGAAGACCCTCCTCCGGTCACCGCCGGTGGTGCGGTGCCGACGACGGCCGGCGGCGCGCCGGCGGCGGTCGTCGCGCCGGAGCCGCAGCTCGCCCTGCCGCCGGCTCCGGACCCGGACCGCCCGGCCGAGCTGCTCGACGTCACCGAGCCGTCACCGTCGCTGCCGAACCCCTTCGTGCGCTTCGTCGGCGACCGGTACGTGATGTACACGACCGAGGCGAGGGACGCGGTGGGCGCGAAGCAGAACGTGCCGGTGCTCGAGTCGACCGACCTGCGCACGTGGTCGTTCGTGCATGACGCGCTGCCCGACGGGGATGTGGGTGCCTGGGCGGTCCCGGACGCGACGTGGGCCCCTGACGTCGCTCGCATCGGTGGGCGCTGGGTGCTCTTCTACACCGCTCGCCTCGCCGGTCACGTGCCGGCCACCCAGTGCATCGGCGGCGCGGCCGGCACGGACGCCACCGGGCCGTTCACGCCCGCGCCGGAGCCCATCGTCTGCCAGCTCGACCGGGGCGGGAGCATCGATCCACGCTCGTTCCGCGAGCGCGACGGCACCTGGTGGCTGCACTGGAAGTCGGACGACAACCGCGAGGTCGACGGCACCTCGACCTCCTCGATCTACGCGCAGCGCCTGGACCCCGACGGCACGGCACTGGTGGGCGAGGCCCACCGGATCCTCGAGGTGAGCCAGCCCTGGGAGGGTCGCATCGTCGAAGCACCCCAGATGGTCCGGGCAGGGGAGCGGCTCTGGCTGTTCTACTCGGCCAACTGGTTCAACCAGCCGACGTACGCGATCGGGGTCGCATCCTGCGACACCCCGGCCGGCCCGTGCACGAAGCCGTTCGACGGCCCCTGGCTGGCGTCGAACGCGCAAGGAGCCGGACCGGGGGAGGGCTCGCTGTTCCTCGACCGGCACGGCCGGTGGAGGCTGGTCTACAGCCCGGTGGCCCAGCAGTACCGGACGCAGACCGACCGACCCATCGCGCTGGCCACGGTCGGCTTCGACGCGTCGGGCCCCTACCTCGCCGACCCACGGCTCGCGGATCCGGTCCGCTGACGGGAAGCCCGCTCAGGCCGAGCGCTGGCGCTCGGCCCGGCCGTGGCGCTCGGTGCCGAGCAGGCCGTGCCAGCAGAAGTCGACGACCTCGTCGGCGACCTCCTTCGGCGGGCGGGAGCGCCCGAGCACCTGGGTGCGGGCCAGCACCGAGCTGACGCCCAGCACCGCCTGGGCCACGATCGTGGCGTTGCCGTCGGCGATGGTGCCGGCGTCCATCGCCTCCTGCACGAGGCGGCGGGTGTCCTCGAGCGCGACCCGTTCGCCCTTGCGGACGCCGGGGGCGAAGCTGGCCTCGGTGCGCGCGAACTCGATGAGGACGTAGACGTCGCGGTGGGTGGCCCACCACTCCATCGAGCCGCGGATGCCGAGCTCGAGGCGCAGCAGCGGGTCGGTCTCGTCGCCCATCGCCTCCTGCTGGGCCCGGCGCAGGTCGCGCTCGCCGGTGCGGAGGATCTCCATGAAGAGGTCCTCCTTCGACTCGAAGTACCAGTAGAAGACGCCCTTGCCCACGCCGAGGCCGTCGACGAGCTCCGCCACGGAGGTGGGGTGGTAGCCGTGCGTCGCGAAGCGCTCGGTGGCGTACGCGAGCAGCTCGCTGCGTCGCTGCTCCCCGCGGGGTGTGAGGCGCCGGCTCATGTCCGGACAGCGTACTTGACCATACGGTCAAGTTCAGAGATCCCGGACGAACCGGGCGCCATCGGACCGGGCGCGCCGTCCGACCCCTGCCGGCCGCCCAGCGCTCACCGACGCGTGCGACCCCTGAAACCACCCGTTCACGGAGGCGCCGTACCGTGCCGGCGCATGGAGACCTGCATCGTCCGTGTCTGGCTGCCCGACCGCCCCGGCGCGCTGGGGCAGGTGGCGGGCGCGGTGGGCGACGTCGGCGGCGAGATCGTCGGGATCGACATCCTCGAGCGGGGCGCCGGCCGGGCCGTCGACGAGCTCGCCGTCGAGGTGCCCGACGGCCTTGCCATCGCCAACCTGCTCGCCGCCATCCGCACCGTCCCGGAGGTCGACATCGAAGACGTCCACCTCGTCGACGGCGTCGCCCACGACCCCCGCGCCGACGCGCTCGAGATCGCGGCGATCATCGTCGGCGCGCGCGACCGGGAGACGCTGCTCGACGCGGTCGTCGCCCACGGTCGCCGGCTGCTCGGGGGACGCTGGGCCGCTGTCGTCCGTCCCGCGGACGACACCTTGGTGGCGCAGGACGGCTTGGCGCCTGCGGCGCGCTGGCTCGTCGCGTTCGTCGAGGGCTCCCGTTCGTCCAGCCGGGTGGCGCGGGGCGAGACCGGGCCCGACGACGTGGTCTGGTCGCCGTTGCCCGGCACGGGGCTGGCGCTGGTCATCGGCCGCGACCGCGCCCCCTTCCGCGCTCGCGAGCGGCGCCAGGCCGCCGCCCTCGCCCGCATCGCCGACACGCGCCTGGTGGAGTTCAGCCGGGGCCTGCACCCGAGCGGCCAGGGCTGACCGCGGCCGGACGCGGGAGGTCATGGGTCACACGATCCGACTCACGCACGTTGCGTGGTCTGACCCGCGGGAGCGCTGGGGACGGAAGCGCCCATGCACGCGACGCAGCAACCCACTGCGACGGACGAGCTCACCGCCGTCACCGTCGCCGCCGATCCCGAGGCGGCCCAGCGGGCTGCCGAAGCCCACGCCGCCGTGATCCTGATGGCGTGCCTGCTCGGCCTGGTCGGCGGCACGCAGCTCCTGGTGTCCCTCCTCGGCCACCTCTCCTGAACCCAGCTCCCACCGGCGGCCCGCCAGCCTGCACAGGGCCGCCTGCCACCCGCACGGGTGAGCGACCGAGCTACTCCGTGGCCCACCCTCGCGAGCGCTCGACCGCCCGCAGCCAGGTGGCGTGGGCGGCATCCGCGGCCTCCCGGTCGGCCGACGGCTCCACCTCGACGTCGAGGGCCCAGTTCCGGGTGACCTCGTCGGGTGACGACCACACCCCTTCGGCCAGCCCGGCCAGGTAGCCGGCGCCCAGCGCCGTGGTCTCCTGCACCGTGGGGCGCGCCACGGGCACCTGGAGCTGGTCGGCCTGCAGCTGCAGGAGCAGCGGCATCACCGACGCCCCGCCGTCGACCCGCATCGCCACCACGTCGTGGCCGCTGGCGGCGGCCATCGACTCGACGACGTCGCGGGTCTGGAACGCCATCGCCTCCACGGCGGCGCGGGCGAGGTGGGCGCGGGTGGTCCCCCGGGTGATGCCGACCAGCGTCCCCCGGGCGTACGGGTCCCACCACGGCGACCCGAGCCCGGTGAACGCGGGCACGAGCACCACGCCGCCGGTGTCGGGCACGGACTCGGCGAGCGGGCCGGTGTCGGCGGCCTCCTCGATGATGCCGAGACCGTCGCGCAGCCACTGGATGGCGGCCCCGGTGACGAAGATCGCACCCT
>DASTYO010000009.1:0-3715 GCA_035764875.1 Acidimicrobiales bacterium | reverse complement strand
CGTCCTGCGCGGCTGCGACGTCATGGAGTTCGAGGAGGGCAAGCTCCGGCGCAACACGATCTACTACGACGGCCTGGGCTTCGCGCGCCAGATCGGCATGCTGCCGCGCGAGGGCTCCTCGGCCGACAAGGCGATGACTGCAGCGTTCAACGCCGGCGTCGACGTGCGAGCCCGGCTGCGCAAGGTGCCGCCCCAGCGCACGGGCGGCGACTGACAGCGGCGTCCCGGCGGGGCCAGAACCGCGCACGTGCACCCGGTCGGCCCACTCCCGAGGGCCACTCGGGGCCAGAACCGCGCACGTGCACCGGCTCGGCCCACTGCGCGCGGCGTGCGCCGTCCGGCACCTATCGCGTCGGGCTGTATGACGACCCGGGCGGGTGCACGGCAACCGCGAGCCCGCCTCCGGCTGGGACGCGCGTCAGATCCCGGCCGCGATGTCGCCGCGGTGGTGCGCCCCGTCGATGCGGATCTTGCCCACTGCCTCGTAGGCGAGGGCGCGTGCGTCGGCGACATCGTTCCCCACCGCGGTCACCGCGAGCACCCGCCCGCCCGAGGTGACGAGCGCACCGTCCTCGCCCAGGGCGGTGCCGGCGTGGATCACCTCGATGCCGTCGATGCGCTCGGCGTCCATCAGCCCGTGGATCACGTCGCCCGTGCGCGGTGCGGAGGGGTAGTCCTTGGCGGCGACCACCACGGCGACGGCGGCACCGTCCTTCCACCGGGGCGCCGGGACCTGGTCGAGCGTGCCCCGGGCGGCCCCGCCGAGCAGTGTGCCGAGCGGTGAGTCGAGCAGGGACATCAGCGGCTGGGTCTCCGGGTCCCCGAAGCGGGCGTTGAACTCCACCACCCGGACGCCGCGCGAGGTGAGCGCGAGCCCGGCGTAGAGCAGGCCTGCGAATGGCGTGCCGCGGCGAGCCATCTCGTCCACGGTCGGCTGCAGGACCCGGTCGGTGACCTCGGCCACGAGACCGGCCGGTGCCCACGGCAGCGGGGTGTAGGCCCCCATGCCACCGGTGTTCGGCCCGGTGTCGCCGTCGCCGACGCGCTTGTAGTCCTGGGCCGGCTGCAGCGGGACCACGGTGCGCCCGTCGGTGACCGCGAAGAGGGAGACCTCGGGGCCGTCGAGGTACTCCTCGACCACGACCCGTGCACATCCCGCCGCATGGACGAGCGCCGCCTCGCGCGAGTCGGTGACGACCACGCCCTTGCCGGCGGCGAGCCCGTCGTCCTTGACGACGTACGGCGGCCCGAACGCGTCGAGCGCCGCCTCGACCTCGGCGGCGCTCGTGCAGACGTGGGCCATCGCCGTGGGTACGCCGGCGGCTGCCATGATCTCCTTGGCGAACGCCTTGGACCCCTCCAGCCGGGCCGCCTCCTCCGACGGCCCGAAGCAGTCGATCCCGCGGGCCCGGACCACGTCGGCCACCCCGGCGACCAGCGGTGCCTCCGGGCCGATCACCACCAGGTCGATGCCGAGCCGCTCGGCGAGGTCGGCGACCGCCGTACCGTCGTCCGGCTTGACTTCGTGCAGGTCGGCCACCCCGGCGATCCCCGGGTTGCCCGGCGCGGCGTGCACCTCGGTGACCTCCGGGTCACGGGCCAGGGCCAGGGCCAGGGCGTGCTCGCGGCCGCCGGAGCCGATCAGCAGCACCTTCATCGAGGCTCAGCCCTCGCGCAGGATGACGGTCTGCTCCCGGCCGGGGCCCACACCGATCGCCCAGAACGGCGCGCCGGACATCTCCTCGAGCGCCTTGACGTAGACCTGGGCGTTCTTGGGCAGCTCCTCGAAGCTGCGGCAGCCGGAGATGTCGTCCATCCACCCGTCGAAGAACTCATAGATCGGCTTGGCGTGGTGGAACTCCGACTGCGTCATCGGCATCTCGTCGTGGCGCACGCCGTCGATCTCGTAGCCGACGCAGACCGGGATGCGCTCCCAGGCGCCGAGGATGTCGAGCTTGGTCAGGCAGAACTCGGTGAGCCCGTTGATGCGCGCGGCGTAGCGGGCGATGACCGCGTCGTACCAGCCGCAGCGGCGGTTGCGCCCGGTGGTGGTGCCGAACTCCGCACCCAGGTCCCGCAGCCGATCCCCGTCCTCGTCGAGGAGCTCGGTCGGGAAGGGGCCGGCGCCCACGCGGGTGGTGTAGGCCTTGACCACCCCGATGACCCGGTCGATGCGGGTCGGCCCGATGCCCGCCCCGGCGCACACGCCCCCGGCCGTGGGATTGCTCGAGGTGACGAAGGGATAGGTGCCGTGGTCGACGTCGAGCATCGTGGCCTGCGCGCCCTCGAAGAGCACGGTCTGCCCCTCGTCGAGCGCACCGTTGATGACGCGCGAGGTGTCGGTTACGTAGGGCTCGAGCCGGTCGGCGTAGGCGGCGATCTCCTCCATCACCGCCTCCACCTCGATGGCGCGGCGGTTGTAGACCTTCACGAGCAGGTGGTTCTTCTGCTCCAGCGCGGCCTCGATCTTCTGCCGCAGGATCTTCTCGTCGAAGATGTCGGCGACCCGGATGCCCATCCGGTTGATCTTGTCGGCGTACGTCGGCCCGATGCCTCGGCCGGTGGTGCCGATCTGGTTCTTGCCCAAGAAGCGCTCGGTGACCTTGTCGATCGTGGTGTGGTACGACGTGATCAGGTGTGCGTTCGCCGAGACGAGCAGCCGGGAGGTGTCGACGCCGCGGGCGCTGAGCCCCTCGATCTCGTCGAGCAGCACGGCCGCGTCGACGACGACCCCGTTGCCGATCACCGGCGTCACCCCGGGGGTCAGGGTCCCCGAGGGCAGCAGGTGCAGCGCGAACTTCTCGCCGTTCACCACGATGGTGTGACCGGCATTGTTTCCGCCTTGATAGCGCACGCAATAATCGATGGAGGCGCCGAGCTGATCGGTCGCCTTCCCCTTGCCTTCGTCACCCCACTGGGCGCCGACGAGGACGATGGCGGGCATGAGGTACCCCTCTCGGCTGGCCTACGGTCGGGCCGGGTCACGGCCGGCACCGACCCGGTCAGGGGGCCGGGGCGACGCGGCCAGACACAAACGAAGAAACCCCGGCTGTGCAACAGCACCGGGGCTCTTGCGACGTTACGATAACAGAGCCTCAGGACCCCGATGTATGGTCCGCCCCGTGGACTCGTTGCTGCTGATCACCAACGCCGATGCCGGCACCACCGACGCCGAGAGCGTCGAGCGGGCGCTGTCGGTGCTGCGCGAGGCCGCCGACGTAGAGATGTGTGCGACCTCCAACCCCGGCGAGCTCGACGGTGTCCTGCACCGGCGCGGCAGCCGGCGCGTGGTGGTCGCCGGCGGCGACGGCAGCCTGCACGCCGTCGTGTCCGCCCTGCATCGACGCCACGAGCTCGGCGAGGCCGTGCTCGGCCTCATCCCGCTCGGCACAGGCAACGACTTCGCGCGCGGGGCCGGCATCCCGCTCGACCCCGAGGAGGCTGCGCGCGTCATCGTGAAGGGCGACGTCCGCTCGGTGGACCTGCTCCAGGACTGCGTGGGCAGCGTCGTGGTCAACAACGTGCACATCGGCGTCGGTGCCCAGGCCAGTCGCAAGGCCAGCAAGTGGAAGGGGCGGCTCGGCCGGATCGGCTACCCCGTCGGCGCGCTGCTCGCCGCGGTCAACCCGCCCTTCGTGCGGCTGCGCATCGAGGTGGACGGGGAAGAGGTGGCCGACTTCGCCCACCCCATCCTCATGGTGGCGGTCGGCAACGG
>DASTYO010000008.1:0-20598 GCA_035764875.1 Acidimicrobiales bacterium | reverse complement strand
CGGGGAGTACGAGCCGAGCACCTGGGACTGGGTCCGCGAGCAGGTGGAGACCTACGAGCGCACCGGCGGCCGCGAGGCCAACACGCTGCGCGACACCGGGATGCCCATCATCATCGTCACCACCCGGGGCCGGCGCTCGGGCAAGCTGCGCAAGACGCCGCTGATGCGGGTGGAGCACGACGGCGAGTACGCACTGGTCGCCTCGAAGGGCGGCTCGGACGAGCACCCCGAGTGGTACCACAACCTGGTCGCCGACCCGACGGCCGTCATGGTCCAGGACGGGCCCGAGCCCTGGGACGCCATCGTGCGCGAGGTCCAGGGCGAGGAGCGCGACGTGTGGTGGGAGCGGGCGGTCGCCGCCTACCCGCCCTACGCCGAGTACCAGGAGAGCACCGACCGGCTGATCCCGGTCTTCGTCGCCTCGCGCCCGTAGCTCTCAGGGCTACCGTGGCGCCGCCGGCGCCGCCAGGGGAGCGTCGGCAGGCGCTCGATCCAGGGGGATGGCGATGCGACGGTCTCGTGCGACGGTGACGCTGCTGGTCGCGGCGGCGGTGGCGCTGGCCTTCGCCGTGCCGGCAGGCGCGGCCAAGGGGGGCGGTGGCGGCAAGCCGACGACCACGACCACCGAACCGACCAGCACGTCGGCGCCGGTCGACGTGCGCGACCCGATCCTGTTCGTGCACGGCTGGAACTCCAGCGCCTCGACGTGGGACACGATGGTGTCGCGCTTCCAGGCGGCCGGCTACACGAGCGGCGAGCTGCACCGCTGGTCGTACAACACGTCGCAGTCGAACAAGACCACGGCGGCGGAGATCAGCGCCCGGGTCGACCAGATCCTCGCCGCCACCGGCGCCGACCAGGTCGACCTCATCGCCCACTCCATGGGGAGCCTGTCCTCCCGCTGGTACGTGAAGTTCCTCGGCGGTGACTCGACGGACAAGATCGACGCCTGGGTGTCGCTCGGCGGGCCGAACCACGGCACCGACACGGCGAACCTGTGCTTCTCCACCGCGTGCTCGGAGATGCGCATCGGCTCGTCCTTCCTGAAGGACCTGAACGCCGGCGACGAGTCGCCGGGCGACGTCCGGTACGCCACCTGGTGGTCACCGTGCGACACGGTCATCAACCCCGACAGCAGCGTCTCCGTCGCAGGTGCCGGCAACACCCAGACCGCCTGCATCGGCCACAGCGACCTGCACCAGGACGCGACGGTCTTCGCCCAGGTGGCGGCCTTCGTCGAGCCGTAGCACCCGATCGGTCCTGGCCGCGGCACCGGATCTGGCAGCCGTGCCGTCACACGCGCTCAGCCGCTGAGCACGTAGCGGGTGCCGACGACGCTGGGCCCGTAGCGGCCGCCGGCGAAGCGGTCGGCCAGCGCGGCCTTGGCCCGCCAGCCGGTGCAGTGGCCGGGGGCGACCACCCGCGCGCGGACGCGCTCGTCGAGGTCGCGCACGGTGGCGTCGATGCGGTCCTGCACGGCGGCGCCGGCCAGGTGGTAGCCGCCGAGCACGAGGTCGACGGGGGTGTCGGGGAACGCGTCCTTCGCGGCCAGGCAGGCGTTCACGACCCCCGCGTGCGAGCAGGCGGACAGGACCGTGATGCCCCGGCCCCGGACGTCGGCGGCGAGGAAGCGCTCGTCCATGATGAGCGGGTCGGGGGTGAGCTCGTCGCCGTGGAAGGTGACGTGGCCGGGAAGGCCCGTCTCGTAGCCGGTCACCCGCTCGATGGCACCGCTGCCGTAGAGCAGCCCACCGGCCACGGCGTGCGCCTCGGCGTTCGTGACGATCCGTCCGCCGGCCGCCTCGATGGCGGCGAAGGTCGGCTCGTCGGGGAGCAGCACCAGCCGCCCGTCGGGCAGCTGCGTGCCCCGCTGGTCGGGCCGGTCGGGGTGCAGGTCGACGAGCGGAGCGGACCGGCCCGCGGCCGACCGTGCGGCGCTGACGGCCTCCACCACGGCGGGGAACCCGCCGCTGTGGTCGAAGTGCCAGTGCGAGAGGAACATCACCTCGATGTCGGCCAGGTCGATGCCGAGCCGCTCGGCGTTGGCCAGCCACACGTCGCCGTAGGGGCCGACGTCGAACAGCACGGTGGCGGTGTCGTCGCCGGCCCGTGCGGTGAGCAGCGCGGAGAACCCGTGGCAGGCGACGCAGAGCTGGCCGAACACCTCGGTGCCGTCGTGGCCAGCGCGGTGGCAGGCGAGGTCGGGCCGGCCGAGGAGACCGGCGGCCTCGGGCAGCTGGGGGACACCGGGATCGACCGACGAGAGCGTGTCGGTCTCGTTGTCGACCACGACGGTGATCGACAGCTCGTCGAGCACGACCGTGGCCCGGCCGGTCACGGCAGGTTCCGGGCGAGCTCGTCGAGGAACGCGCGGGCGCTCGAGTCGGACGGGGCCCGCCAGTCACCACGCGGCGACAAGCTGCCGCCGCCCGACACCTTCGGGCCGTTCGGCATGGCCGAGCGCTTGAACTGGCTGAAGCCGAAGAAGCGGCGCAGGAACTCCTCGAGCCACCGCCGGATGGCGTCGAGGTCGTACTCGTTGCGCCGGTCCTCGGGGAAGTCCTGCGGCCAGGCGCCGGCGCTCGCGTCGCGCCACGCGTGCCAGGCGAGGAAGGCAACCTTCGAGGGAGCCAGGCCCTGGCGGACGATGTGGTGGAGGAAGAAGTCGTGGAGCTCGTAGGGGCCGATCTGCTCCTCGGTGCTCTGCAGCTTCGGGTCGTCGCCCTCGGCGTCCTCGTGGCTCGGGATCAGCTCCGGCGAGATCACCGTGTCGAGGATCGACAGCAGGATCCGGTCGGTCTCCTCGTCCCACTGGCCGGTCTGCACGGTCCAGCGGATGAGGTACTGGATGAGCGTCTTCGGCACGCCGGCGTTGACGTTGTAGTGGCTCATGTGGTCGCCGACGCCGTAGGTGGCCCACCCGAGGGCGAGCTCGGACAGATCGCCGGTGCCGACGACGAAGCCGCCGTGGTGGTTGGCCAGGCGGAACAGGTAGTCGGTGCGCAGGCCGGCCTGGACGTTCTCGAAGGCGATGTCGTACACGGGCTCGCCCGACGCGAACGGGTGCCCCATGTCCGACAGCATCTGGCGGGCCGCGGGGCGGATGTCGATCTCCTCGGCCGACACGCCGAGCGCCTTCATCAGCGCCCACGCGTTCGACTTGGTCGTGTCGCTCGTGGCGAAGCCCGGCATCGTGTAGCCGAGGATCTGGGAGCGGTCGAGGCCCATCCGGTCGAACGCCTTGGCCGCCACGATCAGGGCGTGGGTGGAGTCGAGGCCGCCGCTCACCCCGATGACGACGTGGTCGGAGCGCGTGGCGCGGAAGCGGGTGACCAGCCCCTCGACCTGGATGTTGAACGCCTCGTAGCAGTCGTCGTGGAGCCGGGCCGGGTCGTCGGGCACGAAGGGGAACCGGGCCAGAGGTCGCAACAGGGCCGGAGCACCGCCGTCGGCCGACGGTGCGACCGGGTCGGCGCCGTGCTCGAACCGCACGACCCGCACGCGCTCCTCCGGGTGCTCGAGGTGGGCGGCGGCGTCGTTGAAGGTGCCGGTGCGCATGCGCTCCAGCCGGACCCTCGCCGCGTCGACGTCGGCGACGAGGAGGTCGGGCTCGAGGGCGAAGCGGTCGGACTCGGCCAGCAGCTCGCCCAGCTCGTGGACCATTCCCTGGCCGTCCCAGGCCAGGTCGGTGGTGCTCTCACCCGGTCCGGCGGCCGAGTACACGTACGCGCACCGGCCCCGCACCGACTGCGACGCGCACAGCAGGGCGCGGTCGCGCGCCTTGCCGATGACGATGTTCGATGCGGACAGGTTCGCGACGATCAGCGCGCCGGCGAGGGCACCCCAGGACGAGGGCGGCACGGGCGACCACAGGTCCTCGCAGATCTCCACGCAGAAGTCGAGCCCGTCGTGGTCGTCGGCCACGAAGCGCAGGTCGGTGCCGAAGGGGACGGCCTCGCCGCACACCTCGATCTCCGTGCCGACGATGCCGGCGCCCGGCGCGAACCACCGCTTCTCGTAGTACTCGCGGTAGTTCGGCAGGAACGACTTGGGCACGACGCCCAGCGCCCGGCCGCCCGCCACCACCACGGCGCAGTTGTAGAGCCGCCCGTTGCGCGGCAGCGGGACACCCACCAGTAGCACCGGGCGCAGGTCGGCCGACGCGGCGATGACCTGCTCGAGCCCCAGGCGGACCGCGCCGAGCAGCCCGTCCTGCAGGTGCAGGTCGTCGATGGCGTACGACGACAGGCCCAGCTCGGGGAACACGACGAGGTCGACGTGCTGCTCGTGGGCCTGGCGCGCCAGGTCGAGCGTGAAGTCGGCGTTGCACACCGGGTCGGCCACCGCCACCCCCGGCGTGGCCGCGGCGACGCGCACGAACCCGTGCGAGGCGGGTTGGAAGAAGGGGTGGTCGGTCACAGGATCTCGTCCATCAGCTCCAGGGCGACTCGCATGGACGCGATCCTGACCGGTCCGCGCCCGATCGCGCCGAACCGTTCCACGCGGTGGACGGTCGGGGCGATGTCCGAGGCGCACGCGAAGTGCACGAGCCCGGGCTCGGGGCCCTCGTCGGCGTACCCGGTGGTCGACACCGCGATGTCCGCCCGGGAGTTGGCGAGCGCCCCCTCGGCCATGGCGATCGCCACCTCCTCGCTCACCGCGCCGCAGCGGTCGATGTCCGCCTGGGCGAGGCCGAGCAGGTCGCACTTGGCCTCGTCGCTGTAGACGACGAAGCCCCGCTCGAACACGCCGCTGCGGCCGGGCACGTCGGTGAGCAGGGAGGCGAGCATCCCGCCGGTGCAGCTCTCGGCGGTGGCGAGCGACAGGTCCCGCTCCGCCACCCGCTCCAGCACGGAGAGCAGCAGCTCCTCGACCTCGGTGGGCAGGACGGGCGAGAACGACTCGGTGGGGCCGTCCTCGTCGGATCGCGGTTGGTCGGTTGCGGTCACGGCGCACCGATACCCGGAGTCCGGCCCGTTCAGCCACGTGGCCGTTGACGACGGAGCCCGACGCTGCGATGGTCCCGTCCATGGCGTGCTTCGTGTTGGTGCACGGCGGCTGGCGCGGAGCGTTCTCGTTCCGCCACGTCCGCCGCGGCTTGCAGCAGGCGGGACACGAGGTGTTCACGCCGAGCCTCACCGGCCTCGGCGACAAGGTGCACCTCGCGAGCCCGCAGGTCACCCTGTCCACCCACGTGCAGGACGTGGTGAACCTGGTCCTGTACGAGGACCTCCGCGACGTCGTGCTGCTCGGCTACTCCTACGGTGGGGCCGTCGTGACCGGGAGCCTCGACTCCATCCACGACCGGGTGCGCGAGCTGGTCTACCTCGACGCCTTCGTGCCCGAGGACGGCCAGTCGATGGCCGACCTCCTCGGACTGCCGCGGTCCCCCATCGCCCTCGGCGACGCGGTGGCGCTTCCGCCGCTCCCGCGGGCGTTCGACGACCCCGCCGAGGCCGAGTTCATGAACCCCCGGGCGGTGCCGCACCCGCTCGCCACCGCCTACGAGCCGGTGCGCCTCCACCAGCCCCTGGAGGACTTCCCGTTCGGGCTCACCTACATCAAGGCGACGAAGAGCGACCCGAACGAGCTCGGCGAGTCGGCCTTCGCCGCGGCGGCGGACCGGGCCCGGCAGTCGCCTCGCTGGGCGGTGCACGAGATCGCGACCAACCACATGGTGGCGGTGAACCGGCCGGGCGAGCTGGTCGAGCTGCTGCTCGCGCTCGCCTGACCGAGGCGTCGCTCAGCGCAGCAGCCGGCTCCGGAACCAGAGCTGGAGCAGGGCGAAGTCGAGGACGCCGACGCCCATCACCACGGCCACGACGCGGCCGGCGGTCGTGAGGTCGACCGTCGCGAGGACGACGGCGGTCGCGGCCACCCAGGCGAGGTCGGCCACCGAGGTGAGCAGCGCGGTGGTGGCGAGGCGGCGGCGCGAACGGGCGCCCAGGGCGACGTCAGCGGCGAAGAGCACGAGGCCGGCGCCGACGACGCGGGTCCAGCCCTCGCTCTGGAGGCCGAGCTCTTCGACGCACCAGCCGGCGGCGAGGACGGCGACCAGCCCGGCGGCCAGGGAGGTGGCGGCGTTGGTGGTGAGGACGAGCCGCAGGCGCCCTGCCGGGTCGGCGGCGAGGGCGGTGCGGGGGCTGGTCGGGACGGTGAGCGAGTGCGTGGCCATGTCGGTCCTCCTGGATCGGTCGGGTTGCCGCCATCGTCGGGTCGACCGGGAAGCGGGGCGATTACCCGTCGGGTCATGGCGCCGATGACCGGGCGCTCGTACGGTCGGGGCATGCCCACCGCAGCCGTCGGCGACCTGCTCCGCGACTGGCGCCACCGCCGCCACCGCAGCCAGATGGACCTCGCCCTCGACGTCGGCGTGTCGCCGCGCCACCTCAGCTTCGTGGAGACCGGCCGCTCCCGCCCCAGCCCCGAGCTGGTGCTGGCCCTCGCCCGGCACCTCGAGGTGCCGCTGCGGGAGCAGAACGCCCTGCTGCTCGCGGCCGGGTACGCGCCGCGCTTCCACGAGACGTCCCTCGACGACGACGCCATGGCCCGGATCCGGGCGTCGCTGCAGCGCATGCTCGACGCGCACGACCCCTACCCCGGCGTGGTGATCGACCGGCAGTGGAACGTGGTGCTCGCCAACGCCGCCGCCCTGCAGCTCACCGCCGGCGTGCCCGACCACCTGCTCGGGCCGGAGCTGAACGTGTTCCGGCTGAGCCTCCACCCCGAGGGCCTGGCCGCCCGAACCCGCAACTTCGAGGACTGGGCCACCTACCTGCTCGGCCAGATCCGACGGACGGTGCGCATCACCGGCGACCAGCGCATGGCCGCGATCGAGGAGGAGGTGCGGGCGTACCCGAACGTGGCCGCGCTCCCCGACCGCCCCCTGGTGGAGGACGAGCCGCCGCTGCTCGTGCCCGTGGTGCTCGACATGGGCGGCACCGACGTCTCGCTGTTCACGACGCTCACCACGTTCGGCACGCCGCGCGACGTCACGCTCGACGAGCTCGCGGTCGAGCTGTTCTTCCCCGCCGACGACGCCGCCGAGGACGTCCTCCGGGGCGCGACCACGGCCGGCGTCGGCGCCGGCTGACCCACTGCCGTTCTGGCACCAGCACTCCCGCTCAGCCACCGGGAGATGTGGTGCCAGAAGCGGGGTGGGTCAGGCGCGGTCGCGGCGGGGTTGCCAGATGGCGGTGTGGAAGGCGCTCCAGACGGGGCGGCCGTCGGCGGTGATCTCGACGTCGAGGTCGACGAAGCGGTGGCCCTTGTGCTCCCGCTCGTCGGCCACCCGGCCCCGCACCTCGAGCAGCTCGCCGTCGCGGACCGCGCCGCGGTGCTGGGCGCGGGTGCTCACGTGGATCCACGGGCCCAGCCGCACGCTGCTCGACAGCACGTAGTTGGCCTGGCGGGCGAGGAAGCCGGGGTGGGCGATGGCGCCCGCCTCGTACAGCGGGCTGTCCTCGCGCACGTCGTCGAGGTACTGGCGGGCCGGCTCCTGCCGGTGGTGGAAGCGCAGCGTCCCGAGGGCGGTGCCGGGTGCCAGCAGCTCGGCGGCGGCCGGCGGGACCGGGTCGGGCACCGGCGCCACCGGCAGGTCGTGCACCACCGGCAGGTCGTCGGCGAGCGCGGCGCGGCCCTGGGCCCGCACGCCGCCGTCGGGGCCGACCGCCACCAGGGTGCCGTCGTCGTCGAGCCGGCAGGTGACGCGCTCGCCGTCGTAGACGGGCAGCAGGAACCGGGCCTCCATGGTCCCCCGTTCGAGGAACTCGGCGCCCCAGCGGTCGACGCACGGGCGGGTGAGGTAGGCCCACACGTCGACGCCGGGCACGAGGCCGCCACGGAAGCCGTAGGTGGCGGCGACGGTGTCGTCGTGCATGCGGTTCGTGGACTCGGTCGCCGTGTTGAACGCGACCACCTCGTGCTCCCAGGCCATCCCGCGACCGTAACCGGGGACGCCGGCTGACAGCTCGAGCAACGCAGCGGTACCGTCGGGCCGTGGCGGTGCGCACCCGGTTCACCGAGCTCTTCGACCTCGAGCACCCGATCATGTCGGCGCCGATGGTGATGCACAGCGGTGGACGCCTCGCGGCCGCGGTCAGCGCGGCCGGCGGGCTCGGCGCGTTCGGCGGCATCCACCCCGGCAGGGACGCCGACTGGCTGCGCGCCGAGGTGGCGACGGCCCGCACGGGCGGCGGAGCGTTCGCAGTGGGCTTCATCACCCCGTTCCTCCCGATGACCGAGCGGTTCCTCGAGGCCACCATCGACGAGCGGCCCGACGCCATCTGCTTCTCCTTCGCCGATCCGGGCCCGTGGGCCGCCCGGGCGAAGGACGCCGGCATCCGGGTCCTGTGCCAGGTGCAGGACCACGAGGGCGTCGCCATGGCCGTCGACGCCGGCGCCGACGTGCTGATCGCCCAGGGCACCGAGGCCGGCGGCCACACCGGCACGATGAGCCTGCTGCCGTTCCTCGCCAGCGTCGTGGCCCGCCACCCCGACATCCCCGTCCTCGCGGCCGGAGGCGTCGCCGACGGGCGCACCCTCGCGGCGGCCCTGTTGGCGGGCGCCGACGGTGCGGTGATGGGCACCGCGTTCCTGGCCACGCCGGAAGCGGTGGAGGTGCACGACACCTACAAGCAGCTCATCGTCGACAGCGACGGCGCCGACACCGTGCTGACCCACGCCTACGACATCGTGTCGGGCCTGCCGTGGCCGGCGACGATCCACGACCGGGTGCGACGGAACCGCTTCACCGCCGAGTGGGCCGACCGCGACACCGAGCTGCGGGCCCGGCGCGAGGAGGTCGCCGCCGCGGTGGCGCCGACGGGCGAGCCGGACCCCGACCGTGACGCCATCCGCTACGGGCAGTCGGCCGCCTTCGTCGATGCCGTCCGGCCGGCGGGCGAGGTGCTGCGAGCGGTGAGCGCCGAGGCCGAGGCGCTGCTGCGCGACCGCCCCGCCGCCGTGCTGCGCTGATCAGCCGGACGAGCGCCCGAGGTTCACCGGCAGGGCAGGCACGTCGCCGGCCGCCGCCTGGACGAGGCCGAGGGTGCCCCGCAGCGCGCGGCCGAGCACGTCGAGCCGCTCGGGCACGAGGCGGTACAGCACGAAGTAGCCGTCGCGCTGGCCGGCGACGATGCCGGCGGCCTCGAGGATCTTCAGGTGTCGGGAGATGGCCGAGTCGGAGAGGCTGAGCAGCTCGGCGAGCTCCTTGGTGGAGCGGGCCTCGCCGGCGACCATGCGCGCGATCTGCAAGCGGGTCTCGTCGCCGAGCGCCTTGAACCCCGAGACCACCTCGTGGTCGGTGGCGTGGGGCACCTCGGGCGTGCGCATGTCGCGGAGCGGGAAGAAGACCGATGCCGGCCACGGCGGGGCGAGGTCCATGATGACGCAGGGCCAGCCGTAGACGGTGGGGACGAAGAGCATCCCGCCCCGCTCGGCGATGTCGCAGGCGCCGTCCCAGTCCTTGGCGATCACCACCGACGTGGTCTCGGGATCCCACCGCCCCTCGGGCAGCAGCTCGGCGACGAGGCCGGGCACCCCGCCGGTGACGAGGGCCCGGGCGCCCGCGGTGACCTCGGCCTCGATGCGGGGCAGGAGCCGGTCCCACTCCTCGTGGAACGCCAGGTCCCAGTAGCGCTCGAGCAGCTGCGAGTAGCGCTTCCGGGTGGCGGCCGGATCGTCGAACACGGCCCGAGCGAGGTCGCCCCGGCCCAGGGCGTCGGCGGCGGCGAGCACCTCGGCGCGGTGGGCGGGGTCGTGCACACGCGACACGTCGAAGGTGTCCGGGTCGGTGCACGTGGCGTTGCCGACGGCGATGGACAGCTCGTGGACGACGATGTCGTCGTCGAGGGCGTCGAAGGCAGCGAGCTCGTCCTCGAAGCTGGGGCTGTCGCCGAGCAGACCGACCTCGAAGATGCCGGGGATGAACCGGTCGAAGGGCCGGATCAGCTCGTGGATCTCGGCCTGCAGGTCGTCGGGGAGGTCACGGCAGCGCCGTACCCATGGGAGGTGCATGGGCGTGCGCTTCGGCTGGGCGACCGAGCGCAGCGACAGCACCGCTTCGAACAGGGGCGACCAGGCGAAGCCGATGAGCTCCATCGGCCGAGCGGAGGGGAACTGCAAGGTGACCGACATCCCGAATCCCTATTTCCGTGAATCAGTTGATTGCAGGACCATACCACGCGACGATGAGGAAGAGAAGAGAGGAGGCGAGATGCACCCGTTCCAGACCGAGATGCTGGTCCACACCGAGATCCACAACCGCCGCCGCGAGGCCGAGCAGCGCCGGCTCCACGCCGTGGCCTCCGCCCCCTGGTCGGCCCGGCTGGGCGCCGTCCTGCTCGCCGCAGGCCGGCGGTTCGACGCCGCCGGCCAGCGGCTGCAGGGCATGAGCCGGGCCGAGGCGCCCTGCATCCAGCCCTGCAGCTGATGCTCGCAGCCGTGGTCGTCACTCGACGGCCACGGCGGCGAGCACGTCGAGCCGGCTGGCCCGCCAGGCCGGCCGGAGGGCGGCGAGCACGCCGACGGCGGCGCCCACGAGGAGCACGACGGCGAGGGGGCCCACCGGCACCTCGAAGCTGCCGAAGCCCTCGCTGACGGCCATCGCCCGGACGAGCGCCCAGGCCACGAACAGGCCGACGGCGAGCCCCAGCGCCGAGCCGAAGGTGGCCACGATCACCGACTCCCAGCGCACCATCGACCGCAGCTGTCGGCGGGTCTGGCCCACCGCCCGCAGCAGCCCGAGCTCCCGGGTCCGCTCGTGCACGGACAGGGACAGGGTGTTGGCGATGCCCATGAGGGCGATCACGATGGCGACGGCGAGCAAGGCGTAGACGATGGTCAGCAGCACGTCGACCTCGGCCGCCTGCCCGGCGATGAACTCGTCGCGGTCCATCACGTCCGGGGCGCCCACCCCGGCCGTCACCGACTCGACGGCCGCACGTCCGTCGGACAGGCCGACCCCGTCGGCCAGCCCCACGAGCACGGTCATGTACGACGCCTGCGGCACCCGCTCGAGCCAGGCGGCCTGGGGCAGCAGCACGTTCCCGCCGATGCCCCGGGCGTCGTAGGTGACGGCCACGGTGAGCTCGGCCGTGCTGCCGTCGGCGAACCCGACGGTGATCTCGTCGCCGACCTCGTAGCCGTGGTCCTCCGCGTGGTCCTGGGACAGCGCGAGCTCGCCGTCGCCCACCTCGGCCAGGTCGCCCTCGACCACGTCCAGGTCGGCGACACGGGACAGGGCGGCGAGGTCGGCGAAGCCGACGCCCTCCTGGCGGCCGTCCACCGTGGCCGGGCCGAAGCCCATGCCGGCGGCGTCCGCCACCTCGGGCAGCTCCTCGAGGCGGTCGACCAGTGCCGTGTCGAGGCCGGCGCCGCTGAACCCGCTGCCGGAGGGGGTGAGGACCAGGTCCCCGCCGAAGCTGCGCTCGACGGCGTCCTCGATCGAGCGGGACACGGAGGCGCCGAAGACGGTGAACAGGGTGACCACGCCCACGCCCACGAGCAGGGCGGCGGCGGTGGACGCGGTGCGCTTCGGGTTGCGGACCGCGTTCCGGCGGGCCAGCTCGCCGCTCACCCCGCGCCGGGCGAGCGGCGCGCCGAGGAGGTTGCCCACGGGGCGAGCGAGCACCGGGCCGACGAACAGGACGCCGACGAGGAGCACGACCGCACCCAGGCCACCCTCGGCGAGCCGGTCCTCCTCGGCGCCGGCGAGCACCAGCAGGCCCGAGCCGGCGGCGACCAGCAGGGCTCCGGCGACGGCGCGCCACCGGGACGAGGCGGCGGTGTCGACGTCGGCCTCCCGGAGGGCGGCGAGGGGCGCCACCCGCGAGGACCGCCACGCCGGCACCAGTCCCCCGACGAGCGTCACGAGGAACCCGACGAGCACGGCGGTGGCGAGCGTCCGGGGCGGCACGGCGAGCCCGTCGGTGGGCAGGCCGAAGCCCGCCGACTCCATGAGGGCGAGCATGCCGCCGGCGACGAGCACGCCGGCGGCGGCACCGGCGACGGAGCCGAGCAGGCCGACGATCGCCGACTCGGTCAGGGCCGAGCCCAGCACCTGTCCCCGGGACGCGCCGAGGGCGCGCAGGAGCGCGGACTCCCGGGTCCGCTGGGCGGCCAGGATCGAGAAGGTGTTGAAGATGCTGAACGCGGCGACCAGCAGCGCGACGGCCGCGAACACCACCAGCCCGGCGATCATGAAGCCGAGGAAGTCGCCCTCGATGTCGTCCTGCATCTCCTGGGTGAGGTCCTCGCCGGTGATGGCCTCCAGGCCGGCGGGCAGGACGCCGGACAGCCGCTCGACCAGCTCGGTCTGCGACACGCCGTCCTCGGCCGCCACCACGACGCCGGAGACGAGGTCCCGGCCGCCGAGCACGAGGCGCTGGGCCTCGGCGGTGGTGAAGGCGGCGTAGGTGGTGCCGCCGATGCTGTCGTCGTCACCGAAGGTGGCGACGCCGACGACGGTGGCGATCACGGGCTCGGGCACGAGCACCGTGACCTCGTCGCCCGGAACGACCTCGGCCTCCTCGGCGGTCCCCCGGTCGAGGACGACCTCGCCCGCGGTGCGGGGCGCGCGGCCCTCGGCCAGGTCCCAGCCGGTGAGGTCGGGGTCGTCGATCCAGGCGGCGGCCCGGGTGGGCGGGCCGTTGCCGCCGATGGTGTCGCCCTCGGCGTCGAGCACCTGGCCGGTGCCCTCCACGGTGGGGACCGCCCGGTCGACGCCCTCGACGGCCGTGACGACCTCGACCAGCGAGGCGTCGATGGGCGGGCGGACGGCCTCCTCGCCGCCGCTGAGCTCGTCGGCCGACCGCACGAACGCGTCGGTGCCGGCGTTGGCCTCGCGGAAGGCCACCTCGAAGCCGTCCCGAGCGGTGGCGCCGAGGACGAGGGTGGCGCTGAGGAAGGTGGTGCCCAGCACGATGGCGAGGGCGGTGCCGACGAGTCGGCGCTTGCGGCTCCAGGCCGCGGCGAGCGTGGTGCGCAGCACGGTCAGCCTCCCAGGTCCTTCATCCGGTCGAGCACGAGCTCGGCCGTGGGTCGTTCGAGGTGGTCCACGATGCGGCCGTCGGCGAGGAAGAGCGCCTCGTCGGCCCACGCAGCCGCCGCCGGATCGTGGGTGACCATGACGATGGTCTGGCCGAAGCGGTCGGCCGACTCGCGCAGCAGGCGGAGCACCTCCGTGCCGGAGCGGGAGTCGAGGTTGCCGGTCGGCTCGTCCGCGAACACGACGTCGGGTCGGCTCGCCAGCGCCCGGGCGACGGCCACGCGCTGCTGCTGGCCGCCGGACAGCTCGCTCGGCCGGTGGCCGAGCCGGTCGCCGAGGCCGACCGTCGCGATCACCTGGTCGACCCAGCCCTGGTCGGGCCGGGCGCCGGCGAGCCGCAGCGGGAGGACGATGTTCTCCTCGGCGCTCAGCGTGCCGATGAGGTTGAACGCCTGGAACACGAAGCCGAGGCGCTCGCGGCGGAGCCGGGTGAGCGCCGCGTCGCTGAGCGTGCCGAGCTCGACGTCGCCGACGAGCACCCGGCCGCTGGTCAGCGAGTCGAGGCCGGCGAGGCAGTGCATGAGCGTGGACTTGCCGGAGCCGGACGGGCCCATCACGGCGGTGAAGGCGCCGGCGGGGATGTCGACCGTGACGCCGTCGAGGGCCCGCACGGCGGTGTCGCCGGACCCGTAGACCTTGGTGGCGTCGACGGCCCGGGCGGCGACGCCGGGCACGGGTGCGGTGGGGTCCGCCTGGCGGCGGCTGGTGAGCGTGGTGGGGAGGGTCATGCACCGATCGTCCGACATCGGGATCCCGGGATCGACGGTGCCTGCCGTGATCTTCGAGGTGGGGGAAACCCGAAGCGGTGGTGCGGGCTACCCGGTCGGGTAGCGGACCGTGACCGAGCCGTTGCGGGACAGCCCGACGATGACCCGCTCGCTGCCCGGGTCGGTGCGCACGGCCGTGTCGGTGCCGCCGACGAAGCTCTCGACCTCGACCCGGTACGCCTCGTCGTCGTCGGGCACCACGACGTCGACGCTCCCGTTCTCGGTGCGGGCGGTGACGGCGGTGGGCGGCTCGGCGAAGGCGAGCCGCACCGACCCGTTGCGGCTCCGCGCCTCGAGGCGGGCGCCGCGCATCCCACGGGCGGTGATGCGCCCGTTCGACGTCTCGGCCTCGACGTCGCCGGAGACCCGGACGAGCTCGATCCGGCCGTTGCGGCCGTCGACCGCCACGTCGCCGTCGACGTCGCGCACGAGCGTGCGCCCGTTGCCGTTGTCGACCTCGACGGCGACGTCGGCGGGCACGGTGATGCGGTAGTCGGCCTCGCACCACAGCGGCGGACCGGGCGGGCAGTCCATGTCGACCACGAGTGCGCCGTCCTCGACGTGGGCGCTGGTGTCGGTGCGGAACAGGCCGTGGCTGACCTCGGCGGTGACGGTGATCTCGTCGACGTCGCCGCCCAGCACCTCGACCGTGCCGCGATGGTTGTCGACGCGGACGACGTCGACGGCGGTGGCGTCGAACGTGCCGCGCGTCGCCTCCTCCTCGTGGGCGATGACGCTGACCGCGCCGAACGTGGCGCCGCCGAGGGCGGCGACGGCCACCACGCTGCCGGCGAGGAGCCAGAGGCGGGGCACGGCGATCGCCTAGACCCCCAGCCAGCGCAGCACGGCGAGCACGCGGCGGTGGCTGTGGTCGGTGGGGGGCAGGTCGAGCTTGGTGAAGATGTTGGTCACGTGCTTCTCCACGGTGCTCTCGTTCACGACGAGGGTGCGGGCGATGGCGGAGTTGGACAGCCCCTCGGCCATGTGGCCGAGGACCTCGCGCTCGCGCGGGGACAGCTCGGCGAGGGGGTCGCGCTGGCGGCTGCGGGCGAGGAGCTGGCTGACCACCTCGGGGTCGAGCGCGGTGCCGCCCTCCCCCACCCGCCGGACGGCGTCGAGGAAGTCGGTCACGTCGGCGACCCGGTCCTTGAGCAGGTAGCCGAGCCCGCCGGCGCCCCCACCCCCCGCCGTCGCGCCGGCCAGCAGCTCCACGGCGTAGCGCTCCTCGACGTACTGGCTCAGGACGAGGATCCCGATGGCGGGCCACTGCTCGCGGATCTCCAGCGCGGCGCGCAGGCCGTCGTCGGTGTTCGTGGGCGGCATCCGCACGTCGACGACGGCGAGGTCTGGTCGGTGGCGCTCGACGGCGGTGAGCAGCTCGTCGGCGTCGCCGACCGCGGCGATGACCTCCAGGTCGGCGTCGAGCAGCAGGCGGGTGAGGCCGGCTCGCAGGAGCACGGAGTCCTCGGCGATCAGGATGCGCATGGCAGCTCCACCAGCACGGTCGTGGGCCCGCCCGCCGGGCTGAGCACGTCCATGGTGCCGCCGAGGCCGACCACCCGGTCGCGCAGGCCCTGGAGGCCGGTGCCGCGGTCGGGATCGGCGCCGCCGACGCCGTCGTCGCGCACCTCGACGATGAGCGTGTCCCCGCTGCGCGCGATGCTGACCCGCGCCCGGGTGGCGTGGGCGTGGCGGGTGACGTTGGCCAGCGCCTCGGACACGACGAAGTACGCCGTGCTCTCGACCGGCTCCGGGGGGCGCTCGGGCAGCTCGATGCTGAGCTCGACGGGCACGGGCGAGCGGGCGACGACCGCCGAGAGGGCGGCGTCGAGGCCCCGGTCCTCCAGGATCACCGGGTGGATGCCGCGCACGAGGTCGCGCAGCTCGCGCAGGGCGGCCTTGGCCTCCTCGTGGGCCTCGGCCACCAGCACCTTCCCTCCCTCGACGTCGGTCTCGAGCCGCTCACGCGCGGCGCCGAGGTCCATGGCCAGGGCGACGAGCCGCTGCTGGGCCCCGTCATGGAGGTCGCGCTCGATCCGCCGGCGCTCGGCGGCCGCGGCGTCGAGCGCGGCGACGCGCCCGCTCTCCGCCCGGGCGGCGCGGGCGGCCATCACCGCCTCCGAGGACGGGCCGAGGAGCCACCGGGCCAGGGACCGGTCGACGGCGGCGGCGGTCACGGACAGCCACGGGGCCACGGCCACGACGCCGACGACGCCGAGCACCGAGGCAGCGACCGCGGCGGGGCCTTGGCCGATGCCGGCCACGCCGAGCTGCGCGGTGTCCTGCGGGAGGGCGGTGACGTAGGCGGGGAGGGCGGCCATGGCGAGCGACCACGCCCACGCCCCGACGACGATGGCGAACAGGACGGCGCCGACCGGGAGGCGCAGCACGCTGTACGCGACCTGCTTCCACCGGGCCCGCTCCGTCACGCCGGCCTTGAACCGGTTCCAGACCGAGCCGCCCGGCAGGCGCGGGACCGGGTCGTCGAGGTGCACGTCCAGGAGCGCGCCGGCGCGGCTGCGCTCGACGGTGCCCACGACGTCGGTCCACACCAGCAGCAGCACGAGGGTGAGCACGGCGAGCGGGACGACGATGGCGGCGCCGAGGGTGGCGCCGAGCAGCACCGCCGTGGGCACGAAGGCCACCACGCCGACGGGCAGGTCGAGCACCACGTGCACGAGGGAGGGCCACAGCCTCCCGGTGCGCCACGGGCGAAGGACCTGTCCGATCACGGCGCTCACGGTACGGAACGGCCGTGCACCGATCGACGGTGCCTGCCCGACCCGCACAGGTGGGGACAACCCGAAGCCCGGCACCCGCCAGCGAGCTGGCGGGCGCCGGGGTCGACGGACCTCGGATCAGTCCGTCTCGACCTCGATGCGCACGGGCACCGAGGTCGTGATGACGTCGTAGACAGCCGACCGCATGCGGGACTGCTCGACGAGCTCGGCGAGCTTCTCGGCCGGGGCGTCGCCCTGGACCTGGAAGCGCACGGTCACCTGCTCGTAGCCGTTGCGGACCTGGTCGTCCAGCCCCAGGATGCCGTTGAGGTCGATGTCGCCCTCGACGGTCGAGGTCACCTGGGTGAGGGTGATGCCGCGTGCGGCGGCGATGTTCGCCAAGCCGGCGGTGAGGCAGCTGGCCAGCGCGTGGAGCAGGAACTCCACGGGGGTGGGGCCGTTGTCCTTGCCGACGAGCACCGCGGGGTGGTCGGCGTCGAAGGTGAACGTGCGCTCGTGCGCCCGCTCCTCGCCGACACCGAAGAAGTCCTCGATGGTGCTGCGGCTGTGCGTCCCGTTCATCCACTGGTTGTGGGCCCGGAACTGGAACTTGGCGGCCTCCGGGGCCTGCTTGACCGCGTCGAGCGTCGCGAACAGCGTCGGGGTGTCGACGCCGTTGCGTGCCGGGCGGTTGGTGGTCTCGGTGATGCTCATGGTGGTCGTGCTCCTTGGTGGTCTGGGTGGTGTGTGGTGGTCAGGTGGTCGTGCGCTCAGGCGGCGAAGAGGGGGCTGCGGGCGGGGACGGGCGGGCGCTCGGCGAGCATCTCGGCCTCGGCCTCGATGGCGTTGCTCAGCTGCTTCTGCAGGGCGACGAACCGCTCGGGCGGGGGGTAGGACGAGAGCTGGCAGGTGAGGTCGAAGATCTCGGCGGCGTCGCGGTCGCGGGTGGCGGCGTAGCGGGCGAGGGCGACGTCGTCGTCCTCGTCGCCCCGCAGGGCGCGGTCGAGCGCGGTGGCGAGGGTCTCGGCGTCACGGAACGCGTCGCTCATGCCGTGGCCGGTGACCGCGTCGCGGAAGTACCCGGCGTCACCGACCAGCGCCCAGCCCGGGCCGGCGGCCTGCCGCATCTGGTTCGGCATGCCGTGGAAGCCGCGGATCGGTGCGGTCCGGCGACCGGCGAGGATGCGCTCGTGCAGCGTGGGCGAGGCGGCGCGCACGAGGTCGAGGAAGTGCTGCTCGCGGTCGTCGCCGCTGGCGCCGAGGCGGTGCACCGGCCCGCACACCCACACGTTGGCCTCGCCGTCGTGGGTGGGGAACACGCCGGCGAAGAGGCCGTCGCCGAGGTGGAACTCCGTACCGGTGGCGCCGAGCCCGGCGACGTAGGTGTAGCGGACCGAGCCGTTGCGGTGGCGCTCGTCGACCATGGCGGCACCGACCGAGCGGGCGACACCGGATCGCAGGCCATCGGCGCCGACCACGAAGCGGGCACGGATGCGCACGGGATGGCCGTCGGTGTCGTGAGCGACCACGCCGCTGGCGCGGCCGGAGCCGTCCCGGCACACACCCGTGACCGCGAGGCCCGTCCTGACGTCGGCGCCGGCGTCGTTGGCGGCGTCGACCAGGAGGGCGTCGAGGACGTGGCGCCGGGGGGCGACGAGCAGGTCGACACCCGCCCGGGCCTTCACCTGGCGGACGATGACCTCGTCGGCCGTGTGGAACGACACCTCTCGGATGGCCGGGGCGCCGCTGGCGAGGACCGCATCGAGCAGGCCCCAGCGGTGGAGCTGCACGACGCCGCTGCGGGAGACGGCGTGGGTCGAGAGGGTGTCGCTCGGGAACGTGGTGCGGTCCACGACGACGACGTCGTGGCCCATGCGGGCGAGCAGCATGCCGGTGGCGGCGCCGGCGCACCGGGCGCCGACGACCACGACGTCGTGGGTGTGGTCGGGGGCGGTGATCGCTTCCATGCCCCTGACTCTGGAGATCCGGCGGCCTCCAGGCTTGGAGACGGTCTGCAGAGGTCGTGGAGGTCTCCTGGAGAGACCGGCGCCGGCCCGCCGGTCGGTGTCAGCGGCGTTCGTCCCGGGGGTGGAAGTCGGCGAGCAGGGCGGCGTGGTCGGACGGCTGCTCGGCGCCGCGCTCGACGTGGTCGATCCACGTCGTGTCGAGCCGGTCGGCGAGGCCGCGGTCGACCGCGATCACGTCCAGGCGCATGCCGAGGTTCCGCGAGTACCCGATGCCGTGGTTCCACCAGGTGAAGCGCCGCGCCCGATCGCCCCAGCGGGCGACGTCCACGTCCACCAGTCCGGCCTCGAACAGCCCGTCGAGCGCCGCCCGCTCCTGCGGCGTCACGTGCGTGCGGCCGACGAAGGCATCCGGGTGGAAGACGTCGCTGTCGGTGGCGGCCACGTTGAGGTCGCCGGCGACGACCAGCGACGCGCCGTCGTCGAGCCAGCGCCGGCTCTGCGCGGCGAGCGCGTCCAGGAAGGCGAGCTTGTAGGCGAAGTGCCAGTGGTCGACCTGCCGGCCGTGGGGCACGTACACCGATGCCACGCGCACCGGTTCCGGCGTCCGCACGAGGCAGCTCAGCAACCGGGGCTCGCGGTCGAGGTGCTCGTCACCGAAGCCGCCGGACGCCACGACGTCCTCGATGGGGTGGCGGCTGGCCACGGCCACGCCGTTGTACGCGCTCGACCCGACGTGCACGATGCGGTAGCCGAGCCGCCCGAGCGCGTCCGTGGCGGCCTCGGAGACCTGCGCCGCCTTCGTCTCCTGGAGGCACAGCACGTCGGGCGCTGCCCGTTCGAGGAAGCGCTCCACGGCGGGGAGCCGCCGGCGCAGCGAGTTGAGGTTCCAGGTGGCCACCCGCAGGCGGTCGGGGGCGGACCCGGGCGGAGACATCGACGGGCGCAGTGCCAGCGCCGCCTCCCGGCGCCGCCGGCGTGCGTCCTGCTTCGAGCGCGTCGATCCGGTCGATGGCACACCGGCTCCGTACCCCGGTCGGTTCGTGGAACACTCGCGCGCGCCGGTCGCCCGGGACGCGCCGGCACGAGGAGGACCGATGGCCAAGGTCGTGCACTTCGAGATCCCCGTCGACGACCCGGAGCGGGCGTCGACGTTCTACCGGGATGCGCTCGGCTGGGAGATCGCCGGGTGGGGCGACCAGCCGTACTGGCTGGTGACGGCCGGCAAGCCCGAAGACATGGGCGCGGACGGCGCGCTGATCGGGCGGGGCGACATCCACCAGCACCCGGTGCTCGTCGTCGGGGTCGAGTCGATCGACGACGCGCTGGCCCGGGTCGAGCAGGCCGGTGGCACGGTCCTGCAGGGGCGCATGGAGATCCCCACCGTCGGCTGGTCGGCGTACATCCGCGACCCCGAGGGCAACACGGTGGGCCTGTTCGAGCCGGCGCCCGGGTCGATGCCCGGCGGCTGACCGCCGTTCACGCCGCGACGGCGACCACGGCGGGCAGGTCGAGGAAGCGGCCGTAGCGCTCGGCCGCGCGCTCGATGCGGCGGCGCTCGGCCGGCGTCCAGGCCCGAAGCTCCTCCACGTCGAAGCGGACGGCGGAGCGGTCGACGCGGCGGCGCACCCGGCCGACCACCTGGCCGTCGAGCACCGCCATCCCCAGGGCGGTCTCCCGCCCCCGCGACAGCAGCCCGTCGGCGTCCAGCACCCAGCGCGAGTCCTGGTAGCCCCGGTAGAGCTCGTCGAGGATCTGCAGCAGGTGCGCCCGGTGCGTGCGGAGCCGGGCCGGCGGGCCGTCGCCGTGCCAGTAGGTGCGCCCGTCGTGCTCGAACCGCTCGAGCCGGTCGGCGACCGCCTCCACGCCGGCCCGGACGTCGGCGAGGGTGAGCGTGGCCCAGTAGGCGAGGTCGCGCTCGGTGGCCGGCCCGTGCGCGGTGAGGTAGCGGAGGGAGAGCTCGGCGAGCGCCTCGTCCCGGTCGAGCCGGCGGGTGTCCGGTGCCCGCTCGGCGAGGAGGGCGTAGGTGTGGTGCCGCCCCCGCCGGGGTCCGCTGCACACGAGGCCGTCGAGCTCGGCGTGGGCCAGCAGCACGGCGA
>DASTYO010000007.1:0-38956 GCA_035764875.1 Acidimicrobiales bacterium | reverse complement strand
CTCGCTGCGCAACCACGTGCTCCCGGTGTTCGAGCACCGACCGGTCGCCTCGATCGCCTACCGGGACTGCAAGCGCTTCGTCGACGACCTGGCGAACGGAGGCCTCGCTCCCGGCACCGTGGGCGAAGCCCGCAAGATCCTGCGCCTCGTGCTGCGCGAGGCACTCCGGGCCGACGCCATACGACGGAACCCGGCCGACGGGATCCGCATCCCGAGGGGCGAGCGCCAGGAGATGCAGTTCCTCACCGCCGAGGAGGTCTTCGCCCTCGCCGACGAGGTGGCCAACCCGCCTCGACCGCGGAGCCAGCCGCTGCGCACCTACCCCCAGTACGGCCTGCTCGTCAGGTTCGCCGCCTTCACGGGCCTGCGGGCTGGCGAGATCGGAGGGCTCCGCATCGGGCGCGTCAACCCACTGCACCGCTGGATCGAGGTGGCCGAGTCCGCCGAGGAGATCCGTGGCGAGCTCGTCTACGGACCACCCAAGACCTACGCCCGCCGACGCGTCGAGCTCCCCGGAGGACTCGCCGAGGAGCTGGCCGAGCACCTCGCGGGCAGAGGCGGAGACCCCGATGCCTTCGTCTTCACCGCCCCCGACGGCGGACCGCTCCGCCACACCAACTTCTACGCACGCCACTTCAAGCCAGCCGTCCATCGATCCGGTGTCCACCCGGCCACCCGGTTCCACGACCTGCGCCACACCGCCGCCGCCCTCATGATCGCCGAAGGCGCCCACCTCCTCGTCGTCAAGGAACGCCTCGGCCACTCGACCATCACGGTCACCGCCGACCGGTACGGCCACCTCTTCCCGTCGCTCGAGGCCGCGCTCACCGTCAAGCTCGACGAGACCTACCGCGCCGCCGCTGAGCGCTCGGTCTGATCGCGGCCTCAGCCTCGACCCGGAGGGCGGCGCACCCGCAGGTCCCCGTCGCGGTAGACCGCCACGCACCCGGCGAGATCGTCGACGTCGACCGAATCGAGCAGATCCTCGACGGCAGCGGCGAGTGCGGGCGCTGCCTGATCGTCGAGGCGCAGCACGAGGATCCCTGCGTGGGAGCCGGGCGGGTAGCGGCGGACATCGCCGAATCCTCGATCCATCGTGACCACGAGTCGACCGACGGCGGAAGCGGCGCTGGCGACGGTCGAGTCGGGGGCGCCGGCGAGGTCTTCGTCCACGACCGTGTCGACGTCGTGCCCCCGGGAGGCGAACAGCGGCGCGAGTCGGCCGGGCAGGTTCTCGTCGAGCTTGATGTTCACCCGGCAGCGACGGCGGGGTACTCGTCCCGGGCCAGTTCGGCGCCGTGTGCCGCCGCGGCGCGGACGCCGTCGACGGTGAGGGTCGGGTAGTCCTCGAGGATCTCGGCCTCGGTCATGCCTGCGGCGAGGCAGTCGAGGATGACGCTCACCATGATGCGCGTGCCCTTGATGACCGCCTGGCCGTGGCAGATCGCAGGATCGCGCACGACGAGCCCGCTGCGGGAGGACATGGCTCCAGGCTACGACGCGTCCACGTCATCCGTCACCGACATTCCGCGCTGGCAGCGCCAGCTCCACCGTCGGCCGGCTCACGACGGTGTCGTGGAACGAGCCCGATCCCTCCTCCAGCCAACGCGCCGAACGGACGGTGACCTGCACCGATCGCCCGAGCCGGTCCTCAATCGGCCGCAGCCGCTCGAACAGCTGGTTCCGATCGGGGTCGCCGAGGACCAGCAGGTCGATGTCGCCCACGGGCCGATCGCCGGGTTCACCCGCGAAGCGGGCCGCCCACGACCCGTAGACCACGGCGCGCTCGATGCCCGCCACCGGCGTCAGCGCATCCGTGAGCAAACGGGGCGGTCCGAACGCCTTGGTCAGCACGTCGGCCAGTCCCGCGTAGTACGGGCTGGTGGTGTCGGCCCGCACGAGCCGGGTCCGACCGACCCGACGACTGACGATGATCCCGACCGCCTCGGCGCGCTCGATCTCCCGGTGCACGGACGCGTACGGCGTCCCCAGTCGCTCGGCTAGCTCGGAAACGCTGATCTCGAGCGCCGGGTCGCCGAGCACAACGGCGAGCAGCTCGCCCTGCTGCTGGGAGCGCAGGATCGGGAGCAACGGAGGCGCTGGCGACTTATCCACGACCTGAACAATATTACCCAAATCGTGGATATTGCGGTCGGAACGAGGAACTCTGTGGATGAGATGTCGCGCGGTTGTCGCGCGACGAGCCCGAAACCGCCCCGAGACGCGGACCAGGTCAGAGCGGAAACCCGCTCTGACCTGGACTTTCGGATGGTGGTCGGGACCGGCGTCGATCCGGTGACCTACCGCTTTTCAGGCGGTCGCTCTGCCAACTGAGCTACCCGACCAGGCTGCACCTCACTGCTCCGGCGCACCTCGGGTGGACGGAGCGGGGGTCCACGGGGGCGGAGCCCCCGTGTGATGCGGTCCCGACGGGATTTGAACCCGCGACCTCCGGCTTGACAGGCCGGCGTGCACTCCAAACTGCACCACGGGACCAGGACTTGCTTGTGCACCCCCAACGGGATTCGAACCCGTGTTACCTGCGTGAAAGGCAGGCGTCCTAGGCCGCTGGACGATGGGGGCTCTTCTCCCCGTTGTGGGCTGCGTGACCCTACCAACCCCTCCCCGGCGCGAAGCAATCCGATGGCCGGTCGGGCGCATCAGCCGTCCGGCAGCAGCCACTCGGTGCCCGCCGGCGTGTCGCGCACCTCCACGCCGGCGTCGAGCAGCCCGTCGCGGAGCCGGTCGGCGAGGTCGAACTGGCGGGCTTCCCGGGCCGCCACCCGGGCTGCCAGCACCGCCTCGACGAAGGGGGCGGCGACGTCGCGGGGGTCGCGGGTCCCCACCGCGGCCGCCTCGCCGAGGCGGACGACCATGCGGCGCAGGGCGGCGCGGGCCCGGTCGGCCTCGTCGCTCTGGAGGGTGTCGGCCGACCAGTCGACGATGGCCTGCTCCAGCTGGAGCACGGCGGCGACCGCGGCGTCCGGGTCGCGCCGGGCCAGCGCGGCGTCGAACTCGACGGTGAGGCGCTCGGCGGCGGCGGAGAGCCCGATGCCGGCGTTCGGCCCGGCGGCGGCAGGTGCGGGCGGGGCCGTCTCGGCCGCCGGCGGGGCGGCGGCGCCGGTGCGCCCGGCGCCCGGGCGCAGGTCGTCGACGGGCAGCTCGGTGCCGGCCGGCAGCACGGTGGACCGACCGTCGCGGCGGATCGTGACCGTGCCGTTGCCCTCGACGGTGGCGGTGCCGGCGTCGAGGTCGAGCACGAGCGCGGTGTGCTCGTCGACGCCCAGCACCCACACGTCGTCGGGGAGCTCGGCCTCGAGCAGCGACAGCCGGCGCTCGCCCAGGTAGCAGAACCGGGTGTCGTGGTTCCCGCCCTCGGTGTTGTCGTAGTGGGGGATCACCGCCACCCGCAGGCCGAGCTCGGCCAGCACGTCGAGGCCGTCGGCCCAGAACGGACGGGCCCCGACCTTGTACACCTCGTACACGGGGACGGTGGCGACCCCGAGGGTGAGGGCGGCCGCCGACGCGAACGTGACCGCGCCGCCCCGCCGGACCTTGTCGTGGAGCAGGCCGGGGAGGGGCGTGCCCGCCCACTGGGCGAGGGCGTAGGTGGGGCTGCCGGGCCCGGCGAAGACGTAGCGGGCGTCGGCGATGGCGGCGAGCGCCCGCTCGCGCACGACGGCGTCGTCCTCGGCGCTGCGCCAGCGGGCGACGTCGATGGGGTGGCCGACCGAGGTGCGGAAGTACGTCTGGGCCCGGGCCGAGATGTCGTCGGCGTTCTCCTGGAACCCGTACGGCGTGTCGAGCAGGACGGCGCTGCCGGGACCGGTGGCGCCGGCGGCCTCCATGACGCGCCGGTGCACCTTCACCATGGTGGGCGCGGTCTCGCCGGAGCCCATGATCGTGAGCAGCCGGGGCGCCACGGTCAGCCCTCCTGCAGCGCGGTGCGGGCGTGGTCGGCGAGCAGCGCGGCGACCGCCGCCGGGTGCTGCGCGTGGAGGTCGTGGTCGCCGGTCATCCACTCGACCCTGGCACGGGGGAGCGCTGCTGCGGCCGCGGCCAGGTCGTCGCGCTTGCCGGCGACGTGGACGGGGTCGGCGTCGGGCGTGTCGGCCCCCACCAGCAGCACCGGCTCCTGCACCAAGGTGTAGCGCTCGCTCGGCCGGTGGTCCCACAGGCCGCGCAGGACCTCCAGGTGCCGGTCGAGGGTCAGCCACGGCGCGACCGTCCCGTCCTCGCGCACCTCGAAGCAGGCGAGCTGGCCCTCGATGCCCCCGTCCGGCCAGTCCGGGTGGGCGTCGCGCAGGCGGCGCTCGATCTCGGTGCGCCGCATGCCTGTGAGGGGCGGCGGGCGCAGCGCCCGCTCGCACTCCGCCCACGAGCCGAAGCGCCGGCGCAGCTCGATGGTGCCGCCGTCGATGCCGGCGACGGCGCCGACCAGGCCCGGGTGGCGGGCCGCCAGCTCGAGCACCACGTTGCCGCCCCAGCTCTGGCCGGCCAGCAGCGGGCGCTCGGAGCCGTCTGCGGCGAGGTGGTCGAGCAGCGCCCGGAGGTCGTCGGCGACGGTGGCCACGTCGTAGCCGGCGTCGGGCTTGGATGACCGGCCGTGCCCGCGCAGGTCGACGGCGGCGACGGGGTGCCCGTGCTCGGCCAGCTCGGCCGCGACGCCGTCCCAGAGCCGGGCGTTCGACGCCAGGCCGTGCACGAGGACCATGGGTGTCGCCCCGGCGCCTGACCAGCGGCGCACGTGCAGCGCCACGCCCTCGGCGACGGGCACCGCCTCGACCAGGTCCGGCTCGGTCACAGCTCCTGGGCGAGGGCGTCGATGATCATGCTCTGGAGGCCGCCGAGGTAGTGGTAGATCGACCACGCCGGCGCCAGCGGGTCGTCCGGGTCGAGGTCCATCGGGTCGTCGTCCTCGGACACGTCGAGCCGGGTGCCGAGCACGAGGCGGAGGTCGTTCAGGCCCCGCATCCAGGCCGACAGCGTGCCTTCGTCGACCTCGCCGCCCTCGACCGTGCGCTCGAGGGCGTCGAGCGCGGCGAACCGGCGCTCGAGCAGCTCGTCGCGCACCATGGCGTGGTAGCCGGCGTCGCGCTCGGGGTCGTCGGGGTAGGCGGTGGGGAACAGGCGGGTGAGCCCGGGGTCGTCGGTGGTGAGCAGCTCCCGCAGCTGGGGCACGAGCGTGCGCAGCAGGTCCTGCTCGGGCTCGGGGAGGGTGATGCGGTAGCGCCCCGGGCCGAGCCGCTTGATGCGGCGCTGGGAGAAGAGCGGCACTACTGCTGCTCCATGGTGGCCCACAGCCCGTGCTCGTGGAGGCGGAAGACGTCGAGCTCGACCTTCTCGCGGGTGCCGTTCGACACGGCCGCCCGACCCTTCTCGTGCACGTCCAGCATCAGCCGGTCGGCCTCGGCCTGCGAGTACCCGAACAGCTTCTGGAACACGTAGGACACGTAGCTCATCAGGTTGATCGGGTCGTTCCAGACGATGGCGACCCACGGCGTCTCGGTGTCGAGGTCGGTGCCCTCGTCGACGTCGGGCTTCTCGACCTCGGCGGGGGCGGTGCCGCCGGCGGTGACCTGGCGGACCACGCTCACACCCCCGACGGGACGGCGTCGGCGGGCCGCGGCGCGCTGGCGGTGCGGGCCTCGACCACGGTGGTGCGCAGCAGCACCGACAGCGTGGCGACCAGGACGAGCATCGAGCCGACGATGTGGGCGGCGACGAGGCCGACGGGCACGCCGGTGAAGTACTGGGTGTACCCGATGGCGCCCTGGGCGACCTCGAGCACGACGAGCGCCCGCAGGGCCCGCTCGACCACAGGGGAGGCGCCGCCCCGGCGCACGAGGTACAGGGTCCACAGCGTGGCGGCCAGCAGCACCCACACGGCGATGGCGTGCACCCGGGCGATGTCGGGCAGGAACAGATCGAGCCGCTCCACCTCGGGGTCGCCGCCGTGGGGACCCGAGCCGGTGACGGCGGTGCCGGTGACCAGCACGATGGTGGCCGCGCCGAGCAGCACCTTCGCCATGGCGCGGATCTCCGGCGTGGCCACGGCCCGCCGCTCGCCGCCGTCGGGCTCGCCGGCCTTGTGGTGCAGGACGGTGCCGCACGCCACGAGCACCGCCGAGAGCAGGAAGTGGCCCATCACGAAGGGGGGCGACAGCTCGAACAGCACGGTGAGCCCGCCGAGCACGATCTGGCCGATCACCCCGGCCACCAGGGTCCAGGACCACCAGGTGAGGTCGCGCCGGCGGGGCACCCGGAAGAACGACCCGGCGACGGCCAGGATGACGCCCACCGACACCAGCCCGGTGAAGTAGCGGTTGGTGGACTCGATGGTGCCGTGGATGCCGGACTCCGGGTGGGGGACGAAGCTGTCGTGCTCGCAGCTGGGCCACGTGGAGCAGCCCAGCCCCGACCCCGTGAGCCGCACGGCGGCGCCGGTCACGACGATGATGCCCAGGAGCAGGAGCGCGAACAGCGTGATCCGGCGGTACGCGATGGGGGAGAGCGTCGGGCGCCGCACCCCTCCAGCGTGGCTGCTCCGGGGGTCGGAGTGCCAGGCAACGGGCCCCGTGGTGCCTTGGGCCACCCCGGCCCCACCGGCGTAGGCTCCACCCCCGTCATGCTCGTGGCCGCCACCCCCTCGCTCCGGTCCAAGGTCGGCGCCTACGTGTCGCTGACGAAGCCGCAGATCATCGAGCTGCTGCTGGTCACCACGGTGCCGGTCCAGATCGTCGCCGAGCGGGGCATGCCCTCGCTGTGGCTCATCGTCACCACCGTGGTCGGCGGGGCCTTCGCCGCCGGCGGCGCCCACGCCATCAACATGTACGTCGACCGCGACATCGACCGGCTGATGGAGCGCACCCGCAACCGGCCCCTGGTCACCGGCGTGATCGAGCCCCGGAACGCCCTGGTGTTCGCCCTCGCCCTCGAGGTCGTCGCCTTCGTGCTGCTGTGGACCACCGTCAACCTGCTGTCGGCGGTCCTCGCCGTGGCGGCGTGCCTCTTCTACGTCTTCGTGTACACGCTCTGGCTCAAGCGCACGTCCACGCAGAACATCGTCATCGGCGGCGCCGCCGGCGCCGTGCCGGTGCTCATCGGCTGGTCCAGCGTCACCGGCTCGCTCGACTGGGCGCCGGTGATCCTCTTCGGCGTCATCTTCTTCTGGACCCCGCCGCACTTCTGGGCCCTCGCCATCAAGTACCGCGAGGACTACGCGGCGGCTGAGGTGCCGATGCTGCCGGTGGTGGCCGACGTGCGCACCACCGTGCTCCAGATGATCGCCTACACGCTGGTCACCTGGGCGCTCACCGTGCTGTTCGCGCCGGTGGCCGACATGGGCCCCATCTACGTGGCGGCGGCCGTCGTCCTCGGCGCCGTGTTCACCTACCAGGGCGTCCGCCTGCTGCGCGAGGCGTCCTACGCCCGCGCCATGCGCCTGTTCGGGTGGTCCATCACCTACGTGACCCTCCTGTTCGGCGCGATGGCGCTCGACCAGCTGGTCCGCAGCGGTCTGTAGGGCCCGATGTCACCGGTGGCGAGGCCATGAGACCTGGTTCGTGCCGCCATGTGGGCGTTGGGTACTGTCCGCTCGGATTCGGCACCCGTCCCGGACCGTTCCCGGTTCCGACGCCGCGACGTCGCCCGGCCGGAGGAGAAACCCGCAGCGATGACCGTCACTGAAACCCAAGCGCCGCCTGCGGCGGAGACCACCGCACCGGCGTTCGCTCCGCCCCGACCGGCCACCGGCCTGGCGGCTGTGCTGGGCACCGGCGACCACCGCACCATCGGCCGGCTGTGGATCTACACCGCCTTCGTGTCGCTCGTGGTGGCCGGCGTCACCGGCGCCCTGGTGGGCGTCGAGAAGGTCGACACCGGCGGCCTCGGCGACGTGCTCGACGCCGACATCTTCGCCCAGACCTACAGCCTCCACGCGGTGGCCGGCACGTTCCTGTTCCTGCTCCCGCTGCTCATCGGCCTGGCCACCTACGTGGTGCCGATGCAGGTCGGCAGCGCCACCGTGGCGTTCCCCCGGGCCGCGGCCGCCGCCTACTGGACCCACCTGGTCGCCACCGGCGTCCTCCTCGCCTCCTTCGTCGCCGACGGCGGCCCCTTCGGTGGCGACAGCGAGGCGGTCGAGCTGTTCGTCGCCTCCTTCATCGCCGTCCTGGTCGCCCTGACGCTCGCCTCCATCTGCATCGCCGCCACGGTGCTGGCGCTGCGGGTGCCGGGCATGGGGCTGCACCGCACGCCGCTGTTCAGCTGGTCGAGCCTCGTCACCGCCGCCGTGGTGCTGCTCACGCTGCCCGTGCTGGCCGGCGTGATGCTGCTCGTCTACGTCGACCACCGCTACGGCCCCACGTTCCTCGACGGCAGCGAGGGCGTCTTCGCCCGCATCGCCTGGGCCTGGGCCCAGCCCAGCGTCTACCTGTTCGCCATCCCGGTGCTCGGCATCGTCGCCGACATCGTCCCGGTGTCGGCCCGCACCCGCCTCACCAAGCACCGCATCGCCATGGGCGCCATCGGTGCCTTCGGCCTGTTCGCCTTCGGCGCCTGGGCCATGCCCGGCTTCTCGCCCACCGGCGGCGCCGGCACGCTCGAGTACGTCGGCGAGGTGCCCTTCTACGCCTTCTCGATCCTCGTGCTGCTGCCGGCCCTCGCGCTCACCGGGCTGCTGGGCGACACGCTGCGCCGGGGCTCGCTCTCCCTCACCAGCCCGCTGCTCTGGGCGCTGTCGGCCCTGCTGATGCTCCTCGCCGGCATCGCCAACGGGATCCTCGTCGCCATCGAGCCCCTCGACCTCGTCGAGACCTCGGCCCAGTCCGCCCAGACCCACTACGTGCTCGTGGCCGCCCTGCTCGGCCTGTTCGCCGGGCTGGCGCACTGGGCGCCCCGGGTGTTCGGCACGCCGCTCGCCGAGGGCGCCTCGAAGGGCCTCGCTGCCCTCGGCCTGCTCGGCACGGTGCTGCTCTGCCTGCCCGACGTCATCAGCGGCTTCCTCGGCCAGCCCTTCCGGCTCGGCGAGGTCACCGACGACGTCGACGCCGTCGAGGCCCTCAACATCGCCAGCGTCGCCGGCGGCATCGTGCTCGTCCTCGTCGCCGTGGGCTTCCTGGCCCTGGTGCTGAAGGCCGCCACCGGCCGCGCCGGCACCGACGACGACCCCTGGGAGGGGCACACGCTCGAGTGGGCCACCAGCCCGCTGCCCGCGATCACCTCGGAGGCCCCGGTGTACGACGCCCGCCACGGCGCCGGCTCCCCGACCACGGAGGCGCAGTCCTGATGGCCACCGCCACCACGGCACCCACCCCGGAGCGGCTCCCGCTGCAGCTCGACCAGGTCGCGCCGGCGCCCGCCCGCCGGCCCCGGGTCGTCCTCGTCGGCTCGGCGCTGGCCTCGGTCGCGTCGATCGCCCTGCTCGGCAGCGTGCTCGCCGTCTACTTCTCCGTGCGGGCCGACTGGCTCGCCGAGTCGGGCGAGGCGTGGCTGCCGATGGGCGCCACCATCCCGCTGTCTCCCGGCAACATGAGCATGGTCACGCTCGCGATGTCGCTCGTCACCGTCCAGTGGGCGGTGTGGTCCGGCGGTCGCCGTGACCGGGCCCACGCCTACCTGGCCCTCGGGCTCACCGTCGTGCTCGGCATCGCCCACGTCGTGCAGCTGGCCTACCTGTGGACGCAGTGGGAGCTGCCGCTGAACGGCTCCGAGGTCACCGCCCAGGCGGTGCTGCTGTTCACCGTGCTCGGCCTGCACGTGGCGATGGTGGCCGGCGCGCTGATCTTCCTCACCCTCATGCTGCTGCGCAGCCTCGGCGGCCAGTTCACCGGCCGCGACGTCGAGGGCCTGTCCGCCGCCGCCCTGTACTGGTACGTGACCGTGGCGCTGTTCACGGTCATCTGGTACGGCATCCTCATCGTGAAGTAGGCGAGCACCGATGATCACCACCGGATCGAAGTTCTTCTACGCCCTCGCCGGCCTCCTGCTGGTGACGGCCGTGGTCTACGGCTACGCCACCGGCGGCGGCGAGGTCGGCCCGCTCAGCGTGGGCTACAAGGGCGGCGTCGGCGACCACGTGGGCTACGGCATCCTGCTGTTCGCCGCGATCGCCTCGGCGTTCGCCGGCTTCTGCAGCACCGCCTTCCGCGACGCCGACCCCGAGGCGGCCGCCGCGCTCCTCGGCGTCGAGGCCGCCCCGCAGCCCGCCGTGCCTGGCGCCTCCTACTGGCCGGTCGTCGGTGCCTTCGGCGTCGCCCTCACCGTCGTCGGCGTGGTGCTCAACAACGTGTTCTTCGTGGCCGGGCTCATCCTGCTCGGCGCGGTGGCCATCGAGTGGACGATGCAGGCCTGGGCCGACCGGGCCACCGGCGATCCCGCCGTCAACCGCGAGATCCGCAACCGGGTGATGTTCCCCATCGAGATCCCGGTGGCCGGCGCGCTCGCCATCTTCGTGGTGGTCGTCGGGTACTCGCGGGTGTTCCTGGCCGCCAGCAAGCTCGGCGCGGTCTGGATCGCCATCGGCATCGCCGCCACGATCTTCCTGCTCGGCACCGTCCTGTCGCTGCGACCCCGGATCCGCGGCGACGTGGTGGCCGGCATCCTCGCCGCCGCCGCCATCGTCACCATCGGCCTCGGCATCTTCGGTGCCGTGGCCGGCGAGCGCGACTTCGAGCACCACGGCGAGGAGACGGAGCACAGCGACGGCGGCGGCGCACCCGAGGCCGGAGCCAGCGAGGAAGGCGCCGTGGGCGCCGAGGAGAGCAACTGATGCACCGCTTCCGCCCCCTCACCAGCCGTCGCGTGCGCGGCCTCGGCCTGCTGACGGCGGCCGGGCTGCTGCTGTCGGGCTGCGGCAACATCAGCCTCGACGGCGACACGCCGCAGACCACGCTGGAGCCGAAGGGCCCCGTCGCCGAGAAGATCGACGGCCTGTGGGACCTGACGTTCTGGATGGCCGTCGTCGTGTTCATCCTCGTCGAGTTCGGCGTCCTCTTCGTCGCCTGGAAGTTCCGCAAGCGCAAGGACGACACCGGCGAGGAGCTGCCCGAGCAGCTCCACGGCAACACCAAGCTGGAGATCGGCTGGACCGCCCTGCCGGCGGTGATCCTCGCCTTCCTCGCCGTGTTCACGGTGAGCACCGTCCTCGACATCGCCGAGGAGCCCGAGGACTCCACCCGCATCCGCGTCGTCGGCCAGCAGTGGTGGTGGTCCTACGACTACGACCTCGACGGTGACGGCGTCTACGCCGACGACGACGTGGTCCAGACGGGCATCGAGAACCCCGAGGAGTACGAGACCGACATCGAGGTCGCCAACGAGATGGTGATCCCGGCCGGCGAGCCCGTCTACCTCGAGATCGAGTCCCGCGACGTCATCCACAGCTTCTGGATCCCGGCGCTGAACGGGAAGAAGGACGCGGTGCCCGGTCGGACCCACTTCCTGTCGATCGAGGCCGACGAGCCCGGCACGTTCATCGGGCAGTGCACCGAGTTCTGCGGCCTGTCCCACGCCTACATGCGCATGGTGGTGCACGCCCTGCCCCGCGACGAGTACGACGCGTGGATCGACGGCCAGCTCGAGGACGCCGCCGAGCCCGAGTCGCCCGAGGCGGCGGCGGGCCAGGAGGTCTTCTCCCAGCGCTGCGCCAGCTGCCACCTCGTCGACGGCCTGAACACCGAGGAGTACAACGGTGCCACCGTGGTCGCCGGTGCCGCCCCGAACCTCACCCACGTCGCCAGCCGTGGCAGCTTCGCCGGCTCGATCTTCCCGCTGTGGCGGGACACTGACGGGAACGACGTGGTCGACTGGGACGAGATCGGTGGCGAGCTGAACCGCAACCAGCTCGAAGCCTGGCTCCGCAACCCGCCGGAGGAGAAGCCCATGGCCGCTGACGACAACCGCGGCATGCCGAACCTCGGCCTCAGCGAGGCCGACATCGACTCCCTGGTCGCCTACCTGACCAGTCTCGACTGAGGAACCGAACCATGGCCATCGTCGAACAACCGTCCACGTCCGTCGAAGCCCGTGAGCTCGAGGCCGGCCCGCGCCACGCCTCGCCCGACGAGGCCCTCGGCGTCTTCAAGCGACCCCAGGGCGACACCGGCTGGCGGTCGTGGCTCTTCACGGTCGACCACAAGAAGATCGGCATCATGTACGGCGCCGCGGCGCTGTTCTTCTTCCTCATCGGCGGCGTCGAGGCGCTGATCATCCGCACCCAGCTGGCGGCGCCCGAGCAGGAGCTGATCTCGGCCGACCTCTACAACCAGCTGTTCACGATGCACGGCGTCACGATGATCTTCCTCGTCGTGATGCCCATCGGGTCGGCGTTCATGAACTACCTGATCCCGCTGCAGATCGGTGCCCGGGACGTGGCGTTCCCCCGCCTCAACGCCTTCTCGTTCTGGTGCTTCCTCTTCGGCGGCATCTTCTTCAACAGCTCGTGGTTCCTCGGCGGCGGCACCGCCGACGGCGGCTGGTTCGCCTACGCGCCGAACACCTCGGTGGTGTTCAGCCCGAGCCACGGCATGGACTTCTACGCCATCGGCCTGCAGATCACGGGCATCGCCACCCTGGTCGGTGCGGTCAACCTGATCGCCACGTGCCTCAACCTGCGGGCGCCGGGCATGACGCTGATGAAGATGCCGGTGTTCACCTGGATGTCGCTGGTGACGCAGTTCCTGCTGCTGTTCGCCATGCCGGTGATCTCGGTGGCGCTGTTCCTGCTCACCTTCGACCGGCTGTTCGGCGCCAACTTCTTCAACGTCTCCGCCGGCGCCGACCCCCTGCTGTGGGAGCACCTGTTCTGGATCTTCGGGCACCCCGAGGTCTACATCATGATCCTGCCGGCCTTCGGCATCGTGTCGGAGACCCTGCCGGTGTTCGCCCGCAAGCCGATCTTCGGCTACGAGTTCATCGTCTTCTCCGGCGCCGCCATCGGCTTCATGGGCTGGGGCGTGTGGGCCCACCACATGTTCGCCTCGGGCATGGGCCCCATCTCCGTGGCCGCCTTCGCCGTGTCGACGATGTTCATCGCCGTCCCCACGGGCGTGAAGATCCTGAACTGGATGGCCACGATGTGGGGCGGCAAGCTCAGCTTCACCACGCCGATGCTGTTCTCGATCGGCCTGGTCACGATGTTCACCATCGGCGGACTGTCCGGCGTGTCCCACGCCGTCGCCCCGGCCGACACCCAGCAGACCGACACGTACTACATCGTCGCCCACTTCCACTACGTGCTCTTCGGCGGCGCCCTGTTCGCCTTCGTTGGTGGCTTCTACTACTGGTGGCCCAAGGCGTTCGGTCTCATGCTGCGCGAGAACCTCGGCAAGGCCCACTTCTGGGTGATGCTGCTCGGGTTCAACCTCACCTTCGGCCCCATGCACGTCCTCGGCCTGCAGGGCATGCCCCGCCGCACGCACAGCTACTTCGACGGCTACGGCTTCAACGTGTGGAACATGGTGGCCACCATCGGCGCCTACCTCATCGCGCTGTCGTTCCTCATCTTCTTCTGGAACATCTTCGTGTCGTGGCGTGACAGCAAGAAGGTCGGCTGGGTGCCCCCGGGCCCCGACCCGTGGGACGCTCGCACCATCGAGTGGATGACCGCCTCGCCGGCGCCCTCGCACAACTTCGACCACGTCCCGGTGGTGACCCACCGCGACGAGTTCTGGTACCGCAAGTACGGCGAGACCGACGACCACCGCATCGTCCGGATCGCGGCGGCCGAGGAGGTCGCCCAGACCGGCGCCCGCACCGACGTGCACCTGCCGGCGCCGTCGTACTGGCCCATCGTGCTGTGCGCGTCGTTCCCGCTCATCGGCTGGGGTCTGATCTTCAACCTGGGCATCGCCTTCGTGGGCGGCGCCATCGCCCTGCTGGCGCTGTTCGGCCTCGCCATGGAGCCGGCCGACGACCCCGACGCCGGGCACGGCGACCACCACGACGACCACCACGGCCCCGATGCCGGCCCCGAGGCCGCCGCCGCCGACGCGGACGCCGACAAGGAGGCGACCCTCGTTGACTGACACCGCCCCCGCCCACACCGCCCCCACGGCGGGCCCGGGCCCCGACCAGCTCGACGGCGTCGACCTCGAGAGCTGGGGCCTCGGCACCAACAACGCCACCGGGCTCACCAACACCAAGCTCGGCATGTGGCTGTTCCTCGGCTCCGACTGCCTGCTGTTCGGCGCCCTGATCTCGACCTACCTGCTGCTGCGCCACCGGGGCACCGGCATCGGCCCCGAGGACGTCTTCGACATCCCGTTCACGTCGGTGTCGAGCTTCGTGCTGCTGATGTCGTCGATGTCGATGGTGTTCGCCGTGTCGGCCATCGCCCGCGGCGAGGACCAGAAGCTGCGGCTGTGGCTCCTCGTCACCGCCCTGCTCGGCGGCACCTTCATCGCCGGCCAGGTCTACGAGTTCACCTCCTTCTACCGGGAGGGCCTGGGCTACACGACCAACCTGTTCTCCTCGGCGTTCTACAGCCTCACCGGCTTCCACGGCGTCCACGTCAGCGTCGGCATCGTGATGCTGATGGCCCTGTTCTTCATGTCGCTCACCGGGCGGCTCAAGCAGGACCGGGCCGAGGCGGTCGAGGTCGTCGGCCTGTACTGGCACTTCGTCGACATCGTGTGGGTCCTCATCTTCACGATCGTCTACCTGATCCCCTGACGCAGCAGGAGCGCACCCGATGAGCACCGTCACGCACCAGGGCCCCGACGCCGAGTACGAGGCCGCCGCCGACTCGGCGCACCACGAGCACCACCCGAAGGACACCACCTACTGGAAGGTGGGCCTGGCCCTCGCCTTCATCACGGGGCTCGAGGTCAGCACCTACTTCATCACCGACGACCCCTACAGCCACGACCTCAAGTGGGCCCTCATCGTCGGCCTGCTGGCCATGATGTTCCTGAAGTTCGTGGTCATCGTCTCGTACTTCATGCACGTGAAGTTCGACAACAAGCTGTTCCGGAACGTCTTCGTGTCCGGGCTCGTGCTGGCGGTCGCCGTGTACATCGCGGTCCTGACGTCGTTGGAGTTCTTCTCCGACGAGCACGAGAACCCGTCGACGGGTGGCGGTGGGGACGCCTCCCACGTCGAAGACGGCGCCTGAGCGCAGTCGTCGGCTCCGTGTGCCCCGTGGCACCGGGGGCCGACTGTCACCCGGACGGGGCCGGGTCGTAGGCTCCCGAGGTGCTCTTCGCCGCCGAGGACTTCTTCCGCTGGCAGTGGCACCCTGAGGTCTGGGTGCTCATCGGCGGGCTCACGGTGCTGTACGTGTACGCACTGCGCAGCCTCGGGCCCCGCCTCGTCGCACCGGGCGAGCCGGTGGCGACGCCGGCGCAGAAGCGCTGGTTCGCGCTCGGCATCATCCTGCTGTGGATCGCGTCCGACTGGCCGATGCACGACGTGTCGGAGGAGTACCTGTACTCGCTCCACATGTTCCAGCACATGATGTTCGCCTTCTTCATCCCCCCGGTGATGCTGCTGGCGACGCCGGAGTGGCTGGCCCGGGTGGTCATCGGCGACGGCTGGGCCGGGCGCTGGTTCCTGAAGCTCGCCCGCCCCATCCCCGCCGCGGTCGTGTTCAACGCCGTGCAGCTCGGCACGCACTGGACCGGCATCGTCAACACCAGCGTCGAGAACGGCCTCGTGCACTACGCCGTGCACACCGTCGTGGTCGTCACCGCCCTCGCGGTGTGGATGCCGGTGGTCTCCCCGCTGCCGGAGTACCGGGTGTCGGTGCCGGCGCAGTGCATCCACCTGTTCCTCACCTCGATCGTCCCCACCGTGCCCGCCGGCTGGCTCGTGCTCGCCGAGGGCGCGGTGTACGACACCTACGACAAGCCGGCCCGCCTCTGGGGGCTCACGGTCACCGAGGACCAGCAGCTCGCCGGGCTCATCATGAAGCTGGGCGGCGGCATGTTCCTGTGGGCGGTCATCGTGTTCCTGTTCGCCCGCTGGGTGAGCAAGCAGGATCGGGGCACCCGCGCCCGGCGTGCCGTCGTGGCCGCCGACGGTTCGGTGTCGGTCGCGCCCGACGAGGCGCCCGGCCTCACCTACGAGGACATCGCGCGCGAGTGGGAGCAGTCACCCGCCCCGCGCGAGCCCGCCCCCTGAACCCACCCCATCCGAACTGGACGCGGATCCTGCGCACCGGCGGTCAGCCGCGGGTGACGTAGCGGGCGCCGGCCCGATCGCGCCCGACCTCGACCACGAGGTCGTTGGCCCGGAGCACGTAGGCCATCTGCTGGGCCGTGCGCCGCGGCAGACCGCCGAGCACGGCGACGTCTCGCGTCGTCCACTCGTCGGGCAGGTCCTCGGGCAGCAGGCCGAGGAGGTCGGTGGTGGTGCGCAGGCCGTGGCGGCCCACCACCGCCCGCAGGCGCCGGTCGACCGTGCGCCAGCCGCCCCGCCGCCGGCGCATGGCCGGATCCTCGACCTTGACCACGTCGACCTGCACGAGGAGGACCTCGACGGTGAGGTTCGGGTGGTCGAGCATGGTGGGCACCGACACGAGCTCGCCGAACACGTCGTGCAGGCACCCCCGCTTGGGGGACTTGCGGGTGGGGCGGTCGCGACGCTCGATCCAGGACTCGACGGCGATGGGGTGCACGACGTGCACGTGGTACTCGCCGAGGAGGCGGTCGAGCTTGTTGCCCATCGACGCGAAGCCGCCGGTCTGGATCTCGATGCAGGTGTCGCCCCGGAGCACGTCGACCACGAAGCCGTGGAGCGGCACCTCGAGCCGATCGCCCGGCTCGCTGACGAGGAGCTTGAGCGCCGCGTGCAGCGAGCCCTCGGACTGCGTCCCGATGTTGTGGGTCTGCGCCCCGGGTCCGGGCTCGCTGCGGGCGTCCAGCACGCACCCGAGTCTGCCAAGGCCGGTGCGGGCCTCCCGGGAGGGCGGTGCACGTAGCCTGGCGGCCGTGCACCTGCGCCTCGCCTCCTCACCGCTGCCGTCCCTGTCGCGGGCCCGCATCTACGTGTGCGGCATCACGCCGTACGACACCACCCACATCGGGCACGCGGCGACGTTCGTGTGGGTCGACGTGCTCACCCGGGTGCTGGCGCACGTCGGCATCGAGCCCGAGGTGGTGCGCAACATCACCGACGTCGACGACGAGCTGATGCACGAGGCCCGCCACCGCATGGTCACCTGGTCGGCGCTGGCGACCCAGCAGACCTTCCAGTTCGAGGACGACATGCGCAAGCTGCGGGTGCAGCGCCCGGCCTTCGAGCCAGCGTCGCACGACTACGTCACCGACGTCGTGTTCCTGGCCCGGGCGCTGCTCGACCGGGGCGTCGCCTACGAGCGCGACGGCTCGGTGTTCTTCCGAGCGCCCGACCTCTGGAAGCGGTCCGGCCTCAGCGAGTCCGAGGCGCTCGAGGTGTACGGCGCTCGCGGCGGCCGCATCGACGACCCGGCCAAGGAGCACCCGGCCGACGCCGCCATCTGGCAGCGCTCCGAGCCGGGCGAGCCCACGTGGGAGTCGCCGTGGGGCCCGGGCCGCCCCGGCTGGCACGCCGAGTGCGCAGCCATGGCCACCAGCATCCTGGGCCTCGCCGTCGACGTGCACGCCGGCGGCGCCGACCTCGCCTACCCCCACCACGCGTACGAGGAGGCCATCGTGGAGGCGGCCACCGGCGTCACCCCGTTCGCCCGCCGGTGGATGCACGTCGGCACGGTCACCAAGGGCGGCCGGAAGGTCGCCAAGTCCACCGGGAACCTCGTGTTCGTGGTCGACCTGCTCCAGCGCTGGGCGCCCCAGGTGCTCCGCCTGCACATCCTCGACCGGCCGTGGTCCGAGTCGTGGGACTTCGACGAGGCCGACCTCCAGGCCACCGCCACCCGGCTCGAGGCCCTGTGGTCGGCGGGCGGCACGGCCGGGGGCGACGAGGCCGCCGTGGAGGCCGCGCTCGAGGCGCTGATGGACGACCTCGACGTGCGCCGTGCGGTCGACATCGCCATCGAGTCCGGCGGCGAGGCGGCCCGCACCGTCGCCAAGATCCTGGCGCTGCTCTAGCGATCTGGACGCGGTTACGGCGCCCGCGCGCGCGCAGGATCCGCGTCCAGTTCCGGTTCAGCGGGCCGGGGACCAGCGGAAGGTGCGGGCGGCGACCAGCGGGAGGGCGAGGGCCCAGCCCGCCAGCACCAGCCACGCTCGCCCGGGCGCGTCCACGCCGCCGAAGCCGGCGGTGACGAGGTCGACCAGCGCGGAGGCGGGCAGCGCCTCGGCGACGCGGCGCAGCGGATCCGGGAGCTCGGACAACGGGACGAGGAAGCCGCCGAGCAGCAGGAGCACGAGGTACAGGCCGTTGGCGAGGGCGAGCGTGATCTCGGCCCGCAGCGTGCCGGCCATCCACAGCCCCAGGCCGGCGAAGGCGGTGGTGCCGAGGACCACCGCCCCCACGAGGGGCAGCGCCGACAGCGACGGCTCCCAGCCGAGGAGCAGGGCCACCGGGACGAGCACCGCCGCCTGGATGGCCTCGATCACCACGACGCCGGCGATCTTCGCCGCGAGCAGCCGGGGCCGGCCGAGCGGCGTGGTGCCGAGGCGCTTCAGCACCCCGTAGCTGCGCTCGAACCCGGTGGCGATGGCGAGGCCGGTCATGGCCATCGACATGACGGCGAGCGCGAGGATGCCCGGCGCCAGCACGTCGACGGGTTCCTCGCCCGGCCCGAGCACGTCGTCGAGCGGGAGCACGTCGACGGTGGCGAAGAACACCAGCAGCCCCACCGGGATGCCGAGCGTGAGCAGCAGCGACTCCTTGTTGCGCAGGGTGAGCACGATCTCGGTGCGCAGCTGCGCCAGGAACGCCTTCACGGGCGTCGCTCCGCCCGCCGACGGCGGCCCCGGCGTCGCTCGTGCCCGGACGCCACGGCGCGGCGCACGTCGGGCTCGGAGTCGTCGGCGGTGAGGACGAGGAAGACGTCCTCGAGGCGCTGCCGGCCGGCCCGGAGGTCGCCCAGCGCGATGTCGTGGTTGGCGAGCCACGCCGTGAGCTTGGCGGCGAGGTGCGAGTCGAACGGCGCGTCGGGGCGGCCGGCGATGACGTACTCGCCCGGCGTCGGCTCGGTGACCGTGGCGCCGAGGTGGCGGGACAGCGACTCGACGTCGAGCTCGGGGTCGGCGGAGAACCGGACGTCGCCCGACGTGCGGGCCCGCAGCTCGGCGAGCGAGCCCTCGGCGACCACTCGCCCCCGGTCGACGATGACGACGCGGTCGGCGAGCTTCTCGGCCTCGTCGAGCTCGTGGGTGCAGAGCACCACGGCGCAGCCGCCGGCGGCCAGCTCGCGCACCAGCTCGCGGATGACCTGGCGGCCCCGCACGTCGACGCCGGCAGTGGGCTCGTCGAGGAACGCGACCTCGGGACGGCCGATGAGCGCCATGGCGAGGCTCAACCGCTGCTGCTCGCCGCCCGACAGCTGCCGCCACGTGGCCCGGTCGCGGTCGGCCAGCCCCACCCGGGCCAGCAGCGCGTCGGGGTCGAGCGGGTCGTCGTACATCGCGGCGAGCAGGCGCAGCATCTCCGGCGGCCGGATGCCGGGGTAGACGCCGCCGTCCTGGAGCATGACCCCGATGCGCCCGACGATGCGCCGGTGCTCGGTGGCCGGGTCGTGGCCGAGCACCCGCACCTGCCCGGAGTCGGCGCGGCCGTAGCCCTCGAGCACCTCCACCGTGCTCGTCTTGCCGGCGCCGTTCGGTCCCAGGAGGGCGACGACCTCGCCGGCGGACACGGTGAAGCTGACCCGGTCGACTGCCGTCAGGTCGCCGTGGCGCACGACGAGCTGGTCGACTTCGACGGCGGACATCCGGGACACGCTAGGGCGCGTCACTGCTGCTGGCGATCCAGTGCCCGCGCCGTCTCGACCATCAGCCGGTAGATGCCGAGGACCTTGCGGTCGTAGTTCGGATCGGTGGCCCACACGCCGGTGAGCGCCGTCCAGCGGGGGCAGCACCCCTTCACCCCCAGCCGCTCCGGCGCCACCCGCCGGTCGGGCGGCGCCGCCAGCCGCGCCGACGTGAGGCCGGGGTCGGCGTAGGCCCGCAGCAGGTGGAGGTGGGCGCGCACGCCGGCCTCCAGGCCCGGGAACCGGAACCCGCACACCGGCGCGCAGTGGTCGTAGGCGCCGATGCCGGCGAAGTTGAAGCCGCCGGCGTGGCCGGAGCGGAACCCCCCGGTCTCGAGGATCGCCTGGGCGAAGGCGATGTCTCCGGCCACGCCCTCCTCGGCCCCGACGGCGAGGTACGCCTCGATGATGTCGGCGATGGGCGCCACCGGCGGGTCGACCGGGTAGAAGGTGCGGTACCAGGCGACCAGGTCGGTCGACTCGAGGACCGCGGGGCCGAGGATGGCCGGGCCCAGCCGGCGGCGCGCCTCGCGCGCCTCCTCGATGGCCCGTTCGAGGTCGGCCCGGGCCGCCAGGTGCGCCTGCTCGACGGCGTGCTGGGCTCGTTCGGCCACCGCCACCCCCCGCATGGCGACGTCCTCGGCGTCCATCGCGACCCGGAGCTCGGCCGTCGCCGCCTGGTAGCCGGCCTCCACGTGGGCGGCGGCGATGTCGCGCAGGACCTGGTCGCGGAGGTCGTCGAGGCCCTCGGGCCGGGCCGCGGGCTCCAGGCCGGCCGGGTCGCCGTAGATCAGCACGTTCACCGCCAGCGCGCCCAGCCGGTCCTTGGCGGCCACGGCTGCCTCCGTGGCGGCCCGCCGCGCCGCCACGGTGGTGCGCAGCGCGGTGCGGGCGACGGCGGTGCGCTCCTCGGCAGCGAGCACGGGGAGCGCGGCCGCCACGAGCCGGCGCTCAGCCCCGGAGACGTCGATGGCGGCGAGGGCGGCGTTGAGACCGGGGGTGGGGTCGGGGAGCATCACGACGGCGAGCTCCTCGGGCAGCGGGACCTCGCCGCCCGGTGGCAGCGGGCCCTCCGGCGGGACGCCGCCGGGCGGCGTGCCCTCCGGCGGGGTGCCCGGGGGCGGTGCGCCGGGCGGTGTGGCGCCGGGCGGCACCACGCCGAAGTCGCCGTCCTCGAGGACGATGGTGCTGGGCGGTGCCGTGGTGGACGTCGTCGACGACGACGGGTCGGCCGGCGCGGTGGTGGAGGTGCTCGGGTCGAGCTCCTGCCCGCCTGCCAGGCCCGACGAACCGGCGGCCACGGCGAGCACGACGGCGGCGGCGACGAGCGTGCGGCGGGCGCGACGCGCGCGCCGCCTGCCGGCCACCCAACCGCACTCCATTGCGAAGACGTTACGTGGCCAGCCGGCGCAGCACGGCGACGGAGCGCGGTGGCAGGGTGGCGCCATGGCCGACGACGAGCTGGTGGCCAGGGCCGCCGCCTACGCGAAGGAGGTGCACGCCGGCGACGTGCGCAAGGGCACGGGGCTGCCGTACTTCGACGGCCACCTCGCGCCGGTGGCGGCGATCGTCGCGGCGGACGGCGGGTCGCCGGTGCAGGTCGCCGCCGCCTACCTGCACGACGCCGCCGAGGACCACGGCGGCGAGCGCCGCCTCGCCCACATCCGCGAGCGCTTCGGCGCCGAGGTGGCCGACATCGTCGCCGACCTGTCCGACTCGCTCGTCGACACCACGGCCGGGGTGGCCAAGGCCCCGTGGCGCGAGCGGAAGGAGGCCTACCTCGACGCGCTCCGCACGAAGCCCGAGGCGTCCCTCGTGGTGGCGGCCGCCGACAAGCTGCACAACGCCACCTCCATCGTCGACGACCACCGCGAGCTGGGCGACGAGCTGTGGTCGCGCTTCACGACCGGCCGGGCCGAGGACCAGCGCTGGTACTACGAGGCGCTCACCGAGGTGCTGGTCGACCGGCTGCCCGACCACCCCACCGTGCGCCGCCTGGTGGAGGCGGTGCGCCGCCTCGCCGACACCGCCGACCGCTGATCCCACTCCGCTGGTCCGGAACCGACCGGATCCGGTCGAAGTGCGACGAGGGAACCGGGCGGGGTCGCTCAGGGCTCGGGCGTGGGGAGGGTCCGCCCCTCGGAGGCGCCCTGCCCGTAGTCCTCGGGGATGCCGCCCGGGCGCCACGAGCGGGCCTGGCACGTGAACACGTCGATGGCGGCGTAGTCGGCCGCCGGCGTGTCGAGGTCGGGCCAGCCGCCCTCCCCGAAGGGCGGGTCGATCCGGCAGTCGAGGTCGTTGAGGACGACGCCGGCCTCGACGCCGAGGTGGAGCCGGCCGGTGGTGGCGGCATCGGCGATGTCGGGCTCGGCCACCGTGATCGACACGAACGCGAGGAGCACCTGGGACACGACGACGGCGGCGACGTGGCGGTTGGTGGTCCGGGGGCTGGCGGCGAGGAGCACGGCGATGCAGAGCAGCACCGGCAGCAGGTGCACCGGCTTCCACGGGAAGCGCAGGAACAGCAGCTCGGCGGCGATGGCGACCAGCACCGTGAACCGGACCAGCAGGCTGTGGGGCAGCCGCCGCAGCCCGGCGACGAGCACCGGCGTGAGGGCGAGCAGCACCACGATGCTGAACACGCCGAGGAAGGCGATGTTCTTCACGCCCCACCGACCGATCAGCGCCAGCAGCCCCGTGGTCTCGAACTCGTTGCGGAGGAACCGGGTGGTGCGGCCGACCGAGAGCCACGACGGCACGAACCACGCGAGGCCGACGACCGCCGTGACCACGCCGGTGGTGATGACGTCTCGCCAGCGGGTGCGGAGCCCCGGCGTGCGCTCGCGCATGGCGAACAGCTCGGCGAGGACGTACGCCGCCACCAGCAGCGCCGAGCTCGACCGGAACGCGATGGCGGTGGCGAACGCGAAGCCGGCGAGGACCCGCCGGTCGTGCCGGGCGGCGAGCACCCCGAGCAGCAGGAAGCCGAGGGCGAAGACGTAGTCGCCGAGCGAGGTGGCGGCGACCCAGAACCAGGGCTGGGTGGCGACCACGACGACGGCGATGCGGGCGGCCCGGTCGCCGAGCTCCTCGGCGACCAGCTGGGCCAGCGCCAGGAGCAGGCCGACCGCCATGGCGGCGCTCGCCAGGTTGATGGCGACGGGGCCGACGCGGTCGAGCACGCCCACCAGCGCCTCGTAGGGCAGGGCGCCGGGCGGGCGGGAGTAGCGGTACTCGCCGTCGAGCAGCGACCGCCCGCTGCGCAGCACGTTCGTGATGTCGACGTCGGTGCCGTAGCCGAGCCCGACGAAGGGCACGTAGAGCAGGCCGGCCAGCAGGGCCAGGCGCCGGGGCGTGATCGGTCGACGGCGGGGGAGCGGTTCCTCGTCGACGACCGTCGGCGGCCCGTGGTCCGGCACCTGGTGCCGCAGCTCCACGTCGGTCATCGGGCGGCAACGGTACTGGCAGGCCGGTGCCACCGACGATGACGAGCGCCGACTCGTCCGCAACGGCGCGAAGGAGGGATGCGGGCGGTACCCGATCGGCCTAGTCTCTTGACCGGCCGGTCAAGGGGCCGCGCCGGTGCCGAGGGGCCGCAGGGCCCAGGGGGAAGACCATGGAGCAGTTCACCGATCGCATCGCCGTCGTCACCGGTGGCGGTACCGGCATGGGCCGCGAGCTCGTGCGCCAGCTCTCCGCCGAGGGCTGCCACGTCGCCCTGTGCGACGTGAACGAGGCGACCATGGCCGAGACCGTGTCGCTGGCCGAGAAGGAGGCGCCGGCGGGCACCCGCTTCGCCAGCTTCGTCGCCGACGTCTCCGACGAGGCCCAGGTGCAGGCCTTCCGCGACCACGTGCTGTCCGAGCTGGCCACCGACCACGTCCACCTGGTGTTCAACAACGCCGGCATCGGCGGGGCCGGCTCGTTCCTCACCGACGACCGGGCGGCGTGGGAGCGCACGTTCGGCGTCTGCTGGGGCGGCGTCTACAACGGCTGCCGCACCTTCCTGCCGCTGCTCGTCGCCGCCGACGCCGGCCACCTCGTGAACGTCTCCAGCGTGAACGGCCTGTGGGCGTCCATCGGGCCGCAGACGCCGCACACCGCCTACAGCGCGGCGAAGTTCGCCGTCCGCGGGCTCACCGAGGCCCTCATCACCGACCTGCGCGTCAACGCCCCCCACGTCCAGGCCCACGTGGTCATGCCCGGCCACATCGGCACCTCGATCGTGCTGAACTCCGCCGCCATCCACGGCCGCACCCCCGAGAGCCTCACCGCCGAGGACCTCGCCGCGATGCGGGAGACGGCCGCTCGCAGCGGCGTCGACACCTCCGGGATCTCCGACGACGAGCTGCGCGGCTTCCTGCAGGTGCAGGGCGAGCTCTTCCGGGACGGCGCGCCCACCACGGCCGAGCAGGCGGCCACGATCATCCTCGACGGCGTGCGCGCCGGGCGCTGGCGGATCCTCGTGGGCGACGACGCCCGCGTGCTCGACGAGCGCGTCCGCGCCGATCCCGAGCAGGTCTACGAGCAGTCGTTCTACGAGCAGATGACCGCGGCCGGCGGGCTCCGCCTCTCGCTCTGACCGGGCGCACCGGTTCCGCCGGTTCCGCCCCTTCCGCCGCTTCCCTGCCGGTTCCGGGCGAGCAGGTGGTCAAGAAGCCCGCCCGCTGATCCGATGCTCTCCGCAGACGATCGGGCAGGCGAGGAGCGACATGAGCAGCGAAGACGGGTGCCCGCTGTGCGGCAAGCCGGTGTTGGGCCGCACGGCCCTCCTCGGCCACCTGGAGTTCGCGCACGAGGTCGACGATCCGGGGTCGTTCCTCGAGGAGCTGCTCCGGCCCGACGCCCCCGCCCGCCGCCGCCTGCCTGTCGGCGCGGCGGCGCGCCGGGCCGGGCCGGTGCTCGCGGTGGCAGCCCTCGTGGGGGCCTCCTTCGTGGGGTACCGGCAGCTGGTGGTCGAGAGCAGCGCCGACACCGCCGCCGCCCAGGCGGCCGACGCGGAGGCCACCACGACCACCACCGCCGTGCCGGCGGCCGCCCCCACCACGGTCGCCCCGTCGACCTCCACCACCGCCGCGCCCACCACGACGACCACGACGACCACGACGGCACCGCCGCCGACCACCACGACCACGACGTCGACGCCGGCAGCCCCCCGCAGCGACCTCGAGTTCCGCAAGCCGTTCCTGGTGGACGCCGGCCACGACGGGTGCCGGGTGGTCGACGGGCAGGCCGTGCACACCATCTCGTTCACGTTCTCCGGCTCGCGCAACATCACCTTCGACGGCGTCTTCCACCCCGATCGCACCGGCGACGGTCGCCAGACCACCACCCACGCCGTCCCGGCCGGCACCCGGGGCTACCTCGACCACGTCGTCGTGCTCGACCCCGCCGGCGACGCCCACGACGTCGGCATCTCGCCCCCGATCTACCTCGCGGCCTGCTGATCGGCCTCCGCGAGCTTGGCGATCTCGGCCAGCTCGTCGGGATCGGGCTCGGTGGTGAGGAACGCCTCGAGCAGCTCCTCGGCCACCGCTTCGGTGGTGAGGCGGAGCCCGAAGGCGAGCACGTTGGCGTCGTTCCACCGCCGGGCGCCCTCGGCCGTGCCGCGGTCGGTGCACAGCGCCGCCCGCACGCCCGGCACCTTGTTCGCGGCGATCGACACCCCGGTGCCGGTCCAGCAGCACACCACGCCGCGGTCGGCCCGGCCCTCGGCCACGGCGAGGCCGACGGCGGCGCCGACGTCGGGCCAGGGCCCGCCCCGCTCGGCGGGCACGACGACCTCGTGGCCGTGCCCGGCCAGCCACGCCTCGACGGCGTCGGTGACCGCGGTCCGTTCGTCGGTGCCGAACGCGATGCGCATGTGCCGACGATACGGCGGCTCGGCGCGAGCGCGGCCGGGCACGGCTGGGTGCACCCGTCGCCCGCCCTCGTACGCTGCCGCCCCATGGACGCCGCCGTGCACGCCCTGCCCGCCGACCTGCCGGCGGTGATCGACGTGCTCGTGGCCGCGTTCGCCGACGATCCGGTGCAGCGCTGGCTGTTCGCCCCGGCCGCCGACCCGGCGGCCGGCCAGCGGGCGCTGTTCGAGATCTTCGTGGAGGACTACTTCTGGCTCGGGCACCTGCACGTCGTGGCCGACACGGGCGGCATCGCCGGCGCGGCGATGTGGGCGCCGCCGGGTCGCGAGGTGCTCCGGGGCGAGCGCGCGCAGGACCTGCTGGCCGCGCTCGGCCCCCACCTGGGCGACGAGCTCGTCCCCCGGCTCGGCGAGCTGGCCCGCACGCACGAGCACCGCCCGGCCGAACCGCACCTGTACCTCGGCATCCTCGGCGTCGCGCCCGACCGGCAGTCGCGTGGGCACGGCGCCACGCTGCTCGCCCCCGCGCTCGCCGACTGCGACCGGATGGGCCTGGTCGCCCACCTCGAGTCCTCGAACGAGCGCAACGTGCCGTTCTACGAGCGCCACGGCTTCGTGGCGGTCGACGCCTACCGCTGCGGGGGCGACGGGCCGCCGCTGACGATCATGACCCGCCGCCCCCGCCGCTGAGAGCGGCGGGTACCGTCCGCGCATGGCCTTCTTCGAGCGCGACCACGTCCGCATCTCCTACGAGGACAGCGACGGCGACGGGCCCCCCATCATCTGGAGCCACGGCTTCTTGATGGACCGCACCATGTTCGATCCCCAGGTGGCCGGCCTGCCCGAGCACCGCCACGTCCGCTGGGACCAGCGGGGCTTCGGGCGCACCGAGTCCACGGGATCGTTCACGTACTGGGACTCCGCCGACGACGCCGTGGCGCTGCTCGACCACCTCAACATCGACCAGGCGGTCTTCGCCGGCATGTCCCAGGGCGGCTTCCTGTCGCTGCGCGCCGCCCTCGCCCACCCCGACCGGGTGCGGGCGCTCATCCTCATCGACACCCAGTCGGGCACCGAGGACCCGGAGGTTCTCGAGTCCTACGAGCAGATGGTGGAGGCGCTCGCCCACGGCGACCACGACACCCGCAGCGACGTGTTCGACGTCGTCGGTGGGCTCATCATCGGCGAGCCCGGGCTGCAGGCCGAGTGGAAGGCGAAGTGGATGGCCGACGAGCCGTCGCGCATCGTCGCTCCGGCCGGTGCGCTGCTGGGTCGCGACGACATCACCGACCGCCTCGGCGAGATCACCTGCCCGGCCCTCATCATCCACGGCACCGCCGACACGGCCATCCCCATCGAGAAGGCCGAGCTCCTGCGCGCCGGCCTCGCCGACTGCCGCGACCTCGTGCCCATCGAGGGCGCGGCGCACGCCCCGAACCTCACCCACGCCGACGAGGTCAACCCGCACCTCGCCCGCTTCCTCGCTGCGATCTGACCGCCGGGTGACTGGCGTCACCTGCGGCAGGAGACCTCCGGCGCCACGCCGAACCCTGCGAGAACTGCCGAGTGATGCTGGGGGAGCGGGTGGCTGACGACACCTTGACCGGGGAGCACATCGTCCTGACGCCGGCCGAGCCGTCGGCGGCGTCGGACCCGCCGCCGCCGGCGCCCACCCGCTGGGCGCGGGCCAAGGCGCTCCTGTCGCCCGGCGACGGCCCGCCGCTGCGCCACATCGCCGCCGCCGGCGGCTGGTACCCGCTGGTCATCATCACGATGCTCAACGTGGTCGACGAGCTCGACCGGGCGGTGCTCGGGGTGTTCGGCCCGAACGTCCAGCGCTACTTCGGGATGAGCGACGCCACCTTCGGCCTGCTCGTCGGCGTGCAGGTCACCGCCCTGGTCCTGCTCGCGGTGCCCATCGGGTACCTCGGCACGAAGGTCGACCGGGGGCGGATCCTGCGCTGGTCCGCCGTCGCCTGGTCGGTGATGAGCTTCGCCACCACCTTCGCGATCAAGCTGCCGCTGTTCTTCCTGGCCCGCTTCGGCGTCGGCATCGGCAAGTCGGGGGTGGAGCCGGTCGGCAAGTCGCTGCTCACCGACTACTACCCGCCCATGGCGTGGAACCGGATCCTCGCCGTGCACGGCGCGGCCAACCCGCTCGGCGCCCTGCTCGGCCCGGCGCTCGCGTTCGCCATCGCGTTCTTCGCCGGCGACGGCGACGACATCTGGCGCTGGGCGTTCCCCGTGCTCACCGTCCCGTCGGTCGTCGCCCTGGTCGCCAGCCTGAAGCTGAAGGAGCCCGAGCAGCAGATGGTGCGCGGCCTGGCCGGCGCCACGCTGACCGTCACCGGCGCGCCGTCCGGGATGACCTTCCGCCAGGCCGCCACCCGCCTGCTCACCATCCCCACGTTCAAGCGCCAGATCCTGGGCATCGGCGTGCTCGGCTTCGGCCTCGTCGGGGTGCTGGCGTTCGTGAACATCTTCCTGGAGCGCCAGTACGGCATCGATGCCGACGGCCGCGCCGTCATCGGCATGATCACCGCCAGCGCCGCGCTGCTCGGCACGCTGGTCGGCGGCAACGTGGGCGAGCGCATCTTCGCCCGCTCGCCATCGCAGGCCGTGCGCATCGTCGGCGGGGCCATCGCCGGCTTCTCGGTGCTGCTCGCCGGCGCCGTGTTCCTGCCGACCGTGTGGATGTTCGTGCCCGCCGCGTGGGTGGGGCTGTTCGCGCTGCAGGTCGGCATCGCCCCGCTCTACACCGCCCTGTCGGCCATCAGCCCGCCCCGCCTGCGGCCCCTCATGTTCTCCCTGCTCGGGCTCATGGTCGCGGTCATGGGCGGCATCGCGGGCGGCGTCATCGTGGGCGCGATCACCGAGGCCACCGACATCCGCTGGGGCCTCGCCTCGCTCGCCCCCACGGGCATCATCGGCGGCCTGCTCATGGCCCGCGGGGCCACCACCATCGAGGCCGACATCGAGCGCGTGGCCGAGGAGTCGGCCGGCGACCCCCTGGCCGCGTTCCTCCAGTGAGCTGACCCCGCACCCGTTCTGGCACCACGCCGCCCGATCCCCGACCGGAGGTGGTGCTGCCAGGAAGGTGTGGGCTGCGGGTCAGAGGCCGGCGACCACGTCCACCAGGCGGTCCAGCTCGTCCTCGGTGTTGTAGTAGTGCACCGACGCCCGCACGAGTCCGGGCAGGCCCCGCCCGTCGAAGTGCCCGTGGGCGGGGTTGGTGACCGACGTGTTCACGCCGGCAGCCTCGAGCGCGGCGTGCACCACCATCGAGTCGGTGCCCTCCACGGTGAACGTGACGATGCCTCCCCGCAGGGCGCCCTTGTCGTGCACGGTGACCTTCGCCAGCGCACCGAGCTGCTCGCGCAGCCGGGCGCCCAGGTTGCGCAGCCGCTCCCACCCGGCGTCCACGCCGACCTCGAGCGCGTAGTCGACAGCGGCGCCGAGGCCGAGCCGGCCGGCGTAGCTGCTCTCCCACGTCTCGAAGCGGACCGCGTCGGCGCGGATCTCGTACCGGTCGGGCGCGGTCCACTGGGCCGACAGCAGGTCGAGCACCGGCGGCTCCAGCCGGCCGATCCACTGGTCGCGCACGTACAGGAACCCGGTGCCGCGTGGTCCACGCAGGAACTTGCGGCCGGTGGCGGCGAGGGCGTCGCAGCCGAGCTCGTCGACGTCGAGGGGCAGCTGCCCGGCGGCCTGGCAGGCGTCGAGCACGTAGTAGGTGCCGTGCGCCCGGCAGCGGGCCCCGACCTCGGCGGCCGGGTTGACGAGGCCACCGTTGGTCGGCACGTGGGTGAGGGCCACCATGGCCGCGCCCCGCTCCAGCTCGGCATCGAGGGCGTCGAGGTCGATCTGGCCGTGCTCGTCGTCGTCGACCACCACGATCTCGAGGTCGTGGTGGCGGCGCAGCTGGAGCAGCGCGATGGCGTTGCTGGCGTACTCCGAGCGGGCGGTGAGCACGCGGTCGCCGGCGCGGAACGGGTAGCCGTAGACGGCCATGTCCCAAGCCCGGGTGGCGTTCTCGACCACGGCGATCTCCTGGCGGTCGGCGCCGACCAGTCGGGCGATCGAGTCGTACACCGCCGCCGTCCGCTCGGCGGCCTCGGCCGCCGCCTCGTACCCGCCGATGGTGGCCTCCCGCTCGAGGTGGGCGATCACCGTGTCGGTGACGGCTCGGGGCGGGAGGGCGGCGCCGGCGTTGTTGAGGTGGGCGACGTGGGCGACACCAGGCGTGTCGGCCCGGATCCGGTCCAGATCGAGGGGCACCCGGGCATTCTGGTCCGCCCCGGGCTGCCGTGCGGGTGGGCTCAGCCTCCGCAGAGCAGGCAGAGGCCGTCGCGCTCGGGCTCGTCGGGTGCGGGCTGCTCGGGTGCGGGCTGCTCGGGTGCCGGCTGCTGGGGCGCCGGCGCGTCGCCCGCCGGCGGAGCAGTCGGCGGCTGCTCGGCGGTGGCGGCGCCCGGCCGGGCCGGGGCGATGCCGGGGATCACGAGGTCGAAGTCGCCGTCGACCAGGTCGACCATCACCGCGTCCTGGGGGCCGTGGGACTGGCCGCGGGTGTACTCGCTGGCGCGCGGGCGGGCCCACGCCCAGGCCTCCTCCACGGTGACCCGGCCGTCGCCGTCGAGGTCGCCTCGTCCGCCGGCCATCCCCTGGTCGACCAGCCACCAACCCCAGACCGAGTTCTGCCAGCCCGGGTGCTCGTAGGACTTCTGGGGCTCACCGGAGGAGAACGTGAGCACCCGGCCGGGCCGGGCCAGGCCGGGGTCGGCGAAGCCGGCGGCGTTGCAGGTGGCGAAGCTCATCCACAGGGCGTGGGGCGCCACGCCGTCCATCAGCGCGACCAGCTCGGAGTCGGGGATGAACCGGTCGTCGGTGGGCCACAGCCCCTCGTCGGTGACCTCGCCGTCGCCGTCGTGGTCCTGGCCGTACCACTTCTTGGAGTGCCCGGAGTAGTGGAACACCGCAACCGAGTCGCGATCGGTCTTGGAGGCCAGCCAGGCGATGCCCTCGACGATGGCGGCCCGGGTGGCGTCGGTGTCGGTGAGCAGCAGGATGTGGTCGTCGCGCCAGCCGTTTGCGAGGAGCACCTGGCGGAGGTCTTCGGCGTCCTGGCGCGACCCGACGTTGTCGCCCACCCGGCCGAGGTGCTCGTTGATGCCGATGAGCAGCGCCCACCGAGTGGTCTCGGGACGGCGGGGGTCCTGCACGGCGGAGACCTGCGCGGGGTGGCGGTCGGCGAAGGTGGCTGGTCCGGCGCTGGCCGCGGCGGCCCTCGTGGTGGCAGCTCGCGGTGCGGCGGCGGGCGGATCGTCGGACTCGGTGACCAGCGCCGGCACCGTCGCCGCGGCCGCCGACTCGCCGACCACCGGCTGCCCGGCGGCTTCCGGCACGGCGGGCTCGGGCCGAGGTGCCGCGGTGCCCACGCGGAGCTCCGAAGGCGCCGAGCGCGGCGCGGGACCGTCGGCCGGAGCCTCCCCCACGGCCAGCGCCAGCACCTGGAGCGGCGCCAGCGCGAGCAGGGCGCCGACGCCCAGCCGCCGGATCCGTGGTGATGACGTGCGCACGCGCTGACCCCCGTGCCGTTCGACTGCTGTGGTGGCCGGCGCGGTGCGCGACCTCGTGGTTCCCCTGACCACTTCGTGCAACGGCACCTGATCTCCTCCCCGGGGCGGGAGGGCGGCTGGTTCAGCCGCGGACGTCGTGGTCCAGCAGGTCGTCCACGTCGTCTTCGGGCGGGGCGGCCATCGCCCACCGTCCCGTGCTCTTGGTGAACAGGTACCAGCGCCCGTCCCGGCTCCGCCGAAGCTGCACCCGGCCCTCGGCGGTGATGCGGTTGCCGGAGATGTGGACGCGCCGGGCGACCATGCCGGCGTCGATGACGAGGTCGCGGGCCCGGGCCATCTCGAGCGGCGGCGGGTTCCAGCGGGGCTCGTCGTGAGCCCGCACGCCCGCGGCGCCGGCGAACTGCCACGCGGCGGCCAGCACGTCGAGGTCGACGGTGGCGATCCCGCTGTGCGCGGCCAGCCGCTCCTTCACGGCCGGCGAGGCGCCGACGGCCCGGCGGGCGAGGTCGGACCGCTCGTCGAGCTCGAGGCCGGTGTCGACCGTGCCGGCGCACAGCTCCCAAGCCCGACGGGCAGCGTCGGCCACGAGCGTGCGCAGGCCGGGGCCGTCGAAGGGCGCGTGGGCCGGCGGGTCGCTCGGCCACGCCGCGGGCCGGCCCGGGGCGTTGGCGACGATGGGCACGTGGGGGAGGGGCGAGAGCTGGCGGTGCCACGCCTCGGCGGCGTCGATCCCGGTGGCCGGGCTGGACGTCCGCTCGGCTCCGGCGTCTTCGACGACGCCGCCGCCCCGCCGGCGGCGCACCTCGTCGAGCACCTCGTCGCGCCGTCGGCCCCGCAGGAGCAGCAGCACGAACGGGTCGTCGTCGAGGGCGTCGGCCAGCAGGTGGCAGACGGCGGCGGCGTGCTCGCAGGGCTCGACGTCGTCGGGGCAGGTGCACACGGTGCGCAGATCGCGCGGGCGGGGGAGCAGGTCGACCTCCACCGCCTGGGCGTCGGCGACGATGCCCGGATCGAGCTCGCCGTCGAGCAGGGCGGCGGCGTGTGCCGCCTTGGCGGCGATGGCGTCGAGCACGGTGTCCCACTCGTCGTCGCGGAAGGGCCGGATGCCGACGTGCACCTCGTGGGGCTCGTCGCGGTCGGCCTGGACCCAGGCGTTCACCCCGCCCGGTTCGATGTGCAGGTCGGCGCCGCGGTTGGCCTTGGCCCACCGCCGGCCCCGCGCCAGACGGCTGCCCCGCCCGCCGGCGATGCCCTCGAGCGCGTCGAGCCAGGCCTCGCCCCACCAGGTCGTGCCGAAGTCCTTCGCCATCAGGGATCGACCTGCCCGAGCTCGACCAGCGCGGCGAGCTCGTCGTCGGACAGCTCGGACACCCACGACTCGCCCCCGCCCACGACCGACTCGGCCAGGCCCCGCTTGGCCTCGAGGAGGCGGGCGATGCGCTCCTCGAGCGTGCCCTCGCACACCATGCGGTGCACCTGGACGGGGCGGTCCTGGCCGATGCGCCACGCCCGGTCGCTCGCCTGGTCCTCGACCGCCGGGTTCCACCAGCGGTCGTAGTGGATGACGTGCGTGGCGCGTGTGAGGTTGAGTCCGGTGCCGCCGGCCTGCAGGGAGATCACGAACACCATGGGCCCGCCGTGCTGGAACTGGTCGACCAGGCCCTCGCGGGCGGGCACGGGGGTGCCGCCGTGCAGGAACTGCACGGGCAGATCGAGGGTCTCCAGGTGGCGGGTGAGCAGGTGGCCCATGCGCACGTACTGGGTGAACAGCAGGACGGAGTCGCCCTCGGCGATGACGGTCTCCACGATCTCGGTGACCGCCTCCAGCTTCCCCGAGCGGCCGTGCACGGGGCCGTCCTGGTCGAGGTACTGGGCCGGGTGGTTGCAGATCTGCTTGAGCGCGGTGAGCAGCTTGAGCACCAGGCCCCGGCGGCTGATGCCCTCGGCCTCGGCGACGTCGTCGAGCAGCTCGGTGACCACCGCCTTGTAGAGGGTGGCCTGCTCGGTGGTGAGCCCGACGAACTGGTCGGTCTCGGTCTTCGGTGGCAGGTCGGGCGCGATCTCGGGGTCGGTCTTGCGCCGGCGGAGCAGGAACGGCCGCACCAGGGCGGCGAGGCGGGCGGTGGCCTCCTCGTCGCGCTCGCGCTCGATGGGCGTGGCCACGTGCTGCTGGAACGTGTCGAGCCGGCCGAGCAGGCCCGGGGTGGTGAAGTCGAGCAGGGCCCACAGGTCGGCCAGGCGGTTCTCGACCGGCGTCCCCGTGAGCGCGAAGCGGGCGTTGGCCGGCAGCGTGCGGACGGCCCGGGCGGTGCGGGACAGCGGGTTCTTGACGGCCTGGGCTTCGTCGGCCACCACCAGGTCCCAGCCCTGTTCGGCCAGGACCTCGGCGTCGCGGCGGACGATGCCGTAGGTGGCCACGACGAGCTCGTCGTCGGCGAGGCCGTCGAGGCTGCGATCGGCCCCGTGGTACCGGCGCACCGGTACGTCCGGGCAGAACCGGGCCGCCTCCCGCTGCCAGTTCCCGAGCAGCGACGCCGGGCAGACGATGAGGGTGGGCCCCGAGCCGCGCCGCAGCAGGTGGAGGGCGAGGACCTGGATCGTCTTGCCCAGGCCCATGTCGTCGGCCAGCACGCCCCCGAGGCCGAGCGACGCCATCTCGGCCAGCCAGGCCAGGCCCCGCTCCTGGTACGGGCGCAGCGTGGCGTGGAGGCCGGGCGGCGCGGGGTGGGCCCGGACGGTGTCGATGCTGCGCAGCCGCTCGGCGAGGCGGCGCAGCGGCGCGTCGACCTCGGCGGTGACCGTGTCGCCGTCGACCGTGACGGTGCCGGACAGCGCGGCGGCGAGGACGTCGCCCGCGGCCACCGGGGTGCGCTCGGACAGGCGGCGGAGCCGGTCGGGGTCGGCTCGCACCCAGCGGCCGCGCAGCCGCACCACCGGGCGCTTGGCCTCGGCGAGCTGGAGCAGCTCGGCCTCGGTGAGCTCGCCGCCGTCGACGGTGGCGTGCCAGCGCATCTCGCCGAGCGCCGTGAGGTCGAGGCCGGCGCCGCCGCCCTGGCCATCGGGCGCGGGCGTGCCGATGACCGGCCGCAGCTCCACCGGCCGGAGCACCTCTGCCGGCCACAGCACCGGCAGGCCGGCGGCGGCGAGGTCGTCGGCCACCGGGCCGAACAGCTCCTCGACCTCGGCGTCCTCGAGCAGCAGCGCCTCGGGCGCGGCCTCCTCGAGGAGGCGCTCGACCGGCGGCCACACCCGGGCGGCGGCCCGCAGGGCGAGCAGCAGGTCGGTCTCGACGTCGGCGCCGAAGCGTGCGACCACCGCGGCCGGTGCCCGCCACAGCTCGGCCGCGTCGAGCACGAGGCTGGGGTCGAGCCGGCTCTGCACCTGCAGCACGGCGCGGACGGGGTCGTCGGGGCCCGCGGGCAGGTCGATGCGCAGACCGGGCGCGGTGTCGCTGGCGGTGCCGGCCACCGTGGACTGGAGCCACGACTGGGCGCCGGACACGTCGGTGACGTGGGGGGCGGCGAAGGCCTCGAACCCCACCGTCGCCGGGGCGGCCGCGGTGCGGACGAACGCGTCGGCCACGGCGTCGAGGAACTGGGTGGCGGTGAGGTGGGGCGCGGTGAGGCGGGGGGCCTCGCCGGCCGACGGGTCGGGCGCCGGCGTGGCGTGGGCGGCGGGCGGCAGCGCCTCGGCCAGCTGTGTGATGCGGGTGCGGTCGGCCGGATCGAGCGGGCCGAGCCGCCAGGTGTCGGCCCCGTCGGCGGCGACGGCGGGCAGCAGGCGGCCGCGGCTGATGGCGTCGAGCGCCAGCCGGGTGGCGACCGACCAGGCCCGCACCGACGGGCGCACCTCGGAGGCCGCGGGCAGGGCGGCCAGCGTGGCGACCGCCTCACCGACCGGCACCAGGTCGGCCGGCACGGTGCGCAGCCCCTCCGCCAGCACCACCGTGACCTCGCCGCGCCGGTCGATGCCCTCGTCGTCGGGCGCCCACAGCGCGACCGCACCGTCGCGGCCGTGGCGGCCCGCCACGAACGTGGCCTCGGTGGAGGGCGCGATGCGCATCCTGTCGACCGTACCGACCCCCACCGACAGCCCCACCACGCCACCCGTTCTGGCCCACGAGATCGACCACCTGGTGGCAGATCGGTGGGCCAGAACCGGCGGTCAGTCGTCGAGGAGGCGGGCGGGGAACCCGCCCCGGCTCACCGGGCCCCAGTCCTCGATGGCGATGCGCAGCAGGACCTTGCCCTGGCGCACCATCGCCCCCCGGTACTCGTCCCAGTCGGGGTGCTCGCCGCTGATCGAGCGGTAGTAGTCGCACAGCGGCTCGAGGGCGTCCGGGAGGTCGAGGACCTCGCCGGTGCCGTCGACCTGCACCCACTCGTCGCCGAAGTCGTCGGACAGGAACAGGACCGTGGCCCGGGGGTCGCGCCGCAGGTTCTTCGACTTCGCCCGCTCCGGGTAGCTCGACACGACGATGCGGCCCTCGGCGTCGACGCCGCCCGTGACCGGGCTGAGCTGCACCCGGCCGTCCCGGCGGAACGTGCCGAGGACCAGGCGGTGGCGGGGCCGGATGAACGCCAGGAGCTCGTCCCGGCCGATCGGCGTGTCGCGTGCGACGGTGGGCACGGGATCAGCGGATGCCGAGCAGGTCGACGACGAAGACCAGGGTCTCGTTCGGGCCGATGACCCCGCCGGCGCCCTGCTTGCCGTAGGCCTTGTCGGGCGGGAGCACCAGCCGCCGGCGGCCACCGACCTTCATGCCCTGCACGCCCTCGTCCCAGCCGCTGATGACCATGCCGGCGCCGAGCTTGAACGAGAAGGCCTCGCCCCGGTCCCAGGAGGCGTCGAACTGCTTGCGCGTCTTCCAGGACACGCCGACGTAGTGCACGTCGACGGTGTCGCCGCTGGCGGCGGTGGGACCCTCGCCCTCCACGATGTCCTCGACCATCAGCTTGATGGGCGGGATCTCGCCGGGCGGGACGTAGACGTGGGGCTTCTCGGAGAGGTCGGTCGGGTCGGCCATGGGGTCGAGGCTACGTGCGGGAGGGTCCGGGTACAGACCCTGCTCCCCCGGCCCGACCCCAGGTCCTGGCGCGCGCCGTGCCAGGAACGCGCGAGGATCCGCGATTTCCGGCTCCGCACGTCGGAGACTGGAGCCGGGCCCAACCCTTGGAGGACAACGAACCCATGAACAAGACAGAGCTCATCGACAAGCTTGCCGCCGACACCGACCTGTCCAAGTCGCAGGTCTCGGCCGTCGTCTCGGCGCTCGAGGACACCATCGTCGCCGAGGTCAAGGCGGGCGGCAAGGTCTCGCTGCCCGGCTTCCTCACCTTCGAGAAGGGGCACCGTGCCGCCCGCACGGGCAAGAACCCCCAGACCGGTGAGGCCCTGCAGATCCCGGCGGCCGACGTGCCCAAGGTGAAGGTCGGCAAGGGCTTCAAGGACGCCGTCAACTCCTGAGGCAGCTCCCGAGGCGTCCGGCCGGGCCTCCGCCCGGTCGGCCCACGACGCGCACCGCACCGGCGCCGGCTCCCACCGGCGCCGGTGGCGCGCCCGGGGTCAGTCGACCCGTCGGGCGTCCTCGACCAGGTTGATCTCGTAGAGCACCTGGTCGAGCAGGTCGGCGGCCTCGATGCCGGCGAAGCGGGCCGGGTGCTCGGGCGTGACCGCGGACGGCAGCGGGGCGAGGATCGTCCACGGCGTGGGGTGGCAGAACTGCACCACGGAGTACCGCTCGCCGTCGTGGCCGGGATCGGCCACCACCCGGTGCCAGCCCGACGGGATGATCCCGTTCGACAGGCGCTCCAGCATGATGCCGGTGTTGAGGATGACGTGCCCCTCGGGCGGAGCCGCGTCGACCCACACGGCCTCGGTGTCGTCCGTGGCCGCCTTCGTCCGCACCTGCAGGCCCTTCTCGGTGGCCCGGGGCAGGACCGTGGTGAGGTTGATGTCGGCGTGGGCGCCGGCCCAGACGTGGGGTGCGTCGGGCGCGCTCGACATCGGTGGGTAGCGGATCGCCCGGTTCAGCACCGGCCCGTCCTGGAGGATGCCGTCGAAGAAGCGCTCGTCGGCGCCGAGGCCGAGGGCGATGATCCGCAGGAACCGGCGCTGGGTGTCGAACACCCGCTCGTGGAACTCGGTGAGCACCTTCGTGATGCCGGGCACGTCGGCCTCGGGCAGCACCGGGTCGTGGAACCGGTGCGGGTACTTGCGCCGCATCGGATGGCCCTCGGGCACCGTGGGCCCCCAGTTCAGCATCTCCTTCCAGTCCGGCACGTCCGACGTGGCCGCCGTCTCGACCAGCAGCCCGGTGTAGCCGGCCTGGCCGTGCGTGCCGGGCGCGATCCACCGGTCCTTGCGGTCCTGGTCCATCGAGAAGAACCGCTCGAGCATCCCGTAGGCGTCGTCGAGCATCGTCTCGGACAGGTCGGTCGCCGTGTACACGAACCCGGTCGCCAGGCTGCGCATGACCCCGTCGACGACGGCTCGCCGGGCGGCGGCGTCCCCCCGCTCGAAGGCCAGCAGGTCGACGTCGAGGATCTCGTCGCTCATGGCGGCGACGGTACCGGTGGCGCCAGGTCCCACCTGCTGTTACCGGCAGGAACACCCTGGCACGGCGGCGAAGAGGGGGCCATGGAGCTGTCGCCCCCAGCCGGGCCGATCACGCGCCCGCCCACCGGCCGCCGGCTGCTGCGGGCCCTGGTCGCCCTCGCCGTGGTCGGCGTCGTCGTCGCCGTGGTGCTGTCCGGGGTGATCGGCCGGTTCACCGACCAGGACCAGCTGCGCGACACCGTGGAGGGCGCGGGGATCTGGGGACCGCTGGTCTTCGTCGGGCTGATGGTGGCGCTCGTGCCCCTGAACGTCCCCGGACTGCTGTTCGTCATCCCCGCCACCACGCTGTTCGGCACGGTGGGCGGCGTTGTGCTGTCGCTGGTGGGCGGGTTCCTCGCCAGCGCCATCGGCATCGTGGGCGCCCGCCGGCTCGGGCGCGACGCCGTGGCCCGCCGGCTGCCGCCCCGCCTCCAGCGCCTCGAGGCCCGGCTCTGCGAGCACGGCTTCTGGGCGGTGGTCGCGCTGCGCAGCGTCACGTTCCTGCTCCAGCCGGTCGACTGGCTCTGCGGCCTCACCCGCATGCCGATGCGCACCGTGCTGGCCGGCACGTTCGTGGGGCTGATCCCGCCCACGGTGGTGATCGCCCTCACGGGCGGCGGCGTGCTCGACCTGCTGGCCTGACGGCGTCAGCGGCCGAACATGCGCAGGAACGTCTGCTTGTCCTTGGGCTGGTACACCATGTTGAAGCGCCGCACGGTGGCCATGTCGGCCGACGGCTCGGCCGAGTACAGGTGCCCGGGGAACAGGGTCGCGTCGTCGGGCACCTTCGCCAGCTTCTGGGTGAGCGATTCGTAGAGCGCCTCGGGATCGCCGCCGGGCAGGTCGGTGCGACCGCAACCCTCGAGGAACAAGGTGTCGCCGGCCACCAGCCGGCCGTCGACGAAGAAGCACTGGCTGCCCGGCGTGTGGCCCGGAGTGTGCATCAGCGTGATCGGGATGTCGCCCACCATCACGACGTCGCCGCTCTCGTGCAGCACCAGGTCGGCGTCGGACACGCCGGTGGCCCGCTTCACCCACGGCGCCTCCGGCGCCTGGAGGTGCACG
>DASTYO010000006.1:0-27768 GCA_035764875.1 Acidimicrobiales bacterium | reverse complement strand
CGAGCCCACCAACGACCTCGACCTCGACACGCTCCGCATCCTCGAGGACTTCCTCGACGAGTGGCCCGGCGCGCTCGTCGTGGTGTCGCACGACCGCGCCCTGCTGGAGCGCACGGTCACCGACGTGCTCGTCGTCGACGGTCACGGCCACGCCGCCCGGCGGCCCGGTGGGCTCGCCGCCTACCTGGCCGAGGTCACCGGTGCCCGCGTCCGCGGGAAGGCGGCGGCGAGGTCGGCGGCACCCGCCGCGAAGCCCGGGGCCGAGCGCTCGGATGCCGGGCCGACGCCGGCGGGGGCGCCGTCCAAGACGCCGTCCACCATCCGCCGCCAGCTGAACGAGGCCGAGCGGGCGCTGCGCAAGGCCGTCGAGGCCCGCGACCGCATCGCCGCCCAGCTCGAGGGCGCCATCGGCGACCACCAGCGCCTGCATGCGCTGGGCGCCGAGCTCGACGTCGCCCAGCGCACCCTCGACGAGGCCGAGGAGCGCTGGCTCGCCCTCGCCGAGGAGGCCGAGGAGATCAACCCGGGGTTGCTGTAGGCCGGGCGGCCGGCGGTCAGGCGGTCACGCGGGTGGCCGGCGCCCGGGCGCGGAGCCCGCCGGCGACCGCTCGCTCGCCCGACCCGCCGAGCGCCAGCACCTCGTCGAAACCCTCGGCGAGGCAGGCGAGGAACCGCTCGCCGTCCGGGATGGCGGCGACGTCGCTGTTGACGCCGATGCAGCAGGTCCCGCGGTAGGAGAGGAGCGTGATGTTCACCGCCGAGCCGCCCGTGGGCCCGAACGGGTAGAGGCGAACGACCTCGGCGCCGGCGAGGTGCACGGGGAAGGTCGGTCCGGGGACGTTGCTCGCCCCGAAGTCCATGTGGACCGCCATCGAGCGCACCGCCAGCGGCGTGACCGGCGCGACGGCGTCCAGGACCCCCTCCGTGTGCGGCACGGCCGGCTCCTCCCGCGCCCGCTTCGCGGCCTCGTGGAGCAGGGGCAGGCGCTCCGCCGGGTCGGCCACGCCGACCGGCACGGCGTACCGGATGATCGACACCCGGTTGCCGCCGATGGGGTCGCCCGGCTTGCGGATGTTGATCGGCATGGCGACGCGGAGCTGGTCCACGGGTTGCCCGAGCTGCTCGTGGTACCGGCGCATGCCGCCGGTGATGCCGGCGAGGAAGCCGTCGTTCAGCGTCGTGCCTGTGGCCTGGGTGGCCGCGCGCAGGCCGTCGAACGGCACGTCGAGGACCTGGAACCGCCACGAGGTGCTCCGGTCGCGCATGACCGGCGAGAAGGTGTCGCCCACCGGGCGGACCATGCGGGCCACCGATCCCACCGTGCGCAGCCACCCGCCGGCCTCGGCGACCGGGTCGCGGGCGAGCCGGAGGGCGCTCGCGGTGGCGCGGGCGGCGAACCCGCCGAACCGCGCGGTGTGGTGCGTGGCTGCGTCGCGAGCGAGGCCGAGCCGCGTCAGCGGCTCCGGCGCCGGCGGATCGGGCCAGTCCTGCGGGTCGGCGTCGGGCTCGAGGTCGAACAGCATCACCGCGAGCTGCATGCTGCCGACGCCGTCGGTGAGCGAGTGGTGGGCCTTGAGGACGATCGCGGCGCCCTCGCCCTCGACCCCCTCCACCAGGGTCGCCTCCCACAGCGGCCGGCTGCGGTCGAGGCCCGTCATCGCGCACGTCCGGGCCTGCTCGAGCACCGAGTCGAGCGTCCCCGGCGCCGCCGCCCGCACGCGGCGCAGGTGGTAGCCGAGGTCGAAGCGGTCGTCGGTCACCCACCGAGGCGGGGCGAGCCGCAACGGCGACGACACCACCCGGTCGCGGAAGTGGGGGGCGCCCCGGCTGGACTTCTCGACCCGGTCGACCAGCCGGTCCCAGTCGGGGGACCGGTCGAGCAGCGTCACCGAGGTGACCGTGAACCGGAGGAGCGGGTCCTGCTCGAGGTACCAGATCCATGCGTCGGTCGGTGTCATGAACCGGTCCGTGACCACGACGATGACCTCCCGGGGCGCGCGAGCAGCTTCTCCCGCATCCTGCGCAGGTCGGCTCCGCCGGGCCAGGGCACAACGTCCCGGCGGAGCCGCCCGGTCAGCGGCCCTGGAAGTCGGGGTCGCGGCCCTCGGCGAAGCTCGAGATGCCCTCGAAGAAGTCCTTGGTGCCGAACAGCTGCATGGTCTGGAGCAGCACGTGGTGGGTGTGGGACGGGAAGTCCTCGGTGAGGCCGTGGCGGTAGAGGCGCTTCATCGCCCGGATGGCGAGCGGCGCGTTGCCGGCGATCTCCTTCGCCCACGACGTCGCCTCGGCGACCAGCTGGTCGTCGGGCACGACGGCGTTCGCGAGGCCGATCTCCCGCGACTGCTGGGCATCGAGGTCGCGGCCGAGGAAGCCGATCTCGGCCGCCTTCGCCCAGCCGACCAGCCGGGGCAGGTACCAGGTGCCGCCCGACTCGGGGACGACGCCGCGCTTGGCGAAGCCGGGGAGCAGGCGCGACGACTCGCCGAGGATCCGCATGTCGCAGCCCAGGGCGAGGTCGAGGCCGTAGCCGGCGGCCGCGCCGTTGACGGCGGCGATGATGGGCGTGTCGATCTCGAACAGGATCGAGGTGGGCAGCGAGCGGGCGTTCTGCCACGGGACCGTGCTGCCGCTGCCCTCGCTGCCGATGCCCGTGCCCGACATCGCGTCCTTGATGTCGAGGCCGGAGCAGAACCCCTTGCCGGCGCCCGTGAGCACGATGGCCCGGACGTCGCGGGAGTCGTCGGCCTCGGTGAGCACCTCGCCGAGCTGCTGGAGCATCCTCACCGAGATGGCGTTGCGCCGGTGCGGTCGGTTGAGGGTGATGGTGGCGACGTGGTCGGCGACCTCGTAGAGGACCGGGTCCTGCTCGTCGGTGGTGGTCTGCTCGCTCATGGGGTCCCCCGGGGTGCGTCGGCTCATGGGTCTGAACTGGAACCTCGGTAGCGTAGGACCATGTCCACGACCGAGACCGAGGCGCCCCAGACCACCGACGAGGTGATCCTGTCCGTCACCGAGACGGCCGTCGCCAAGATCCTCGAGCTGCGCGAGGCCGAGGACGAGCCCGCCGGCCTCGCCCTGCGCGTCGCCGTCACCGGCATCCGTGGCCCGGAGTACACCTACGACCTCACCTTCGAGCCGCTCGCCGAGGCCACCGAGACCGACGTCGTCTACCAGCAGGGCGACCTGCCGGTCATGATCCCCGGCGACTCGATGGACGCCCTCCAGGGCGCCACCCTCGACCTGCCCGGCACCGACGGCCAGGGCGGCCTGGTGCTGCGCAACCCCAACCGCCCCGACCCGCTCGCCGGCGTCGATCTCGACCTCACCGGCACCACGGCCGAGAAGGTGCAGCAGCTGCTCGACCAGCAGATCAACCCCAGCCTCGCCGCCCACGGTGGCTTCGCCCAGCTCAAGGGCGTCGACGGCGACAAGGTGTACGTGCTCATGGGCGGCGGCTGTCAGGGCTGCGCGGTGTCGGCCATGACGCTGCGCGAGGGCATCGCCGCGTCGATCACCGCCGCGATCCCCGAGATCACCGAGGTCGTCGACGTCACCGACCACGACGCCGGCGAGAACCCCTACTACCGCTGAGCCCACCGCCCCCGTTACCGGCGGTAGATGGTCGGATCGTGCGATTCGTCCGCGATCGTGACCATGTTGTCTTGCATTTTGCGCCCTCGCCTGGAATGCTGTGTTCGTTGTCACCTTCCAAGTGGGGGCGACCAGGGGGAGAGGCCCGGACCAACGGTCCGGGCCTCGTCGCGTCGGCCCAGCCGTCGGAGAAGATTTCTCGGCGCCGACCGCAAGGGACGTCGGGTCGGGACGTTCCCCTCGTCGCAACGTCATGGTTCCCTCCGACGTTGTGTTCCCTGCCCGGGGCGCCTTCGTTCTCCGACCCCAGCGGAGGCGCCCTGGACCGGGGACGCCGGCCGGTCAGGTGCCGGCGTCGAGGGCGTGCGTACGTCGGGCTGGTTCAGCGGGGCGTCGGGGTGGCCGCCACCTGGCGGGCCGTGGCGGCGATGCCGGCGGCGTCGAGGCCGAGGCGGCGCATGATCGAGGCGACCTTGGCGTGGGGGATGTACTCGGTGGGCACGCCCAGGACCTCGATGCGGGGCACGCCGCGGTCGCGGCAGCTCTCGCGGATGCTGCCGGCGAGGAGCGAGCCGGCGCCGCCCTGGCGGTAGCCGTCCTCGACGGTGACCACGGCCGGGTGGTCGGCGGCGTCGGCGATCATCGCCGGGTCGGCCGGCTTCACGCAGCGCACGTCCCACACGGTGGCGTCGACGCCGTCGGCGGCCAGCTGCTCGGCGGCCTCGAGCGCCGGCGCGAGCATCGTGCCCACAGCGAGGATGCACACGTCGGTGCCGGCGCGGACCTTCCGGCCCTGCAGGCCCGAGCCGACGTCATCGGGGCCTGCGGAAGCGGGAAGGACCTTGGGCCAGCGGATCAGCACCGGACCGTCGTGGTGGTCGAGCGCGGTGTGGAGCATGACCCCGACCTCCTCGTAGGACGACGGAGCGAGCACGGTCATGTTCGGGATCTTGGTGAACAGCACCAGGTCGAGGACGCCGTGGTGCGACGGGCCGTCCGTGCCGGTGATGCCGGCCCGGTCGAGGCAGAAGACGACGGGCTGGTCGTGGAGCCCGACGTCGAGGTTGACCTGGTCGAAGGCCCGGGACAGGAACGTGGAGTAGACCGCGACCACCGGGCGGAGGCCCCCCATGGCCATCCCGGCCGCGGAGGTCACCGCGTGCTGCTCGGCGATGCCGACATCGATCATGCGATCGGGGAAGCGCTCCTTGAACGGCAGCAGGCCGGTGGAGTCGGGCATGGCCGCGGTGATGGCCACCACCTCCGGCCTCGCCTCGGCCTCCTTGATCAGCGCTTCGGTGAACGCGGCGGCGGACGACCCGGGCTCGACCGAGCCGGTGTCGTGCATGTTCTTGATGGGATCGTTCTCGGCCGGCGCGTACCCCCGGCCCTTCTGCGTGAGCACGTGCACGACGATGGGCCCGTCGTACTCGGCGGCGTCGTGGAGGGCGGACTCGAGCCCCTCGATGTCGTGGCCGTCGAAGGGGCCCGTGTAGCGGATGCCCAGGTCCTCGAAGAACGCCGGCGGCTCGAAGTAGTCGCGGACGCCCGCCATCGTGGCCTCGAAGCCCCGCTCGAGCCGCTCGCCGAACACGGGCGTGGACCGCAGCAGCTTCTCGAAGCGGGCCCGGTTCCGCACGTAGCGCGGGTCGAGCCGGAGGCGGGCGAGGCTGTCGCCGAGGCGGCTGACCGTGGGGGCGTAGGACCGGCCGTTGTCGTTGAGGATGATGATGGCCCGCGAGCCGGAGTGCCCGAGGTTGTTCAACCCCTCGTAGGCCATGCCCCCGGTGAGGGAGCCGTCGCCGATGACCGCCACGATGCGCCGGTCGGTGATGTCGTTGCGGGCCATCGCCGTGGCCAGGCCGTGGGCGTAGCTGACGATGGTGGAGGCGTGGCTGTTCTCCACCCAGTCGTGCGGGGACTCCTGCCGGCTCGGGTAGCCGGACAGGCCGCCCTCCTGGCGCAGGGAGTCGAACTGGTCGCGACGGCCGGTGACGATCTTGTGGACGTACGCCTGGTGCCCGGTGTCCCACAGGACGATGTCCTTCGGGGACTCGAACACCCGGTGGACGGCGAGGGTGAGCTCCACCGCGCCCAGGTTGGAGCCGAGGTGGCCGCCGTGGGTGTCGACGGCATCGACGATGAACGACCGGATCTCCGTGGCCAGCTGCTCGAGCTGGTCGACGCGCAGTCCTCGCAGGTCGGCGGGGCTGTTGATCCGGTCGAGCAGCATGCAGGTCTCCGCGGGCCGTGGGACGTCGGGGGGAACCACGCCGGCGAGGTCGGTCGGACCCGGTCGGGGTGCCCTCAGAGCCGACCACGGTATCCGGGCCGGCGGGGCGTCGGCCACGTCACCCCGGAAGATCTCGGCCCGGGGAGGTGAGGTCTAACCTCGCCGCCATGCCGTCGATCGACCGGGCGCGGGCGCGTGGCGAGGGCGCCGTCGAAGCCCTCCGCCAGCGCCTGAACGAGCACGCGGCGGCGCTCATCAACCTCCACCCGGAGTTCGCTCGGGGTGCGGCCGAGGTGGGGCTCATCGACCGGGCCTGGCTGGAGGATCCGCTCAACCGCCCGATCCGCACGGCGACGTCCCTCGACGTGGTGCAGCGGTTCCTCGAGCGGTCGGTCGAGCAGGAGCCGTCGCTCATCGCCAACATGGGCCTGAACGCCATCCAGCTGCTCACCATCGACGCCGACGCCGACGCCGACGCGCCCCGCCAGGTGGCCACCATCGCCTTCACCGACCTCGAGGGCTTCACCCGCTACACCGCCCGGCACGGCGACGTCGCCGCCCGCGAGCTGCTCGAGCGCCACCACCGCGCCGTCGGGCCGGTGATCCGCAGCCGGGGCGGGCGCATCGTGAAGAAGATCGGCGACGGGCTGCTCGTGAGCTTCGGCGTCCCCGAGGCCGCGGTGCTCGCCGCCGTCGAGATCGCCGAGACGAACGAGACGGGCCTGCGCCTCCGGGTCGGCCTGCACCACGGCGAGGTCGTCGCGCTCGGCGACGACCTGATCGGCCACGACGTGAACCTGGCCGCCCGGGTGGCCGACTCGGCCAAGGGTGGCGAGATCCTCGCCACGGTCGACGTGCGGGAAGCCGTCGGCACGGTGCCCGCCGGGGTGGAGTTCGGCCGGGCGCGCCGGCGCACGTTCAAGGGCGTCGACGGGTCGGTGCTCGTGTGCCCCGTGCGGCGCGCCGCCTGAGCGGGCAGGACGGGTCCGTGGTCGAGCGCCGTCGCGACCTGCCCCTCACCGACGTCCTGGCCCTGCAGCAGGCGGCCTGCGAGCAGGCCGGCTCGAGCCTCTACGCCCGCATCCTCGCCGGCATGGCCGACGACGTGCGCGCCGGCGGCACCTGCGCGCAGATCCTCCGGCCCTGGGCGGGCAACGCCATGGCCGACGCCGTGCCGCTGCGCTTCCTCGCCGCCGTGCACGCCCTCGTGCTCACGGGCCGGGCGCCGGCGCTGGCGCGCTTCTACCCGTCGGCCGGGGGCACCGACGAGGGCGACCCCGTGCCCGCCTTCCTCGCCGTCGCGAGCGAGCACCGGGCCGACATCGACGCGGCCATGCCGCTCGCCGTGCAGACCAACGAGGTCGGCCGGGCCGCCGCCCTCTTCGGCGGGTTCCACGCCGTGGCCCGGCGCTGGGGGTTGCCCCTGCGCCAGCTCGAGGTGGGTGCCAGCGCCGGGTTGCTCCTGCGCTGGGACCGCTACGGCTACCGGGCACGCACCGGCACGCCGGACGAGCTGCGCTGGGGCCCCACCGACGGCCTCGTGTTCGACGAGCCGTGGGTCGACCGGCTGCCCGGCGTCGCCGACGACCTCGTGGTGGCCGAGCGCCGGGGGTGCGACCAGGCGCCCATCGACCCCACCACCGACGAGGGCGCCACCCGCCTGCGCAGCTTCCTGTGGCCCGACCAGGTGGAGCGACTGGCCCGGCTGGACGCCGCCATCGAGGTCGCTCGGCGCGTGCCTGTGGCGGTCGACCGGGCCGACGCCGCCGACTGGATCGAGGCGCAGCTCGCCGAACCGGCGCCCGGGCGGGCCACCGTCGTGCACCACTCGATCGTCCTGCAGTACCTGTCCCGAGACACGTTCCTCCGGCTGCGGGCGGCCATCGAGCAGGCCGGTGCGGCTGCGACCCCCGACGCGCCCGTGCACTGGCTGCGCATGGAGCCGGCCGGCGACGTCGCCGACGTGCGGCTCTCGACCTGGCCGGGCCGCCACGGCGGCCACGACGAGCAGCTCCTCGCCACCACCGGCTACCACGGCCCACCGGTCCGCTGGCTCGCCCAGGCCTGACCGGGTCGCTCAGGGGGCGGCGGAGGCGGTGGCGGCGTCGAGGGCGAGCTCGGGGTTGGCCCGGGCCTGGAGCCAGGTGGTGAGCCGGCGGGCGAGGGCGGCGCCGACGGCCAGCGCGGCGAGGCCGCCGACCGCGTCGATCCAGTAGTGGTTGGCGGTGACCATGATGGCGAACAAGGTGAGCACCGGGTAGCTCCACACCAGCGCCTTCGCCCACCGCCGACGGGCCATCGGCGCCAGCACCAGCGCCGACCACGTGGCCCACCCGATGTGCATCGACGGCATGGCCGCGTACTGGTTCGTGAGCCCGGCTGCCTTGTCGTCGTCGTAGGAGATCCACCCGCCGTGGACGACGATGGTGTCGACGTAGCCGTAGCGGTCGCAGCCCTCGAACCGGTCGGCGCCGGCGGGGGCCTGGGCGGCGGCCTCGGGGGAGTGGATGCGGCAGGCCCCGTAGGGACCGGGCGCATCGAGCAGGCGGGGCGGCATCAGCGAGTAGCTGGCGAACCCGACGAGCGCCACGGCGGTCGTGAGGGCGAGCGTGTTGCGCCACCGGGGGTAGCGCGGCTTGTCCGTCCGGTACAGCCAGAACAGCGCGCCGGCGGTGACCACGAAGTGGGCGGTGCCGTAGAAGATGTTCCAGAAGCGGATGAGCCCGAGCGCGGGCAGGTCGAGGTACCAGCGCTGGAGGTGGGCCTCGAAGTAGAGCCCGAGCGCCTTCTCGATGTCGATGACCTGCCGGGCGTGCTGGAACGCAGCGGTGGCGTCGATGTCGTCGCCGGAGGGGGCGGAGCCGAACAGGTTCCGCACGAAGGAGTACACGAGGTAGAAGCCGCCGATGAAGAGCAGCTCCTTCCACCACCGCAGGCGGGAGCCGGCCACCTCGGCATCGGTGGGGGCGTCGTCCGCGACCCGGTGGCGCAGGGCGGCCTGAGCGCCGTCGGACCTGGTCGGGTCGCCGAGATCGGCGGTGTCGTTCCCGGTGCTCATCGGTCCGGCCGGTCGTGTCCCCGCACCTGGAGCAGCCTACGGCCGCGGGGTGCGGCCGACCCATCCACCCCGGGGCGCATCGACGCTACGATCGCCGGCGGTTCGGTGGTCGACCTCACGCCACCCCTCGCATCCCGGTCGGGCGTCCCGGCCGGTCGATCCGGGAGGTCCCCTCCGTGCCCGTCCACCCCCGTCCCGGGGCGCGCCTCGTCGCCCTCGCCGCCGTCGCGCTGCTCGTCACCGGCTGCGGCACCGCCCGCGCGGGTTCCCCGCCCGATCACGATGGCGTCGGGCCCCGGCAGCGTGCCGTCGACCCGGCCGCCACGTCCGGACCGGACCCCGACGCCGACCCGCCCGAGGTCGGCGCCGTCGCCGGGGTGCCGCACGAGCTCCTCCTCACCGGCGACCTGCGGGCGCTGGCGGCCGGTCGGCCCGACGCCGACGACGCCGTCGTCGAGCTGCGGCTGGTGGTCGCCGGCGGGCGGCAGCACGTCACCACCAGCGTCGGCGGCCGGGTGGTCGACCAGCACGTCGCCACCGCCGACGAGCACTGGATGTGGATCCCGCCCGATCTGCGTGGCGATCTCGTCGACGCCGAGTGGGTGCACCTCGACGTCGGCGCCCTCGAGGACGCCGGACTCCCGCTGCCCCCGCACGTGGCGGCCGCGCGGGGGTCGGCGCCGGTGCCCGACGACGTCGAGGTGGGCGACGTCGTGGGCGGGATGGAGGTGCTCGGCGTCGAGCCGCTCCCGGGCGACGCCGTCCGGCTCCGCCTCGCCGACCTGCCCGTCCCGATGACCCTGCGCCGGCGCCCGCTGCCCGCCGGCACCGAGGTCGAGCTACCGACGGGCGCCGTCGATGCGAGCGAGGTGTCGGCTCTGCTCGGCGGTTGATGGTCGCCGCGGTGGGGCTGCGTCGACCACGATGGCCCGATGGCCCAGCGGGTGATCGAGATCCACGACCAGTTCCACGAGACGGCGCAGCTGGCCGTCGACGAGGCCGGGGCGGGCGGGCGCCCCCTCCTGCTCGTCCACGGCTTCACCGGCGCGCGCCTCGACTTCGCCGACCACCTCGACGCCCTCGCCGACGCCGGGTGGTGGGTCGTGGCGCCCGACCTGCGCGGCCACGGCGAGTCCTGGCAGCCGGCCGACGAGTCGGCCTACTCCTTCGAGCACTTCGCCACCGACCTGTGGGCGCTCGTCGACGCGCTCGCCTGGGAGCGGCTCGTGCTCCTCGGCCACTCGATGGGCGGGATGATCGCCCAGGTCGCCGCCCTCCAGCGCCCCGCCGCGCTCGACGGGCTGGTGCTGATGGACACCACCCACGGCCCCCTCGACCTCGACCGGGCGCTGGCCGAGCTCGGCGCGCAGATCGTGCGCGAGGGCGGGATGCCGGCGGTCAAGGCGGTGCTCGACTCGATGGGCGACGACGCCCCGCTCTCCACGCCGGCCCACGAGCGGCTGCTGGCCGAGCGGCCCGGCTACCGCGAGCTCGGCGACCAGAAGTTCCTCGGGTCCTCGCCGCACATGTACGCCTCGATGCTCGGCCAGCTGCTCGACCAGGCCGACCGCCTCGACGAGCTCACCCGCCTCGACGTGCCGACGCTCGTCCTCGTGGGCGAGCAGGACGAGCCGTTCCTCGCCGCATCGAAGGCGATGGCCGCCGCCGTGCCGGGCGCCCGGCTCGAGGTCATCCCCGACGCCGGCCACTCGCCCCAGTTCGAGAACCCCGACGCGTGGCGGAGGGCGATGCTCGACTTCCTCGCCGGCCTCTAGCCCTTCACTGGTCCCCGATCGACCAGATCCGGTCAGGTCCGGTCAGATCCGGACCAGGGAAGCGGTCAGTGGGCCTTCTCGAGGAACCGGTCGACGTCGACGATGACCCGGGTGACCCGTCCGGCGGCGATGAGCCCGCGGTGGTCGGACGCCGAGACGGTGAAGGTGAGCCGGCGGCCGGAGATCTTCTCGAGCGTGGCCTCGGCCGTGACCGGCGCGCCCACCGACGTGGGCATCAGGTGGTCGACCTGCACCCGCATCCCCACCGACGTCGAGCCGGCCTCGAGGTGGCCGTCGAGGGCGGCGACGGCGGCCTGCTCGCACAGCGCGACGAGCCGGGGGGTGGCCAGGACCGGGACGTCGCCGGAGCCGAGGGCGATGGCGGTGTCGTCGTCGGAGACGACGATCTCCACTGACGCGCTGAGGCCGGTCTGCAGGGACACGTCGGTACGCTACGCGCTCCTGGTCGCCGGGGAGCACATCGGACGACCTGCCCCCAACCGCCGGAGGACGATGTGATCGAGGAAGCCACGCTCGAACGGGTGCTGCACCGGGCGCTGCGCACCGGCGGCGAGTTCGCCGAGGTGTTCGCGGAGGACCGGCAGAACAGCAACGCGACGCTCGACGACGGCCGGGTCGAGCAGCTCAGCTCCGGCCGTGACCGCGGCGCCGGCATCCGCGTCGTGGTGGGCGACACCACCGGCTTCGCCCACACCGCCGACCTCAGCGAGGCCGGGCTGCTCGCCGCGGCGGAGGCCGCGTCTGCCGCCGCCCGCGAGGGCGGGGGCGGCGTGCGCGAGATCGCGCTCAGCCGGCGCGACGTGCCGAACCCCAGCGCCGTCGCCGTGCTCCCCGACGACGTCCCGAAGGGCGACAAGGTCGCGATCCTGCGCCGGGCCGACGAGGCCGCTCGTGCCCTGGCCGGTGCCATCACCCAGGTCACCGCGTCGGTCGGCGGGGCCCGCCGGCGCATCCTCGTCGCCAACAGCGACGGCCTGCTCACCACCGACGACCAGGTCCGCACCTTCTTCTCCGTCGCCGCGGTCGCCACCGGCGACACCGGCATGCAGACCGGCCGCAAGAGCGAGGGCCGCACCATCGGCTGGGAGCTGTTCGACCGCCTCGACGTCGACGCCTTCGCCCAGGAGGCCGCCCAGATGGCGCTCACCAAGCTCCGGGCCCGGCCCGCACCTTCCGGTCAGCTGCCCGTGGTCATCGGCGCCGGCTCCGGCGGCGTGCTGTTCCACGAGGCGTGCGGCCACGGCCTCGAGAAGGACCTCATCGACAAGGGCGCGTCGGTCTACGCCGGCCGGGTCGGCGAGCTGGTGGCCAGCCCCCTCGTCACGCTCGTCGACGACGGCACCATCGGCGAGGAGTGGGGCGCCTTCGCCGTCGACGACGAGGGGACCCCCGCGCAGCGCAACGTGCTGATCCAGGACGGCGTGCTCACCGACTACATGTGGGACTTCCTGCGCAGCCGCAAGGAGGGACGGGCCACGTCCGGCAACGGCCGCCGCCAGTCGTACAAGCACCTCCCCATGGTGCGGATGACCAACACGTTCCTCGAGAACGGCGACGCCAGCCCCGACGACGTCATCGCCGGCACCGACCACGGCGTGTACGTCGCCAAGCTCGGTGGCGGCCAGGTGAACACCGCATCGGGCGACTTCGTGTTCGGGATGCAGGAGGCGTACCTCATCGAGGACGGTGAGATCACCGAGCCGATCCGCGAGGGCAACCTCATCGGCAACGGCCCCCAGTGCCTGCGCGACATCGAGGTCATCGCCGACGACTTCGCCTTCGGCGGCCCGGGCACGTGCGGCAAGGACGGCCAGGGCGTGCCCGTCGGCGACGGCTGCCCCACCCTGCGGGTCGCCCAGCTCACCATCGGCGGCACCAGCTCATGAGCGCACCCGTCGCCGCCGGTGCCGGCACCGACGTCGCCGAGCTCCAGGCCATCGCCGACCGGGTTGCAGCCCAGGCCGGCCCCGGCGAGCAGGTCGAGGCCTACGTGAGCAAGGGCACCAACACCTCCGTCGACGCCTACCAGGGCGAGATCGAGTCGCTCACCCAGGCGGGCGCGGCCGGCATCGGCATCCGCGTCGTGAAGGACGGGCGCACCGGCTTCGCCTACGCCGGCAGCCTCGACGACGACATCGTCGCCGACACGCTGGCCGAGGCGCGCGACAACCTGCCCTTCGCCGAGCCCGACGAGTGGGCCGGTCTCGCCGATCCCGACGGCGTCCCGGCCACCGCGCTCGACATCCACCGTGAGGCCGTGCTCGCGACGCCCGTGGACGACAAGGTCGCCATGGCCATCGAGCTCGAGCGGATGGTCCGCGCCGCCGACCCTCGGGTGAAGGGCGTCCGGGCGGCCACCTACACCGACGCCGAGGGCGCGTTCGCCGTGTCCACGTCCACCGGCATCTCGGTGGGCGGCCGCTCCACCATCGCCTACGTGTCGGTGTCGGCCCTGGCCGACGACGGCGACGCCTCGGTCATCGCCGGCGGGCTCTCCGTGGGCCGGTCGATCCACGAGCTCTCGCTCGACGAGGCCGCCGACGACGCGGTCACCCGCCTCCTCGAGAAGATCGGCTCGGTGAAGCCCGAGTCGGCCGAGGTCACCCTCATCCTCGAGCCCCGTCTCACCGCCACCGTGCTCGGCATCGTGTCGGGCATGCTCAGCGGCGAGGCGGTGGCCAAGGGGCTCACCCCGTTCGCCAACCGGGTGGGCGAGCAGGTGGGCAGCCGGCTGCTCACCATCGTCGACGACCCGACCAACCCCGACTCGCTCGGCGCCGAGCCCTACGACGACGAGGGCCTCGCCACCCGCCGGGTCCCGCTGCTGCACGAGGGGGTCCTGCAGGGCTTCCTGCACAACACGTACTCGGCCCGCCGGGCCGGCACGGCCTCCACCGCCTCCGCGGCTCGGGGCTACAGCAGCCGGCCGGGCATCTCGGCCCGGGCGCTCACGGTCGAGCCGGGCGAGGGCGACCTCGAGTCGCTGCTGGCCGGTGTCGAGGACGGCGTGCTCGCCTCGTCCCTCGGCGGCATCCACTCCGGCGTCAACCCCGTGTCCGGCGACTTCTCCGTGTCCGTCGAGGGCATCCGGGTCCGCGGTGGCGAGCGGGCCGAGCCCATCAAGGAGGCCACGCTCGCCAGCACGCTGCAACGCCTGCTGCTCGACGTGTCCCACGTGGGCGCCGACGTCGAGTGGCAGCCGGGCGGCACCGGGGGCGTCACCCTGCTGATCCCCGGCGTCTCCCTCTCGGGCCGCTAGAAACGATCACCTCCACGCTTCTGGCCTGCACATCCCCGCACCTGCGCGGGATCTCGTGGGCCAGAACCGGATCTCCGCCCATGCCCCTCCTGCACGCCATCGTCCTCGGCATCGTCCAGGGCCTGTCCGAGTTCCTGCCGATCTCGTCGTCGGGCCACCTCGCGATCGTCCCGTGGCTGTTCGACTGGAACGACTTCAACGGCGACGACTCGCTCGCCAAGGCATTCGACGTGGCCCTCCACATCGGCACCCTGGCCGGCGCCGTCGCCTACTTCCGGCGAGACATCGCGATGTACCTGCGAGCAGGGTTGCGGATGCTGGCGCCTGGCGAGCGGGTCGCCGCGCCGAAGGAAGGCCGCATCGCCTGGCTCCTCGTGGCGTCGGCGGTGCCCGCCGGCATCACCGGGTTCCTGTTCAACGACGCCATCGAGACCCTCGACGACGAGTACTGGCTCATCGGCGTGATGCTCATCCTCGGCGGCATCCTCCTGCTCGTGGCCGACCGGCTCGGCGGCACCCGCGAGGACGGCGGCTTCACGCTGCGCGACGCGCTCAGCATGGGCATCGGCCAGGCCGCCGCGCTCCAGCCCGGCGTGTCCCGCTCGGGCGTCACCATCACGGTCGCCCGGTGGCTGCGCTTCGACCGGGCCGCCGCCGCCCGGCTGTCGTTCCTGATGAGCCTGCCGATCATCGCCGGCGCCGGCCTCTACAAGCTGCTCGACGTGCTCTCCGAGGGCGGCATCCCCTCCGACTTCGTGGCGCCGTTCGTCGTGGGCATGGCCACCAGCGCGGTCACCGGCTTCGCGGCCGTGTGGGGCACGATCCGCTTCGTGCAGACCCGGACGTTCGCCCCCTTCGTCGCCTACCGGTTCGTGGTGGGCGCTGCGGTGATCGCGCTGGCGGTGGCGGGCTTCAACACCTGAACGCCCTCCGGTTCTGGACGCGGATCCTGCGCACGGGGCTCAGCCGACCAAGGCGAGCGCGACGTAGCCGCCGGCCAGCGCGCTGATGACGCGGGGCGCCCGGCTCGCCGGCACGGCGACCGTGACCGTCCCGTCGTCCTCCACGTGGACCACGACGCCGTCCTCGGCCACCACGCTGCCGACCGCGCCGGTGCCGGACGGGTCGAGCGCGGCGATGACGTCGACCCGCTGGCCGACCTCCACGGGCAGCTCGGCGTCCAGGGCGGGCACCGCCACGGCCCGCCACCCCTCCGGCACCAGGCCGGCGGCGCCACGACGATCGCCGCCGGCGAGGCGGAGATCGACCACCACCTCGCCCGGGCCGAGCGCGCCGGCCACGAGGCGTCCCGTGGGGTCGTCGTCCACCGCACCGTCGGGCACGAAGGCCGTCGGCCGGCGCTCGGCGCGCACGTCCCCGGGGTCGATGACGTCACCGGGTTCGAGCGTCGCCGCCGCGGTCCACACCGTGACGTGGTCGCCGTAGCGGGCGGCGGCGGCCTCGGCGCGCCCGCTGGACCGGAACGCGAGCAGGCCGCACGCGGCGGCGAGCACGACGGTGAGCACCAGCCGCAGCGGCGGTCGGCGGAGCAGGATCGGGAAGCGGGCGGGGGCGGGGCGCACGGGTTCCTCCGGGGGCACGTGGCTCGGGGGAAGTGCGCCGGGGCCCGACCGGGCCGGGACGGCTCCGGAGACGCTAGCCGCGCTCGCTGGTGCCCGTGGCAGGTCGCAGGTGCGCAGGCAGTGCGGCGATGGCGCGGAACAGCACGCGGCGCACCACGTCGGCGTTGCGCCGCATCACCGCGAACACCTCGTCCTGGGTGACGGCGTCGACGCCGGGGTGGTCCTCGAGGCCGGCGTCGAAGTCGGTGATGAGGGCGATGGACGCGTAGGGGATGCCGACCTCGTTGGCCAGCGTGACCTCGGGGTGCTGGGTCATGTTGATGACCTCCCACCCCTGAGAGGCGAACCAGCGGGACTCGGCCTTGGTGGAGAACCGCGGGCCCTGCACCACCACGGCCGTGCCGGTCTCGTGGACGGTGACGCCCTCGGCCCGGCACGCCTCCACCGCGATGGCGCGCAGCTCGTCGTCGTAGGGGTGGGCGAGCGAGACGTGGGTGGGCTCGCCCTCGTCCCAGTAGGTGTCGGGCCGGCCCCACGTGCGGTCGACGAACTGGTCGAGCACCACGAAGTGGCCCGGCCGCACGTCGGGCTGGAGCGAGCCGGACGCGCACGGCCCGAAGATCGCGGCCACGCCGGCCTGGCGCATGGCGTGCACGTTGGCCCGGTAGTTGATCCGATGCGGCGGGTACCGGTGGTCGACCCCGTGCCGCGGCAGGAACGCGACCCGGCGGCCGTCGACCTCGCCCACCACCAGCGGTGCCGACGGCGGGCCGTACGGCGTGTCGAGCGCGACCTCCTCGGTGTCGTCGAGCAGCTCGTAGAGGCCGGAGCCGCCGAACACGCCGACGTCGGCGATGGCGCCGGAGCCCGAACCGGCTCCGGTGGCCACGGCTCAGTCCCCGCTGGACGCAGCGCCGGCGGTGGCCTTCTCGCCGGAGGACGACGAGCCCGAGTCGCTGCTGGTCGAGCCCGAGTCGCTGCTGGAGGAGCTCGACGACTTCGACGACTTCGACGAGCCCGAGCTGCGGGCGTCGTTCTTGTAGAAGCCGGAGCCCTTGAACGAGATGCCCACGTTCCCGTACACCTTCCGCAGCGGGCCCTGGCACTCGGGGCACGTCTCGAGCGGCGCGTCGCTGAAGGCCTGCTGGACCTCCATCTCGTGTCCACAGCTCTTGCAGCGGTACTCGTAGGTGGGCATGGCGGCTCTCCGGTGTGCGGTCGGGGGTCGAGGCCGGCGCTGGCACTCGCGAGGATCGAGTGCCAACGATACCGGGGCTCGCGGCGGGCGTGCCCAACCGGGGTCGTCGGGCAGCGCGCCCCTACGCTCGGGGCATGTCCGCCGTCGCCGCCGCCGCCGTCGTGCTCGCCGGCTACGCGCTCGGCACCTTCCCCACCGCCGTGCTCGTCGGCCGCCGGCGCGGCTTCGACCCCACGGCTGCCGGGTCGGGGAACCCCGGCGCCTCCAACGTCACCCGCATCGGCGGCGCGCGGGCCGGCGCGCTCGTGCTGCTCGGCGATGCCGGGAAGGGCGCGCTCGCGGCCGGGCTCGGCTACGTGGTCGACGGGCGCACGCTCGCCTGGTTCGCCGGCGCCGCAGCCGTCGCCGGCCACCTCTGGCCGGTCACCCGCCGCTTCCGCGGTGGCAAGGGCGTCGCCACCGCCGCCGGTGTCGGCTCGGTGTGCGCGCCGCTCGCCGCCGTCGCCATGGGGCTCGTGTTCGCGGCGCTCGTGAAGCTGAGCGGGCGGGCGGCCGTGGGCTCCATCGCCATCGCCGCGCTGTTCCCGGTGGCGGTCGCCGCCCTCGGCCAGTCGGCCGTCGAGGTCGCGGTGGCCACCGCCGTCGCGGTCGTGATCATCGTCCGGCACCGGAGCAACATCCAGCGGCTGCTCGAGGGCTCGGAGTCCCGGGTCCGGTCGCGCCGCCGCTGAGCGGCCGGCGCATGAAGCCGCGCGGGGTCGGCTAGGAAGAGGCCCATGTCTCGCGTGCGCACCGCCGTCATCCCCGCCGCCGGCCTCGGCACCCGCTTCCTCCCCGCCTCCAAGGCCATCCCGAAGGAGATGGTGCCGGTCGTCGACAAGCCGACGATCCAGTACATCGTCGAGGAGTGCGTGGCCGCCGGCATCGAGGACGTGCTCATCATCGACAGCAGCGGCAAGGCGGCCATCGGTGACCACTTCGACCGCCTGATGGGCCTCGAGGCCGCGCTCGAGAAGAAGGGCAAGACGGCCGAGCTCGAGATGGTGCGGGGCCTCGCCGAGCTGTGCGACCTGCACTTCATCCGCCAGGGCGAGGCGCTGGGGCTGGGCCACGCCATCGGCATCGCCGAGCGCCACGTCGGCGGCGAGCCCTTCGCCGTCCTGCTCGGCGACGACATCCAGGTCGACGGCGGCGCGCTGCTGTCCGGGATGATCCGCACCCACGAGGAGCGCGAGGGCTCGGTCATCGCCCTGCTCGAGGTCGAGCCGGAGGAGATCGCCAGCTACGGCTGCATCGACCCCATCCCGATCAGCGACAACCTCTACGGGTTCGAGCGCATCGTCGAGAAGCCGGCGCCCGAGGAGGCGCCCTCCAACCTCGCCGTCATCGGGCGGTACGTGTTCACCCCGGAGATCTTCGACGCCATCCGCGACACGAAGCCGGGCGTGGGCGGCGAGATCCAGATCACGGACGCCATCGGCCTGCTCAACCAGACCCAGCCGGTGACCGGGTACGCGTTCCGGGAGGGCCGGTACGACTGCGGCAAGCCGCTCGACTACCTGAAGGCCACCGTCGAGATCGGCTGCATGCGCGACGACCTCGGTCCCGCGTTCAAGGCCTACCTCAAGGAGTTCGTCGCCACCCTCGACTGAGGTCGGCGCCAGCGGCTCAGGCGTTCCGCACCCGGGCGGCGTCCTCGAGGCCCAGGTCGGCGATGGACTTCTCCCGCATCTCGACCTTGCGCACCTTGCCGGTGACCGTCATCGGGAACTCGGTGACGAAGCGGACGTAGCGGGGGACCTTGAAGTGGGCGATCCGCCCGCGGCAGAACTCCTTGACGTCGTCCTCGGTGGTGGTGGCGCCGGCCCGGAGGCGGATCCAGGCCATGACCTCCTCGCCGTAGCGCTCGTCGGGCACACCGATGACCTGGACGTCCTCGACGTCGGGGTGCGTGTACAGGAACTCCTCGATCTCCCGGGGGTACACGTTCTCGCCGCCCCGGATGATCATGTCCTTGATGCGGCCGACGATGTTCACGTAGCCGTCCTCGTCCATCGTCGCCAGGTCGCCGGTGTGCATCCACCCGTCGGCGTCGACCGCCTCGGCGGTGCGCTCGGGGTCGTCCCAGTAGCCGAGCATCACCGAGTAGCCACGCGTGCACAGCTCGCCGGCGACGGGGGCATCGGCGCTCCCGCGCTCCACCGTCTCGCCGGTGGCGGGGTCGACGATGCGGATCTCGACGTGCGGGTGCACCCGGCCCACCGTCTCGGTGCGCCGCTCGAGGGAGTCGTCGGCGGCCGTCTGGGTGGAGACCGGTGACGTCTCGGTCATGCCGTAGCAGATGGTCACCTCCGACATGTTCATCTCGTCGATGACCCGCTTCATCACCTCGACCGGGCAGGGCGAGCCGGCCATGATCCCGGTGCGCAGGCTGGACAGGTCGGTGGTGGCGAGGTCGGGGTGGGCGAGCTCGGCGATGAACATCGTCGGCACCCCGTAGAGGCTGGTGAGCCGCTCGGCCTCGACCGCGGCGAGCACCGCGCCCGCGTCGAACGTCGGCGACGGGATGACCATCGCCGCGCCGAACGCGGTGGCGGCGAGGTTGCCCATCACCATCCCGAAGCAGTGGTAGAAGGGCACCGGGATCCCGATGCGGTCGGCCGCGGTGTAGCCGCAGTCCATGCCGACGAACCGGGCGTTGTTGAGGATGTTGACGTGGCTGAGGGTGGCGCCCTTCGGCCGACCCGTGGTGCCCGACGTGTACTGGATGTTGATCGGGTCGTCGGGGTCGAGTGACGCCGAGCGCTCGCGCAGCGCCTCCTCCGGCACCGACTCGCCCGCGGCCAGCAGCTCTCCCCAGTCGTCGGTGTCGAAGCAGATGGTCCGCTCGAGCGACGGCACGTCGCCTGCGACCTCGTCCACCATCGCCCGGTACTCCGAGGTCAGGTAGGAGGTGCGGGTCACCAGGAGCCGGCACCCCGACTGCGCCAGCGCGTACTGCAGCTCGTTGGTGCGATACGCCGGGTTCACGTTCACCTGGATGGCGCCGATCTTGGCGGTGGCGTACTGCACGTACACCCACTCGGCGTAGTTCGGGCTCCACATCCCGACCCGGTCGCCGCGCTCGATCCCCATCGCCAGCAGGCCGCGGGCCACCCGGTCGACGACGGCGTCGAGCTCGCGGTAGGTGAGGCGGATCCCCTGGTGCGGGACCACCAGCGCCTCCCGGTCGGGGTGGCGAGCGACGGTGGCCTCGAGGTTGGCGCCGATCGTCTCGTGCAGGAGCGGGACGTCGGTGGGGCCGGCGTCGATGGCAGCGGTCATGGTGTCCCCCCGGACTCGTGTGCCGACAGTCTCGCGCGCTCGGCTCGTGGCACGACCTCGTGCGGATCTCGTGGATCGGTGACACCTGTGGCCACCGATCCACGAAGTTCCGCGACGGCCTGGCAGAGTCACGGCCGTGATCGAAGTGGTCGTCCCCGAGAACTGCATGGGCCCGCCCGGCGTCGGCCACGGCGGCTACGTCTCCGGCCTGCTCGCCCGGCACATCCAGGGCGCGTCGCAGGTGACCCTGCGCCGGCCGACGCCGTGCGGCGTGCCGCTGGCGGTGGAGGACGCGGGCGGTGGTCGGTGGATCCTGCGCGACGGTGACGACGTGCTGGCCGAGGCCGAACCGGCGACGCTCGACCTCGACGTGCCGCCCGTCCCCGCCGTCGGCGCGGCCCGCGCCGCGGAGACCGGCTCGCCGTCCCGCTGGGACGAGCGGGGCGTCCACCCCATCTGCTTCGGGTGCAGCCTGAGCCGGGACGACGACGAGGGCCTCGAGGTCGCGGTCGGCCCGCTGGCGGTCGAGGGGCATGAGGAGGTCGCCGCCGTGTGGCGCCCACCCGCCCGCCTCGCCGGGCCCGACGGTGCCGTCGACCCCCACTGGGTGCTCGCCGCGCTCGACTGCCCGGGGGCGATGGCCTACATCGCCCGCGACCGGTTCGCCGGCCTCCTCGGCCGCATCGTGTTCGAGCAGTCCGGGCGGGTCGAGCCCGAGGTGGACCACGTCGTGCTCGGCTGGCAGATCGGCGAGGACGGCCGGAAGCTGTTCGCCGGCACCGCCCTCGCCGCCGCCGACGGCACGGTGCTCGCCCGGTCCCGGCAGACCTGGTTCGAACGCATCTGACGCGTCGCTACGCTCCGCCGCATGTCGCTGAGCCTGCGAGCCCGCCTGTTCCAGAAGGTCATCCCCAAGATCATGCCGAGCGCCGAGCTCACGCCCGAGCAGCAGCGCGCCAAGATCGACCGGCCCATGGGGCTGCCCAACCGGCGGGTCGAGGTGGTCGACACCGAGGTCGGCGGCCTGCCAGCGCTGCGGGTCCAGCCGAAGGGCGCCCCCCGCCGCCGCCAGCTCCTCCACTTCCACGGCGGCGGGTTCGTGGTCGGGAGGCCCCGGGGCTTCCAGGGCTACCTGGGTGAGCTGGCGCTGCGCGCCGACGCGGTGGTCACCTCGGTCGACTACCGGCGGGCCCCCGAGCACCCGTACCCCGCCGCCATCGACGACTGCCTGGCCGCCTACCGGGCGATGCTCGACCACGTCGACGCCGAGGGCTTCGCGGTGATCGGCGAGTCGGCCGGTGGCAACGCCGTGGCCGCCACCCTCCTGCGAGCCCGCGACGAGGGCTGGGCGCTGCCCAAGGCGGCCGTGCTGCTGAGCCCGTGGCTCGACCTGACGTTCTCCGGCGAGTCGATGACCCGCAACCAGGACCGCGAGATCATGCTCGACCCGGTGCTGTTCCGGTCGTGGCGCGACGCCTACGTCGGCGGCCAGGACCCGGCCGACCCCGGCATCTCCCCGCTGTTCGCCGAGCTGCACGGCCTGCCACCCCTGCGGGTCGAGGCCACCACGGCCGAGGTCCTCGAGGACGATGCTCGCCGCTTCGTCGACAAGGCCCGGGCGGCCGGCGTCGACGCCGAGCTCGTCGTGCACGACGACGTCTGGCACATCTTCCAGACCCAGGTGCCGCTGGTGCCCGAGGCGGTGGCCGCGCTCGAGGGCGTGAACGCCTTCATCCGGGCCCACACCCGGGGCTGAGCGTGATCCCCCTCGGCGAGGCCCGACGCCACGTCCTCGACCGGGTGCCCCGACGCTCGCCGGTCAGCGTTCCGGTCGCCGACGCCCTCGGGCTGGTGCTGGCCGAGGACGTCACCGCCACCGAGCCGGTGCCGCCGTTCGCCAACACGGCCATGGACGGCTTCGCCCTCCGGGCGGCCGACACCGCCGGTGCACCGGTCGAGCTGCGCATCGTCGAGACCGTGGCCGCCGGCCATGCCCCCACCGCCGACGTCGGCCCCGGGCAGGCCAGCCGCATCTTCACCGGGGCGCCCATCCCGCCCGGGGCCGACGCGGTCGTCATGGTGGAGCGCACGTCGCTCGTCGACGAGGACCACGTCCGCGTCGAGATCGAGGTCCCCGAGGGCAACCACATCCGCCCGGCCGGCGACGACCTCGACGTGGGCGCCGTGGTGCTCCGTGCCGGCGAGGTGCTCTCCGCTGCGCACCTCGGCGTGCTGTGCAGCCTCGGCGTCGAGCACGTGCCGGCCCACCCCCGCCTGCGGGTGGGCGTGGTGTCGACGGGCGACGAGCTCGTGGAGGGCCCGCAGCCCCTGGCACCCGGCCAGATCCGCGACTCCAACCGGCGCACCCTGCTCGCCCTCGCCGCCGACGCCGGCTGCGACGTGGTCGACCTCGGCATCGCCCGCGACGAGGAGCACGCCATCGAGGCCGCCATCGAGCGCGGCGTGTCGGCGTGCGACGCCGTGCTCACCAGCGGCGGCGTGTCGATGGGCGACATCGACCTGGTGAAGGTCGTGCTCGACCGCATGGGCGACATGCGCTGGATGCAGGTCGCGATCAAGCCGGCCAAGCCGTTCGCCTTCGGCCTGGTCGACGGCGTGCCGGTGTTCGGCTTCCCGGGGAACCCCGTGTCGTCGATGGTGTCCTTCGAGCTGTTCGGACGCCCCGCCCTGCGCCAGGCGATGGGCCACACCCGCCTCGACCGGCCGCTCGTGCGCGCCGTCGCCGACGACGGGCTCGGCCGCCGCTCCGACGCCAAGGTGCACTTCGCCCGGGTCGTGGCCGTGCACGGCGCCGACGGCCGCGTGCACGTGCGCTCGGCGGGCGGTCAGGGCAGCCACCAGCTCGGCGCGATGGCGGCGGCCAACGCGCTCGCGGTGCTGCCCGACGGCGACGGCATCGGCGCCGGCGACGAGGTCGACGCGCTGCTGCTCGAGGACATCCCCGCCGAGCTCGCGCTCCCGCTCGACCCCGCCTGAAGCGGGCTCAGAGCATCGAGAGCGTGTCGAGGTCGAGGGCCATGCGTCCGGAGCGGTTCGCCATCGCCATGAACATCTCGTCGCCTCGCTCGGTCTGGCCGACGATCATCGACGAGATCACAGCCATCACGAACCCGGCGAAGGCGAACCGGCGGTACTGGTCCCAGCACGCCTCGGGCGACAGGTCGCGCACGCCGCCGGCCCGCAGCGTCGAGTGGTACTCCTTCACGAGGTCCTCCTCGACCTCTGCCCGGAGCGCCGGGTCGAGGCCGGTGCCGAGGAAGTACGACACGTCCTGCACCCCGGACCCGTAGGAGACCGTCTGCCAGTCGACCACGGTGAGGGGCACGCCGCCCGGGCTGGGGTCGAACAGCATGTTGTCGAGCCGGTAGTCGCCGTGGACGACGGTGCGGGGCTCCACCGGAGCGGCGATGTAGGCGCCGAACCGCTCGAACAGCTGGGTGCCCGCCTGCTCGACCTCCGGGTCGAGGCGGCCGGCGTAGCGCTCGAGGAAGCCGGGCCACACCATGCCGATGAGCTGGGTGAGCCCCTCGGGGGAGTTGCGGTTCAGCCACTCCATCGACGCCAGGCTGGCGTCGCCCCACACCGGGGCGTGCAGCTTGGCCGCCTCCTCCATCGCGATGGCCGCCTGGTCGGGCGTGCACCCGGCGATCTGGTCGCCCTGCTCGGCCGGCGCGAGGTCGTTCATGAGGATCACGAAGTCGTGGCTCTCGGCGTCGAACCGGGCGAAGTACGGCACCGGCGCGGAGATGTCCACGCGGCCGCGGAGCTGCTGGTAGAAGCGGGTCTCGACCTCGTAGGTGCGCACGGCGGTGGCGGTGGCCCGGCTGGTCTCGTCCTCGGTGGGGAACTTGCCCACCACCTTGGCCGGCCCGGCGTCGGGCTCGTCCCAGGTGAGGGTGAACCGGACGCAGTCTCCGACCTGTCCGGTGCCGACGGCCTGCGCCTCGACCTCGACGATGCGGCCCCGCTCGCTGGCGCCGGCGGCGCGCAGCACGTCGGTGAGCCACTCGGGGGTGACCTGGTCGGGGCGGTGGATGAAGGGGATGGTCTCCATTGGGGGGCCTCCGTTGCTCAGGTCTCGTGCTGCAAGGCGCTGCGTCCGGCGAGGACCTCGACGATGTGCTGCGTGATGACCGCCTGGTGGGCGGGGTGGTCGCGGTAGACCTCGTAGTCGGCGACCGACGCGAAGTCGCCGACGATGCCGAGCGTGGCGTTGCCCTCGGCGAGCCCGGCGTCGACGCCGACGGAGTACGCCTGGATCTCGGGGATCTGGCCAGGGAGCTCGCGCAGGGCGGCCACGATCGCGTCGATCTGCTCCGGGGTGGTCCCGTCGCGGAAGGTGAGCGTGACGATGTGGCGCAGTCCCATGTGTCCCCCTCGTGGTGCGGTCGCCGGACCGTAGCCTGCGTTCGTGACCCCGTCCGCACCAAGTCCAGCCGATGTCGCCGACGCCCGCGACGTGGCCGCCGCGCTCCAGGCGCACGACTACCTGCCCGACACCGGCCTGGCCACCGCCGTCTTCCTGGCCCTGCGGCTGCAGCGCCCGCTGCTCCTCGAGGGCGACGCCGGCGTCGGCAAGACCGAGGTCGCCAAGGTGCTCTCGCGCTGGACGGGCGGCGAGCTGCTGCGGCTCCAGTGCTACGAGGGCCTCGACGTGAACCAGGCCGTCTACGAGTGGGACTACTCCCGCCAGCTGCTGCACCTGCGCGCCGCCGAGGCCGCCGGCGTGGCGACGGGCTCCGCCGTCGAGCAGCTCGAGGACGAGCTGTACGACGAGCGGTTCCTCGTGCGCCGGCCGTTGCTCGAGGCGGTGACGCCGCGCTCGGGCCCGCCGCCCGTGCTGCTCATCGACGAGGTCGACCGGGCCGACGACGAGTTCGAGGCCTTCCTGCTCGAGGTGCTGTCCGACTACACGGTGACGGTGCCCGAGCTGGGGACGTTCCACGCCGACCGCCCCCCGCTCGTGGTCATCACGTCGAACCGCACCCGCGACGTCCACGACGCCCTCAAGCGGCGCTGCCTGTACCACTGGGTGGAGCACCCCGACTTCGAGCGCGAGGTCGCCATCGTCGGCGTGCGGGTGCCCGGGGTCGGCGAGCGGCTGGCCCGCCAGGTCGCGGCGGCCACCGAGGCGCTGCGCGACGCCGGCCTCTACAAGCCGCCCGGCGTGGCCGAGACCATCGACTGGGCCGCGGCCCTCCAGGTGCTGGGCGCCGAGGAGCTCGACGTCGCGCTGGTCGACGCCTCGCTCGGCACGGTGCTCAAGTACCGGGAGGACCAGGGCCGGGTCCGCGCGGCGGGGCTCGACCGGCTCGTCGCCCGTGCCGTCGAGCGCAGCGGCTGACCGCGGTGACCGTGCTGCACGATCCGGTGGCGGCGGCCGTCGCGTTCGTGCGCGCCCTGCGGCAGGCCGGGCTCGTGGTGCCCGTGGACGCGTCGGTGAGCTACGTGGCGGCGCTCGACCAGGTCGACGTGGGCGTCGGCGACGACGTGTACTGGGCGGGCCGCGCCACGCTCGTGCGGCGCGAGGAGGACGTCGATGCCTACGACCAGCTCTTCGCCGCCTGGTACGGGCACGTGCCCCTGCGGGTCGCCCCCGCCGAGGCGCCGCGCTCGGTGACGCTGGCGGTCGACGACCCCGATGCAGAGATGGCGGGCGGCGAGGACGTCGCCGACGGGAGTCCCTCCGTGCAGGTCCGCTTCTCCCGCGTCGAGACCCTGCGGCACAAGGACTTCGCCGCGTACGACGAAGACGAGCTGGCCGAGGCGTGGGCGCTGATGGACCGGTTGGCGCTCGTGGGAGCACCTCGCCGGTCGCGTCGGCCCGTGCCCACCCTCCACGAGCGGGGGCGACCCGATCTGCGACGCACCGTCCGCCACGCGCTGCGCGCAGGGGGCGAGCCCATCCGCCGGGCCCGCACCGAGCCAGGGGAGCGGTTCCGCCGCGTGGTCCTGCTGCTCGACGTGTCGGGCTCGATGGAGCCCTACGCCCGGGCGCTGTTGCGGTTCGTCCACGCAGCCGTCGTGGCTCGCGGTCGGGTCGAGGCGTTCGCCCTCGGCACGCGGCTCACCCGCATGACGCGCGAGCTCACCCAGCGCGATCCCGACGAGGCGATGCGGCGCGCTGCGGCCGCCGTCCAGGACTTCGCGGGGGGCACCCGGCTGGGGGAGGGGATGCGCCGCTTCAACGACGAGTGGGGCGTGCGGGGGATGGCCCGGGGCGCGGTCGTGGTGATCCTCTCCGACGGATGGGACCGTGGCGACCCCGACGACCTCGCCGAGCAGATGGCGCGCCTCCACCGGGTCGCCCACCGGGTGGTCTGGGTGAACCCGCTGAAGGCCACGCCCGGCTACGCGCCGCTGGCTCGGGGGATGGCGGCCGCCCTGCCCCACGTCGACGCCTTCGTCGAGGGCCACAGCATCCACGCGCTCGAGGAGCTCGCCGGCGTGATCGCCGGCGAGCCGGTCGTGGGCCGCCGCCCGTAGGCTGACCGGGTGCGTGAGATCCTGGGCGACCTCGACCGGTGGCGCAAGGCCGGCAAGCAGGTGGCCGTCGCCCGCGTCGTCGACGTGGAGGGCTCCGGTCCCCGCCTCCCCGGCGCGGCCATGGCGGTGAACGAGGACGGCGAGGTCGCCGGCTCCGTGTCCGGCGGCTGCGTCGAGGGCGCCGTCGTCACCGAGGCGCTGCAGATCATCGAGTCGGGCGAGCGCCGCATCGTCACCTTCGGCTACTCCGACGACGAGGCGTTCGCCGTGGGCCTGACCTGCGGCGGCACCATCCACCTCTACATCGAGCCCCTCGACTGGTAGCGCCGTGGAGCTGTTCGAGGTCCTGCGCGACGCCATCGCGGCCGAGCAGCCCGTCGCCCTCGCCACCGTGGTCGAAGGTCCAGGGGTCGGCGGCAAGCTGCTCGTCCGGCCCGACCACGAGCCCATGGGCTCCCTCGGCGACCCCGACCTCGACCGGGTCGTCACCCGCGACACGCTCGGCGAGCTGGCCGCCGGCACCACCGGGGTGCGCCACTACGGCGCCCAGGGCCAGGCCAACGAGGCCGACGTCGCCGTGTTCGTCGAGTCCTTCGCCCCGCCACCGCAGCTGCTGATCTTCGGGGCGGTCGACTTCACCGGCGCTCTCGCCCGGGTCGGCAAGGTGCTCGGCTACCGGGTCACGGTCTGCGACGCCCGCGAGGTGTTCGCCACGAAGGCCCGCTTCCCGTTCGCCGACGACGTCGTGGTCGACTGGCCGCACCGGCTGCTCGAGCGGGTGGGCGACCAGCTCGGTCCCCGCGACGCCGTCTGCGTGCTCACCCACGATCCCAAGTTCGACGTGCCGGCGGTCCTCGCTGCCCTACGCACCGACGTCGGCTACCTCGGGGCGATGGGCTCGCGGCGCACCACCGACGACCGCAACCGGCGCCTCCGTGAGGAGGGCGCCACCGACGAGCAGCTCGCTCGGATCATGGCGCCCATCGGCCTCGACATCGGCGCTCGCACGCCGGAGGAGACGGCGGTGTCGATCCTCGCCGAGGTCATCGCCACCCACACCGGCCGGGCCGCGCCGTCCCTGCGCGACGCCGCCGGCCCCATCCACTGACGGATCAGGTGGGGCGGGCGAGCTTCTCGTTGTGGGCGGCGATCGAGCCGAGGTACGTGCCGGCCGCGGCCATGAGGGTGGCAGGGAGGGCGGCGCGCCAGGGCAGGTAGC
>DASTYO010000005.1:0-16584 GCA_035764875.1 Acidimicrobiales bacterium | reverse complement strand
GGCGCTGCGGCCCTGGAGCAGACCGGCCAGCACGTCGCGCTCACGAGCGGTGAGCGACTCGAAGGGCGCGAGACGCCGGCGGTCGGCGGCCCGGGCCGAGCGCAGTCCGGCGAGCAGGTCCTCGCGGGCCCCGAGGCTCATGACCGTGCGGCCGTCCATGGCGTCCCTCAGCGCTTCGACCAGCTGATCGAAGGGTTGGGCCTTGTCGAACACCCCGTCGGCGCCGGCTTCGAGGCACTCGCCGAGGCGCTGGGCGGAGCGCTCGGCGGTCAGCACCAGCACGCGCGCGCCGAGGTCGCGCAGGGCGGGGATCATCGGCGTGCTGAGGCGGTCGTCGCCGAGGTGGAGGTCGAGCAGCACGACGAGGCCGTCGCCTGCGTCAGCGGCGGCAGCGAGCACCTCGTCGTCGGTGAGCCGGTCGGCAGGCAGTGCGACGGAGCGATGGAAGCCCTGCAGCGTGAGGGCGGTGGCGAGAGCGTGACCCATCACGGCGTGGTCGTCGACCACCAGCACGGGTGTGTCACCTGTCATGACGTTTCCTCAGAAATGGGGATGTACACAGCACGTGGGAGGAGGTTCGCTGGCTGCATGGGCCGCCTCCTGCTCTCGGTGCACCCGCGCATCCTCGGCGACACGCTCGAGCTGGTGCTGGCGAAGGCGGACCTGGGCGAGATCGTGCGGGCCGCGCCGGGGGAGCCGGTGCTCGGCCACTTCGACGTGGCGGTGGTGACCGGGCCGTCCGACGTGGACGCGGACGTCACCGTCGAGCTGCTGGAGTCGGGCGGGTTCGTCGCCGTCCACGAGGAGCGCGGCGAGCGGATCATCGAGCTACGCAGCACCACCAGCCTCCTCGACCTGTTGCAGCGGCACCTCGAGGCGCAGGCGGGTCCCTCCGTCGGGTGCGGAGTCGATCAGCAGCGCTCCGCCGACTGACTCCGCCCGCTCCTGCATGGTGCGCAGGCCGTAGCCCGACCGGGGCACCGACGGATCGAAGCCGGCGCCATCGTCGGCCACGACCAGGAGCAGGCGGTCCCGGAGGTTGCGCAGCGACACGGTGATGGCCGACGCGCCGGCGTGGCGGACGGCGTTGTTCGTGGCTTCCCGGGCCACGCGCACCACCTGCTCGGCGAGCTCGGACGGCACCCGCAGCCCGGGCGCGAGCTCGTAGGTGACCGGCCGGCCGGCTCGGTCGGCGACCTCGCCGACGGCCCGCCGCACCGCGACGTCCAGCGCGTCGTCGCTCGCGTCGCTGAGCGCCTCGATGGCTCGGCGTGACTCCTCCAGCGCGCGAGCCGACGCTTCCGAGGCGTACTGCACCATCTCGGGGAGAGGCGGTTGCCGCTCGAAGGAGCTCACGACGGACCGGATGAAGCTCAGCTCCTGGGCCAGGCCGTCGTGCAGCTCACGGGCCATGCGCCGTCGCTCGTCGAGCACCGCCAGCTGCGCCCGGTCCCGCCAGTACGAGGCGACCTCCCGCGCCGCGCCCCCCAACAGCACGAGGTAGAAGGCCAGCCGGGCCACGTCGCCGGTGTGCACCACGTTGGTGTAGATCGACGGGTACAGGACGAAGTTCAACCTCGCGACCGCGGCGAGGACGAGGCCCACGCTGAGCGCGGACAGCAGGTCGTCCCCGTCGCGATCGGCTCGGCGCCCGAAGGCGACGGCCGCCGCCACGAAGAGGACGAGCATCGCGAGGTGGAGACCCAGCACTGCGCCGCTGGTGTCCAGCGACGGGCGTGCCGACCCGCTGACCGGCAGCTCCGCGTCCACGGTCGCGGGGAGCCGGTCCGCCAAGGGTGCGACCACGGCCCAGACAGCGAGGGCCAGCCCAGCCACCGCCAGCATCGAGGCGCGGCCGGAGTGCAGCGTGGGTCCGACCCGCCGCGCGGGGAGGTGCGCCGCAGCGGCGTACAGGATCGCCGCGAGGAACGAGATGGTGAGCCCCGACCACGCCACGAACGGCGACAGCTCGACCCGATCCTCGGTGGCGGCGCGGGTCACGACGACGGCGAGGTTCCCCACGGCGGAGATGCCGAGCGCCACGACCAGGAAGAGGTCGGCGCGCGCTGCGCTCCGCCGGTACCGGCCGTGGACGAGGACGGCGGCCACGGCCGCGATGACGGCCTGCGCCGTCTCCATCGCGACGCGGGTGGTGGCGCTCACGTAGGTGAACCGGAGCCCGGGGACCAGCGCGATCGCTGCGGTGACGGCCAGCGCTGCCGCGGCCGTCAGGAGCATCCGCCGTCGCTGCGCTCCACCCACCCGCGACCCCCTCCCAGCTCGGTCGTCCCGCCCGCGCCCACGGTAGTTCCGACGCGGTTCCGGCCCCCGTCCCGGGACTCAATAGGCTGGCGCTTCCTCCATGCGTGACTTCTCCGACGACCTGGCCGACCTGCGGCGCCGCCTCGACGAGGCCCGCGCGTACCTCCGCATCGACGAGCTGCGCGCCCGGCTGCCCCAGCTGGAGACCGAGGCCGGGCGACCCGACCTGTGGGACGACCAGGAGCGGGCCAAGCAGGTGAACGCGGAGCTGGCCGCCACCACCGACGACCTCGGCACCTACGACGGCCTGGCCGGCCGCATCGAGGACGCCGAGACCCTGGTCGAGATGGCGCGCGAGGAGGGCGACGAGAGCCTCGAGCCCGAGATCGCCGAGGCCATCGCCCGCATGGCCGCCGACTTCGAGCGCATCGAGCTGCGGTCGCTGTTCTCGGGCGAGTACGACGAGCACGACGCCATCTGCGAGCTCCACTCCGGCGAGGGCGGGGCCGACGCGTCCGATTGGGCGAACATGCTGCTGCGGATGTACCTGCGGTGGGCCGAGCAGCACGGCTTCGACGTGGAGATGGACGCCGTCACCGAGGGCAGCGAGGCCGGCATCTCGTCGGCCACGTTCATCGTGAAGGGCCGCTACGCCTACGGCTGGCTGAAGTCCGAGCACGGCGTGCACCGCCTGGTGCGCATCAGCCCGTTCAACGCCCAGGGCAAGCGACAGACCGCGTTCGCCGCCCTCGAGGTCATCCCGATGCTCGACGAGGCCGAGACCGACGTCGAGATCGACGACAAGGAGCTGCGCATCGACGTGTACCGCTCGTCCGGCGCGGGCGGCCAGCACGTCAACGTCACCGACTCGGCGGTGCGCATCACGCACCTGCCCACCGGCATCGTCGTGTCCTGCCAGAACGAGCGCAGCCAGCACCAGAACAAGGACCGGGCCATGGCCATGCTCAAGGCCAAGCTCGCCGACCTCGAGCGCCAGAAGCGCGAGGACGAGCTCGCCTCGATCCGGGGCGAGCAGCGCAGCGTCGGCTTCGGCTCCCAGATCCGCTCCTACGTGATGCAGCCGTACCAGATGGTCAAGGACCTGCGCTCCGACCACGAGGTCGGCCAGGTCGAGGGCGTGCTCGACGGCGACCTCGACCGGTTCATGGAGGCGTACCTGCGCTGGGTCCGCGCCGAGCAGCTCGAGGGCTGAGGGTCCTTCGTGGGTCTCCGACCCGCCCGGTAGAGTTGCCCAGCCGCCCCCACTGACGGATCACGCCCCTTCCCCATGATCAAGCTCGAGAACGTCACCAAGACGTACAAAGGCGACGTCCCCGCCCTGCGCAACGCCGACGTCGACATCGCCAAGGGTGAGTTCGTGTTCCTCGTCGGCGCCTCCGGCTCCGGCAAGTCGACGTTCCTCCGGCTCATCAACCGGGAGGAGCGGCCCGAGGTCGGCAACATCTACGTCGCCGGCAAGAACATCCTCGAGCTGTCGTCGTGGAAGGTCCCGTACCTGCGCCGCAACATCGGGTCGGTGTTCCAGGACTTCAAGCTCCTCACCGGCAAGACGGTGTACGAGAACGTGGCCTTCGCCCTCGAGGTCATCGGCCGCCCCAAGCACGTGGTGAAGACGCAGGTGCCGGCCATCCTCGAGCTCGTCGGCCTGGGCAAGAAGATGGAGAGCTTCCCCCACGAGCTCTCCGGCGGTGAGCAGCAGCGCGTGTCGATCGCCCGGGCCTTCGTGAACCGGCCGCTGATCCTCCTCGCCGACGAGCCCACGGGCAACCTCGACCCCGCCACCTCGGTCGGCATCATGCGCCTGCTCGACCGCATCAACCGCACGGGCACCACGGTGCTCATGGCCACCCACGACCGCTCCATCGTCGACACGATGCGGCGTCGCGTCATCGAGCTCGACCGGGGCACGATCGTCCGCGACCAGCACCGCGGCGTCTACGAGTAGCGGGGGAGCACCGCCTCATGGCCCTCAAGGTCGACTACATGGTCCGGGAGACCGCGACGAACCTCGTCCGCAACCTCTCCCTCACCATCGCCTCCATCCTCACCGTCGCCGTGTCGCTGTCCCTCGTGGGCGGCTCGGTGCTGCTGCGCTACTCGGTCGACAACGCGACCCAGCAGTGGCAGGGCGGCATCGAGTTCATCGTCTTCATGCAGCCCGAGGCCACCGAGCAGCAGACCCAGGCCGTCGAGCGCCAGCTCACCGAGTCCACCCAGGTCGAGCGCTTCGAGTACTTCGACCAGGACGCGACCTTCGAGGAGTTCAAGGACCTGTTCCAGAACACCCCGCAGATCGTCGAGTCCGTGACGCCCGACATCCTCCCGCCCAGCTTCCGGGTGGTGCCGGTCGACAAGTCGGCCGAGACCATCGAGAGCCTCCGGTCGGTGTTCGTCACCCAGCCGGGCGTCCGTGAGGTCGTGGCTGCCTTCGACTCCATCCGCACCATCCGGAACCTGTCGAACCTCATCGGCGTCGGCCTGTTCGTCGTCGCCGGCTTCCTGCTGCTCGCCGCCACGCTGCTCATCCTCAACTCGATCCGGATGGCCATGTTCGCCCGCCGCCGGGAGATCGAGGTGATGAAGCTCGTCGGCGCCTCCAACTGGTTCATCCGCATCCCGTTCATGCTCGAGGGCGTCTTCCAGGGCGTCATCGGGTCGGCGTTCGCCATCGGGGTGGTGTTCGGCGTCCAGCGGGTGTTCGACAACATCGCCGCCGACCAGCGCTTCTCGCTGTTCTCCGGGCTGGTGGTCGACAACCAGCAGGTGATGACCACGAGCGTCTTCGTGATGATCACCGGCGTCCTCATCGGCGCCCTCGGCTCGGCCTTCGCCGTGAGCCGCTTCCTCGACGTGTAGGTCGTTAAGTAGCCTAATCGTTCATGTCGTTGAACGATCAGGGGCTGCTCGCGGTCGCCCACCTCGCCCGCCACCTCGAGAAGGCCTTGGCTGAGGACGGGATGACGCTGGCCCAGTACCGCGTGCTCGCCTTCCTGTCCCAGGGTGAGTGGGCGGCGTCCAAGCTCGCGGAGCGGCTGGCGGTGTCGCGCCCGTCGGTGACCGCGCTGGTCGACGGCCTGGTCGAGCAGGGCTGGGTCGAGCGCAAGCCGTCCGAGGCCGACCGGCGCCGCGTGCTCCACGAGCTCACCACCGACGGCCGGCGCCGCCTCGAGCAGGCCACCGCCGTGCTCGCCGAGGGCATCCACGGGCTGCTCGACCACCTCCACGACGACGAGCGCGAGCGGGCCGAGGACGGCCTCGCCCTGCTGCACGTCGCCGTGCGGCGCCACTTCGAGGCCGCGGTGGCGCAGTGAGCCTCACCGATCACCGCCCCGGCGCGCCGGAGCCGGCGCCGCCCACCGTGGCCGTCGACGTCGACGCCCCGCCCACCCGCTTCGAGCCGCTCCCGCCGGCCGCGCACTACGCGCCGCCCGGCGGTCGCATCCACCCCGACCCGTCGCTCGGGTGGATCCGGCGCATGCTGCCGGTCGTCCGCCCGCACCGCCGATCGTTCGCCATCGCCATGGGCATGGCCGCCATCGCGCTGCTCAGCAACGTCGCCATCCCGGCCGTGGTCGGGGCCGGCATCGACGAGATCCGCGCCGACGGGGCGGTGGCCGGCTGGGTGGTGGCCCTGCTCGTGCTCTCCGTCGGCCGCTCGCTGTTCACCTACGGCTACCGGAGCCGGCTCTACAAGTTCGCGTACGCCATCGAGTACGACCTGCGCTCGCTCATGTTCCGGCACTTCGCCGCCATGTCGCACGGATTCTACGACAAGGTGCAGACCGGCCAGCTCGTGAGCCGGGCGAACAGCGACATCCGGGCGGTGCAGATGCTGCTGGCGTTCGCCCCGTTCATGTCGATGATGATGATGACGTTCGCCCTGGCGTTCGCCTTCATGCTCACCAAGCACGTGCTGCTCACGCTCGTGTCCATCTCGACGCTGCCGCTCGTCTACGTCTACGGGGTGAAGCTGCGCAACGTCATGTTCCCGCTGTCGTGGGTGGTGCAGGGCCGCCTCGCCGAGGTCGCCACCACGGTCGAGGAGAACGTCACCGGCGTGCGGGTGGTGAAGGCCTTCGCCGGCGAGCGCCGCCAGATCGACCAGCTCGCCCGCCAGGCCCGCCGGCTCCGCTGGGCCTCGGTCAAGGTCAACGACGCCCGGGCGCGCTACGCGCCGCTCATGGAGAACCTGCCCCGGCTCGGCATGGCGATGACCCTGCTGTACGGCGGCTACCTGGCCATCGACGGCAAGGTCACGGTCGGCACCATCATCACGTTCTCCTCCTACGTGCTGCTCCTCCAGGCGCCCTTCCGCATGCTGGGCTTCTTCATGATCATGAGCCAGCGGGCCGCGGCGTCGGCCGGGCGCATCTTCGAGATCCTCGACACGCCCGCCGAGATCACCGACCGTCCCGGCGCGTCGGACCTCGTCGACCCGCGTGGCGACGTGCGGTTCGAGGCGGTGCGCTTCGGCTACGGCGGCGACGACGGCTCGGCCGTGCTCGACGGCTTCGACCTGCACGTCGAACCGGGGGAGACCGTCGCCATCGTCGGCGCCACCGGCTCGGGCAAGAGCACCATCGCCCGCCTCCTGCTCCGCTTCTACGAGGTCGACGACGGCGCCGTCCGCATCGACGGCCACGACGTGCGCGACATCACCATGGCCTCCCTGCGCCACCACGTCGGCATGGTGAGCGACGAGCCGTTCCTGTTCTCGTGCTCGATCCGCGACAACATCGCGTACGCCCGGCCCGACGCCACCGACGCCGAGATCGTGGCGGCGGCGAAGGCCGCCAACGCCCACGTGTTCGTCACCGAGCTGTCCGACGGCTACGACACCGTCATCGGCGAGCGGGGCTACACGCTCTCCGGCGGGCAGCGGCAGCGCATCTCCATCGCCCGGACGCTGCTCGCCGACCCCGCGGTGCTCATCCTCGACGACGCCACCAGCGCGGTCGACGTGCGGGTCGAGGCCGAGATCCACGAGGCGCTCGAGCGGCTGTCGGCCGACCGCACCACGCTCATCATCGCCCACCGCCTGTCCACCATCGCGCTGGCCGACCGGGTGGCGCTCATCGGCGGCGGGCGGGTGCTCGCCCTCGACACCCACCAGCGGCTGCTCGCTGACGAGCCCCGCTACCGGGAGGTCCTGGCCAGCGTCGTCGCCGACGACGAGGGCGCCGAGGAGGAGGCGGTCTGATGGGCGGGTTCGGACCACCTCCCGGCTCGCCGTTCAGCGCCCCCGGCGCCGAGGGCCTGCCCTTCGCCGGCGTGCCCCAGGAGCTCCAGGACCGGGTGGAGGCGCTGCTCGCCACGGAGCCGGAGCACCACGTCCCCCCGGTCGAGTTCTCCCAGTCGTCGTGGGACCGCCGGCCGTTCACCCTCCGCCGCTTCGTCGGCGAGCGCCGGTGGGCCGTCGCGCTCGCGTTCGCGCTCGTCGTCGTCGAGACGCTGCTCGTGACCATCGGCCCGTTCCTCACCGGCGAGGCCATCGACCGCGGCATCGTCCCCGGCGACCGCGACGCCCTGCTCCGCATCGGCGGCCTCTACGTCGCCACCGTCGTGCTCAGCACGGTCGTGTCCGCCGCCCGCGTGTCGTGGACCGGTCGGGTGGGGGAGGCGCTGATGGAGGCGCTCCGGGTCCGGATCTTCGCTCACTTCCAGCGGCTGTCGCTCAGCTTCTTCACCCAGGAGAAGGGCGGCGTGCTGATGACCCGCATGACGAGCGACATCGACTCGCTCACCGCCCTCTTCCAGGAGGGCCTGGTGAACATGTTCGTCCAGTTCCTCACGCTGGCCATCGTCACCGTGGTGCTGTTCGCGGTGAGCCCCACCCTGGCCGCGATCCTGTTCCTCGTCGTCGTCCCGGTGATGCTCGCCCTCACCCTGTGGTTCCGCAAGGCGTCCGACGTGGCGTTCCTCGCCGTGCGCGACCGCATCGCCGACGTGATGTCCGACCTGCAGGAGAACCTGGCCGGCATCCGCATCGTCACGGCCACCAACCGGGCCAAGCGCAACGTCGTGGCCCATGACAACGTGCTCGGCGAGTACCGCGACGCCAACGACGAGACGGCGGTCATCGGCGCCGTGTACGGGCCGTCCACCGAGCTGCTCGGCTACCTGGCCCAGGCGCTGCTGCTCGGCATGGGCGGCTGGCTCGTCACCGAGGGGCGGCTCACCGTCGGCGAGCTCGCCGCCTTCTTCCTGTACCTGACGATGTTCTTCGCGCCGATCCAGCAGCTGGTGCAGCTCTACAACACCTACCAGCAGGGCCGCTCCGCGGTGCGCAAGCTGTCCGACCTCTTCGACACGGCTCCCGACGTCGCCGAGGCACGGGATGCCCGCCCGCTGCCGCCCATGCAGGGCGCCATCGACCTCGACCACGTCACGTTCGGGTACGACCCGGCGGTGCCCGTCCTGCACGACCTCGACCTCCACATCGAGGCGGGCGAGACGGTCGCGTTCGTCGGCGAGACCGGGGCGGGCAAGTCCACCGTCGCCAAGCTGGTGAACCGCTTCTACGACCCCACCGAGGGCATCGTCCGCATCGACGGGCACGACCTGCGCGAGGTGACGCTCGACTCGCTGCGCTCGCAGATCGGCGTCGTCCCCCAGGAGCCGTTCCTGTTCGCCGGGTCCATCCGCGACAACCTCGCGTTCGCCGCCCCCGACGCCACCGACGAACAGCTGTGGGAGGCCGTCGACGCCGTCGGCCTGCGCGACCTGGTCGAGCGCCAGCCCGAGGGGCTCGACCAGGTCATCCACGAGCGCGGCTCGTCGCTGTCCTCGGGCGAGCGCCAGCTCCTCGCCCTCGCCCGCGCGTTCCTGTCCCAGCCGCGGGTGCTCGTGCTCGACGAGGCCACCTCCAACCTCGACCTGCAGTCGGAGACCCGCATCGAGCGGGCCCTCGACGCGGTCCTCGAGGGGCGCACCGCCATCATCATCGCCCACCGCCTCGCGACGGCCATGCGGGCCGATCGCATCGCGGTGATCCACGACGGTCGCCTCGCCGAGCTCGGCAGCCACGACGAGCTCGTCGCCCGAGGCGGGCGGTACGCCGCGCTGTTCGACACCTGGATGTCGCAGGCCACGGCGTGACCGTCGCGGGCGTCGTCGTCGTCCTGGTGGTGGCCGCGCTCGGCTCGTTCGTGCAGGGCAGCGTGGGCTTCGGCCACAACCTCGTCGCCGCCCCGGTGTTCGCACTCGTCGACGAGCGCCTCGTCCCCGGACCAGCCATCGCCTCCGCCGCCGTCCTCGTCGCCCTCACCGCGCTGCGCGACCGCCGCGGCCTCCACCTGGGCGAGGTGGGCACCGCGGTGATCGGCCGCGTGCCGGGCACCATCGTCGCCGCCGTCGCGGTGGCCGCCCTGCCGGCCGACCAGCTGGCGGTGTCCTTCGCCGCGCTGGTGCTGGTCGCCGTGGCCATCACCGCGTCCGGCGCGGCGGTCCGGCCGTCGCGCTCCACGCTGCTCGGCGCCGGGTTCCTGTCCGGGTTCATGGGCACGGCCACGTCCATCGGCGGGCCGCCGGTGGCGATGCTCTACGCCGGCGAGGAGGGCCGCCGCCTGCGGGGCACGCTCGCCGGCTTCTTCCTCGTCGGCACGGTGATGAGCGTCGCCGCCCTGGTCGCCACCGGCAGCTTCGGCACCGAGGAGGCGTGGCTGTCCCTCGTCCCGGTGCCCGGCGTCGTGGTCGGGTTCGCCTGCTCGTCCTGGGGTGCCCGCCACCTCGACGCCGGCCACACCCGTCCCGCCGTGCTGGCGGTCTCGGCGCTCAGCGCCGTGTCGGTGCTCGCCAAGACGCTCATCTGAGGTCGGGGCCGTTCGGCCGGCTCGGCGGAGGAGGTGTCGACGGGACGACCGGACAGGCGGGAGAGGGAGGGCTGGCCAGCCGCCCCGTCGACGAGTGGGGCGAAGACGTTCACGCAGTGCAAGGGAGAATGGGAGGGAGCACCCCGGTCACGCCGTCGCCGTTGTTCCTTGGTTGTCGTTCGGTTCGGTTCCCCACTTGAGCACGGATTGGCAGAAGTTCCGGCAGTCGTCGCGGGTTCCGGAAGAACCGGTGGCCCGGCGGCGCCGAAACGGTCCGCCGTCACGTGCCACGATGCCGCCATGGACGACAGCTCCGCCACTCCCGACACCTTCAGCGACATCTCCTACGCCGTGGAAGGCCCCATCGCCACCATCACCCTCGACCGGCCCGACCGGCTGAACGCCTTCACCGTGCGCATGCAGCGCGACATGGTGGCGGCCTTCGACGAGATCGACGCCGACGACCGGGTGCGGGCGGTCATCGTCACCGGGGCCGGCCGCGGGTTCTGCGCCGGCGCCGACCTCGGCGGCGGCGGCGACACGTTCAACGCCGACGCCCAGAGCGGCGACGGGGGTGCCATCGAGGGCGGCCGCTCGGAGATGGAGCACCGCGACGAGGGCGGCCTGCTCACCCTGCGCATCTTCGAGTGCACGAAGCCGGTGATCGCCGCCATCAACGGGCCCGCCGTCGGCATCGGGGTCACGATGACCCTGCCCATGGACATCCGGCTCGCGTCCACCCAGTCGAAGTTCGGGTTCGTGTTCGCCCGCCGGGGCATCGTCCCCGAGGCGGCGTCGTCGTGGTTCCTGCCCCGCCTCGTCGGCATCTCGCAGGCCGCCGAGTGGTGCTTCTCGGGCCGGGTCTTCGGGCCGGACGAGGCGCTGGCCGGCGGGCTCGTCCGCTCGGTGCACGAGCCCGACGAGCTCCTCGGCGCCGCCCAGGAGCTGGCCGAGGAGATCGCCCAGAACACCTCGGCGGTGAGCGTGGCGCTCACCCGGGCGATGCTGTGGCGGATGCTCGGCGAGTCGCACCCGATGGCCGCCCACGAGGTCGACTCACCCGGCATCGCCTACCTCGGCAAGAGCGCCGACGCACGCGAAGGGGTGGTGTCGTTCCTCGAGAAGCGGCCCCCGCAGTTCACCGACACCGTCACCCGGGACATGCCGCCGTTCTACCCGTGGTGGGAGGAGCGCGGCTTCCGCGACCGCTGACGGGCGTGGCCGACGCCCCCGACCCGCCGGCGCCCGGACCGCCGGCGGGCGACCTGGCCCTGCTCGCCGTGGCTGTGGTGGCCGTGTCGCTGTCCGGCCCGCTCATCCGGTACGCGTCCGCACCGGCGCTCGCCATCGCCATGTGGCGCAACCTGCTCGCCCTGCCCGCGCTCGCCGCGCCGGCGCTGCGCGCCCGCCGGCCCGACCGGCGCGAGGTCCGCCTGATCGCCCTGGCGGGGGTGTTCCTGGCGGCCCACTTCGCGACGTGGGTGCCGTCGCTGTCGTACACGACGGTGGCCTCGTCGGTGGCGCTCGTCGCCACGCAGCCGGTGTGGGCCGCGCTCATCGCCCGCTGGCGCGGCGAGGAGATCCACCGGGAGGTCTGGCTCGGGATCGGCGTCGCCCTCGCCGGGGTGCTCGTGCTGTCGGGGGTCGACCTGGCGATCTCCACCCGGGCCCTGTTCGGCGACGTCCTGGCCGTGCTCGGCGGCGCGCTGGCCGCCGCCTACGTGAGCGTCGGCTCGCAGGTCCGTCGCACGGTCGACACGGCGGTGTACACCACCGGCTGCTACGGCGTCGCCGCCGCCCTGCTGCTCGCCCTCTGCGTCGTCACGGGCCGGCCGCTCGCCGGATACGAGACCGGCACCTGGCTCGCCATCGTCGCTCTCGTGGTCGGGCCGCAGCTGCTCGGCCACACGCTCGTGAACACGGTGCTCCGCTCGATCACCGCGACGGCCGTGTCGGTGGCCATCCTGTTCGAGGTCGTGGGCGCCACGGTGCTCGCCGCCCTGTGGTTCGGCGAGACCCCGCCGGTCGCCGCGGCGCCCGCTGGACTCCTGATCTTCGCAGGGGTCATCGTGGTGATCCGAGCCGGACGCCGACGACCCGTCGAAGGAGCACCCCTTGGCTGACCGACCCTTCCTGCCCCTGGTGGACCCGCCTGCGGACGAGGCAGCCGAGGCGCCCCTCGTCTTCACGGTCAAGGGCGACCAGGTGCACCTCGCCGAGGTCGACACGGTCGTCCCCGACGAGCTGGGCGGCGGCCACCTGTACCTGGGACGGCTGGGCGGCAGCGACTGCTGGGCCGTCGACGTCGACGGCGACGCCGAGCCCGACGTGCTGCTCACGCCGCTCATGGCGCTGCACGCCAACGTCTCCGAGGAGGAGTGGCTGGTCGCCGGTCGCGCCGTGCAGCTCGTGCAGTGGCGACAGACCCACCGGTTCTGCGGGCGCTGCGGCACCGAGACGGCCCTGGTCCCCGGCGAGCGGGCCATGCGCTGCCCCGACTGCGGCCTGATGGCGTTCCCCCGGCTGGCGCCGGCCGTCATCACCCTCATCACCCGCGACGACGGCGCCTCGCTCCTCGCTCGCAACGCCGCCTGGCCTCGGCCGATGTTCTCCTGCCTCGCCGGCTTCGTGGAGCCGGGGGAGACGCTGGAGACGGCCGTGGCGCGCGAGGTGCGCGAGGAGGTCGGCGTCGAGGTCGGCCGGGTGACGTACCAGGCCTCGCAGCCCTGGCCGTTCCCGCACTCGTTGATGATCGGCTTCCGCGCCGAGTACGCGTCGGGTGACATCGAGGTCGACGGCACCGAGATCGCCGAGGCCGACTGGTTCACCACCGACGACCTGCCGCCGATCCCGCCCCGCCTGTCGATCGCCCGCCGGCTGATCGACGACTGGATCGCCGAGAACTGATCTCCCGTGGAGCCATCCGACGCATCCGTGCCGAGCGAGCCCGGCGCGCCCTCGAACCGGGTGGCGGGCGACGACCGCCTGCTCACGCCGCTGTTCGTGCTGCTCATCGCGGCCGGTCTCTGCTACTTCCTGTCGATCGCCTCGCTGCTGCCGACGCTGCCCCTCTACATCGAGGAGGAGCTCGGCGGCGGCGGCCTCGAGGTGGGCCTCGTCGTGGGCGCGTTCGCCGTGTCGGCCGCGCTCATCCGCCCCACCGTGGGCCGGTACGGCGACGTCGTCGGGCGCCGGTGGATGGCCCTCGCCGGCGCCGGGCTGGCCGCGGTCGCCATCGTGCCCCTCGGCATCGTCCCGGCCATCTGGTTCCTCGTCGTGCTCCGGCTGGTGGCCGGCCTGGGCGAGGCGTGCTTCTTCATCGGGGCCGCCACCGCCGCCCAGGACCTCGCCCCCGACCACCGGCGGGGGGAGGCGGCGTCGCTGTTCTCCGTGGCGATCTACACCGGCCTCGCCTTCGGCCCCACGGTGGGCGAGTGGATCTACAAGAGCTCGGGTCCGACGGCGACGTGGCTGTTCGCCGGCGGCAGCGCCGCGGTGGCGTTCGTGCTGTCGTGGTTCATCCCGGCGGCGATGGGACGGGTCGAGAACCCGGCGCCCCGGCGGGGCCTGCTGCACCCCGCCGCCATCCAGCCCGGCTGGGTGCTGCTGCTCGGCATCATGGGCTTCACCGGCTTCGCCGCCTTCCTGCCCCTCTACGTCGACGAGATCGGCGTCGACGAGGCGGGCCCGTTCTTCCTCGTGTACGGGATCATCGTCCTCGCCGTCCGGGTGGTGGGCGCCCGGGTGCCCGACCGCCAGGGTCCGGTGCGCACGTCGTCGTTCGCGCTCGTCGCCATCGCGGCCGGCATCGGGGCGGTGGCCCTGTTCGCCTCGCCTGCAGGCGTGTGGGTGGGCACGGTGCTGCTCGCCATCGGCATGTCGTTCCTGTTCCCGGCCCTGTTCACGCTGGCGGTGAACGGCGCGCCGGTGGAGGAGCGCAGCCACGCCGTGGGTACCTTCTCGCTGTTCTTCGACCTGTCCCAGGGGCTGGGTGCCCCGGCCCTCGGGCTGGCCGTCACCGCGTTCGGCACCGAGCGGGCGGCGTTCGTGCTCGGCGCGCTGATCGCCGTCGTCGGGCTGGTGATCGCCAACACCCGCCTGCGGGCAGCGGTGCCGGCGGTCAGCGCAGCGGTGCGGTGACGGCCAGCGCCACGGCCGCGGCCGTGGCGACGTTCAGGGAGTCGACGCCGGCCGCGATGGGGATCCGGACGCGCTCGTCGGCGGCGTCCATGGTGGCCCGGTCGAGCCCCGGCCCCTCGGCGCCCACCAGCCACGCCAGCCGCTGGTCCCGGCGGCTCGCGGCGACCTCGTGCACCGTGCGCTCGCCGGCAGGGGTGAGCGCCAGCACCACGAGCCCGGCGTCGTGGAGGCCGGCGACCGCCTCGGCGAGCGGGCCGGTCCGCGCCCAGGGCACCCGCAGGACGTGGCCAAGCGACACCCGCACCGAGCGGCGGTAGAGCGGGTCGGCGCAGCGGGGGTCGAGCAGCACGGCGTCGACGCCGAACGCGGCGGCGTTCCGGAACAGCGCGCCCAGGTTCTCGTGGTCGTTCACCGCCTCGGCGACGAGGACGCGTCGAGCCCCTCGCACCACCTCGGCCGGGCTGGGGAGCGGCAGCCGGCCGGCGGAGGCCACCACGCCACGGTGGATGGCGAAGCCCGTGACCTGCTCGAGCAGGGCCTGCGAGCCGACGTGCACGTCGATGCCGTCGGTGGCCACCGGCGCATCGCCGAGCAGGGCGAGCACCCGTGGGAGCTTCGGCTCGGCGACGAGCACCGACCGCACCGGGTACGCCGAGCGCAGGGCCGCGTCGAGCGCGAGGAGGCCCTCGACCACGAAGCAGCCGTGCTCGGCCTCCATCGACGCGCGGGCAGCGGCGTCGGTGAGGCCGGTGAGCTCCACCAGACGGGGGTCGTCCGGGTCGTCGACCCGGTGGATCGCCACGTCAGGACCGGGCGAGGACGGCTTGCGTCTGGGTGGTGCGGGTCACCAGCTTCCCGTCGGCCCGGGTGATGTCGGTGACGACCACGACCGTGGTGCGGCCCACGTGCAGCGGCGTCGACGTGATGGTGATCTCGCCCTCGGTGACGCCCCGCAGGAAGTTGGTCTTCGACTCGATGGTTGAGGTGCCCGCCCCCTCGGGCAGGTTCGACGCCGCGCACATCGCGCCCACCGAGTCGGCGAGCGCCATCAGGTAGCCGCCGTGCAGCGCGCCGCCCACCGTGCACCGGTCGTCCTGCCAGCTCGCCCGACCGACGACCTGCTCGGCGCCGCCGGCGTCGATGGTGAGGCCGAGCTCGGCCGCGAAGGGCATGGAGTCGTGGGCGAAGGCGGTCAGCGCAGCGTCGGTCATGCCGACAGGTGAGCCGACCGCCGCGGGCCGGGTCAATGACCTCGGAGGGAGTGGACGGCGACGCTCAGGTGAGCTCGGCGATGCGGGGTGCCCGCTCGAGCGCGGCGGGCACGGGGGTGTCGGCGAGGCGGTGGCCGATCCGCAGCGCCGGCTCGATGAGCGCCGGCACGGCCAGCGTGACCGCCACGGTGCCGGCGCCGGCCTGGCCGCCGAGCACGAAGCCGGCGACGACCAGGCTCACGTCGAGGGTGAGGCGGACCACGGCGGGCCGGACGCCGTACTTGCGGTAGAAGCCGACGAACAGGGCGTCCTGGGCCGACGCGCCGAGGTCGGAGGCGAGGTAGAACGCCACGCCGACCGCCAGGAGCCCGATGCCGACGGCGAGCATGAGCGAGCGGCCCCACAGCGTGCCCGGCGTCTCGAGCACGTCGAGCAGCGCGCCGATGCCCACGCCGCCGAACGCCAGCACCCCGGTGGCGATCCACGGGCGCTCGCCCAGCCACACCCAGGCGATGGTGAGGGCCACCAGCGCCTCGGCGAGCACCACGACCCCGAAGCCGGCGCCCGTCGCCTCGACGAGGCCGGTCTCGAAGACCTGCCACGAGCCCACGCCCAGCTCGGCGGTGATGGTGAGGGCGATGCCCGGGATGAGGCAGGCCAGGCCGACCAGGAACACGGCCCACCGGCGGGTGGTGCCGAGGGGCTCGGTGCGCACGGGCGAGGTCGACATCGTCGGCACGGTAGGGGTCAACACCGCGAGGGACGCAGTTCGTTCCCAGGTGGGTACGGATCCCCATCGTGACCGACCCCGCCGAGCGCCTCCAGGAGCACGCCGACGAGTACCGCCGCGACGCCGACGACGATCGGCCCCTCGCCGCCTACTCGATGCTGCTCGCCATCTACGTCGTGTTCGTCGCCGTGCTGGCCTACCTGGGGCGCAACCGGCTGCCCGAGCGGCTGCACGCCTCGGACCTCGGGCTGGGCGTCGTGGCGACCTTCATCGCCACCCGCACGATCTCCAAGGACGCCATCGCCAGCCCGCTGCGGATGGCGTTCACCCGCTACGAGGGCGTGAGCGGACCGGCGGAGCTGCACGAGGAGGTGCGGGGGACCGGTTGGCGCCACGCCGTGGGCGAGCT
>DASTYO010000004.1:0-26677 GCA_035764875.1 Acidimicrobiales bacterium | reverse complement strand
GTTGAGCAGGCCGATCTGGTCGCTGCTCTGGGGCCGGAAGGCGTAGACGAAGCGCCAGATGATGGAGGCGCCCACGAAGCTGATGGCCATCGGCAGGAAGACCAGCGCCTTGGCCACCGACTCGCCCTTGACCCGGTCGGCCAGGACGGCGACCGCCAACCCGAGCCCCGTGGCGATGCCCGTGACGGCGAACACCCACCACAGGTTGTTCCAGATGACGCCTCGGGCCGAGGAGAACAGGGCGAACAGGATGAACGTCGCCGCCGCACCGAGGGTGAGCGTGATGAGCGAGCCGGAGAAGTCGAACCGGGTGCCGATGACCCGGCCGCCGCGCACCGCGAGCACGATGCCGACGACGAGGGCGGCGAGACCGAGGAAGAACAGCCGGCTGGTGAACATGTCGCCGATGCCCTCGGTGTTGAACATCGAGTCGTCGGTGAAGATCCACCCGAAGTTCTCGCCGCCGACGAAGTCCTCCGAGCGGTTGTCGAGCAGCGCCAGGTAGATCGTCCGCACGGTGGGGACCACCAGGGCGGCGAAGATGAACAGCAGGGCCGGGCCGACGAAGATCCACGGTCGGAGCGCGTCGGCCGCCCGCCCGGGCAGCAGGCTGGCCAGGCCGTTGGCGCCGACGAACAGCCCGGCCGAGGCGGTGAGGCTGATGACCACACCGGTGAGGGCGATCATCAGCGACGACTCCGAGAGCGAGTCGAGGAACCAGAAGACGGCGGCGATGCCGAGCAGCACGGCGGCCACGATCAGCTGCTGGGCGGCGTCGGCGCGGGAGCCGACGGCGCCGCGTGGGCGAGGCTTCCCCTCGGCGGTGTGGCGGCCCGGGTCGTCCGGCCCCCCGGCCGGCGACGGGACCGTGGTGGGTGCGGTCATGTGCGGATCCCCCTGTGGACGTCGTGGCTCGAGCGTCCCGGTCGTGATGGTACGGCGTCTGGACGCGACGGTGCCGCGGGCCCGACCGCTCCCGGGGGAGGGACGGACACCGCGGCACCGGCTCGCATCGCGGGAACGGTCAGCTCAGGACTCGGAGCCCACCGTGATGCCCTCGGGCCAGTTGGCGGCGTAGAAGTTCGCCTGGCGGTGCATCATGCAGTCGCCCTCGATCACGCCGAGGCCGGCCTCGGCGAACGGCGTGGACGCCACGGCCTGGAGGCCGCCGAAGACGTAGCCGTCCTTCGACCAGATGTCCATCACGAAGTTGCCGACCTCGATGACCTGCGGGTCGTCGAAGGGGATCTCGTGCTTGACCCACTGGTCGTACACCTCGGGGCCGTGGATGCGGAGCATGTAGTCCTCGATCCAGTCGGTGAACGGCCAGCCGGTGGCGGCGTCGGAGCCGATGCCGATGCACCACGGGGTGTTGCCGTCCTCGACCATCTGATCGGAGAGGGTCATCAGCTCGTCGTGGGTGGTGGGCACCTCGTAGCCGTTGGCCTCGAAGGCGGACGGCGAGTACCAGACCAGCGACTTCACGTCGGACTTGTTCGGCACGCCGTAGTACTGGTCGCCGACCTGGCCGCCGGCGATGAAGCCCTCGACGAAGTTCTCCTGCATGGTGGACACGACGTCGTCGGGCAGCGGCGCGAGCTCGCAGTTCTGCACGAAGCTCCGGAGCAGGCCGGGCTGCGGGAAGATGAAGATGTCCGGCGGGTTGCCGCCCTGGACCTGGACGCCGATCTGCTCCTCGGCCGAGCGGTCGCCCTGGATCTGGACCTGGATGCCGGTCTCCTCGGTGAAGGGGGCGAAGGCCTCCTCGAAGCCGCGCAGCTCCTCCTCGACCTCCGGGCCGAAGATCGTGACGGTGCCGTCACCGGGGCCGATCTCGGGCGCCGGGCACGGCTCGATCTCGGGCACCTCGGGGTAGCCGGCCTCGACGTCGGCGAAGGCCTCCTCGACGGTGGCGTTGCCCGACACGATGTCGGTGGCGGCGGTCCAGAAGGTGCCGGCGCCGACCTCGGCGACCATGTCGTCGGAGCCGTCGAAGCGGGCGACCTCGGCGTTCTGGAGGATCTCGACCAGCGTCTGCTCGAAGCCGCTGTAGGCCTCGAGGTCGACGTTCTTGTTGGCGTTGAGGAAGCCGCCGACGCCGGCCGCGAGGCGGGCCTCGACGTACTCGGGCGTGGCCATGTACTGCAGGGCGGCCATCGTGTCCTCGTCGGCGCTGAACGCACCGGCGAAGGTGCCACCCGTCAGGACGGCCTCGCCGCCGTCGCCCACGGGGGGAAGGGAGAACACGTCGACGTCGTTGATCTCGCCGGCATCTCCGCCGCCGTCGCCGCCGGAGTCCTCTCCGCCGCCGTCGTCGCCGCCGGCGCTGGTGTCGTCGTCGTCACCGGCGCACGCCGCCGCGAGCAGCGAGAGCGCGAAGAAGGCGGCGAGGATTCGCCACAGTCGTCGTTGCATGAGGATCTCCCCTTGTGGGTGTCGCTGACAGTGCCGCGCCGCCGCTGACCGCTGGCCGCCGCCCGGCGAGGCATGTAAACGATTACAACCCTGATCGCGACCTGTCAATGACGCCCCGGCGACGATGCGCCGGGCGCCGGCGGCCGCGCCGTGGTGCCGCGGACGATGAGGCGGGTGTCGCCGACGAGGTGCTCGAGGTCCGCGGGGTGGTCGTCACCGAGCCCGAGGAGCAGGCGTCCGGCGGCCGCGCCCTGCCACTCGGGGTCCTGGCGGACGGTGGTGAGGTCGAACACCACCGCCAGCTCGTGGTCGTCGAAGCCGATGAGCGACACGTCGCCGGGCACGTGCAGCCCGAGGTCGGCCGCCGCCTTCAGCGCGCCCATGGCCATCTCGTCGGACAGGGCGAACACCGCGGTGGGCGGGCGGGCCTCGGTCATCAGGTGCACCATGGCCTCCGTGCCGCCCTGCACGGAGAACCCGCCGTCGGCCTCGAGCTCCTCGCGGTAGTCGATGCCGGCTTCGATCAGGGCCTCGACGTAGCCCTGGCGCCGGTGGTCGGGCACGTCGAAGGGCAGCGGCGTGCGGCTCGAGCTGCCGATGAGGCCGATGCGGCGGTGGCCGAGCTGGATGAGGTGTCGGGTGGCGCCGGCGGCCGCGCGCCGGTTGTCGACGGTGACGGAAGGGAAGTGCTCGGTCTGCTGGCCGACGGTGACCACGCGGATCGGATCGCCGGCGAGGGCGCGGATCTCGGCCGGCGTGAGCAGCACGTCGATGAGGATCAGGCCGTCCAGGCGGCGCCGCACCGACGAGAGCTCGGACAGCAGCCGGGCCCGGCCCGAGTCGTCGTCCACCGAGTGCAGCAGCACGTCCATGCCGGCGGCCGAGAGCACGGCCTCCACGCCGGCCGCGACCTGGGCGAAGTACCAGTTGTTGATGTTCGGGACGGCGAGGCCGACCGTGTCGCTCCGCCCGGTGGCCAGGCGCGAGGCGTAGGTGTCGACCTGGTAGTTGAGCTCCCGAGCCACCTGCTCCACGCGAGAGCGGGTGGACGGCGCCACGTTGGGCAGCCCCCGCAGGGCGCGGCTCACGGTGGCGACCGAGACGTTGGCCCGGCGGGCGACCTCCTCGATGGTCACCGCGTCCGTGCGCGAGCGTGCGCGCGCCCGCCGGCGCGGCTCGGGCGCGGTCCGCCCGGCCGGGGTCACCGCGACCCGCCGGTGGGTGCGCCGTCCGAGCCGGCGTCGTCGACGACGGCCACCGCGTCCGGGCCGAGGGCGAGGTGCCCGCCCCGGAGATCGACCTCGCCCGCGGCGTAGGCCACCGACGCCGGCGGGTGCACCACCACCGTCGCGGACCCGGTCCCCACGTTGAGCGCCACGAGCAGGCCGTCGCGCCGGTAGGCGAGGACGTCGGGCCCGAACGCGTCGTCGAGCCAGTCGACCGGGCCACCGAGCGGGCGACGCTCGCGGCGAAGCTGCAGCAGCCGGCGCACGGCGTGGAGGTGGGACGACGGGTCGGCGCGCTGGGCCTCGACGGTGTCGGCGTCGGTGTGGTTCGCCCCGACGGGCAACCACGGCGTGCCGTCCGAGAACCCCAGGTTGGGCGCTCCCGGGCGCCACGGCATCGGCGTGCGCACGGGGTCGCGGCCGTCGCTCGGGTCGGCGTTGCGGACGGCGACCGGGTCGGTTGCGGCGGCGAGGTCGACGAGGCCGTCCTCCAACCCCAGCTCGTCGCCCTGGTACAGGAAGAGGGGTCCGGGGAGGAACGCCGTGAACGCGAGGAACGCCAGGGCACGGCGACGTCCGGCCTGGCCGCCGCCGAAGCGGGTGGGGGCACGGGCGTCGTCGTGGCTCGAGTGCACCCAGCAGAACCGGCCCCGCCCGTGGGCGAGCGTCGCGGCGACGACACCCCGCAGCGACTCGACGTCCCACGTGGTGTGGAGCACGGGGAAGAAGAAGGACAGGTCGAGCACCCCGTCGGCGACGTAGGCGCCCACCGCCTCGGCCGAGTCGAGGTAGACCTCGCCGAGCAGCACGGCGTCGCGGGGACCGGTGATGCGGTGCCACTCGCGGTAGATGTCGAGCGTCCCGGGCTGGTCGAGGTCGTGGTCGTGGCGCAGGGCCTGGAACGCCTGGCGGGGCGAGGCACCCTCCGGCACCTCGACCAGCACCGGGTTGTCGGCGAAGGACGGGTGCTTCACGAGCGAGTGGGCCACGTCGATGCGGAAGCCGTCGGCGCCCCGGTCGAGCCAGAAGCGGATGATGTCGTGGAACGACTCGTGCACCGCCGGCTCGGCCCAGTTCAGGTCGGGTTGCTCGGGGAGGAAGAGGTGGCAGAAGTACTGGCCGCTGCGCTCGTCGAGGGTCCAGGCCGGGCCGCCGAAGTGGCTGCGCCAGTTGTTGGGCGGGCCGCCGTCGGGCGCCGGGTCGCGCCAGATGTAGCGGTTGCGGTCGGGGCTGTCGGGTCCCTTGCGAGCCGAGCGGAACCACTCGTGCTGGTCGGAGGTGTGGTTCGGCACCAGGTCGATGAGCAGCCGCATGCCCCGGCGGTGCACGCCCTCGACCAGCCGGTCGAAGTCGTCGAGGGTGCCGAAGCGGGGGTCGACGTCGCAGTAGTGGGCGACGTCGTAGCCGAAGTCGGCCATGGGGGAGGGGTAGAACGGCGTCACCCACACGAGGTCGACGCCGAGGTCGGCCAGGTGGTCGAGGCGGCTGGTGAGGCCGGGGAGGTCGCCGATGCCGTCGGCGTTCCCGTCGGCGAAGGACCGCACGTAGACCTCGTAGCCCACCGCCTCGGACCACCACGCGCCATCCGTCACGTCGTCCCCCATGTGGCATCCTTCGCGAGTCGTCGGGAGGATCCGATGTAACCGCTTGCACGAAGGGCTGTCAACCATGCTCGCCGACGCCGCGATCCCCGCCCTGACCACCGCCTCGTGAGCGACGATCGCCCCATCGGGATGTTCGACTCGGGCTTCGGCGGCCTCACGGTCGCCCGGGCCCTCATCGACCTGGTCCCGTCCGAGGACCTGGTGTACGTGGGCGACACCGGCCGGTACCCGTACGGGCCCCGTCCCCTCGAGGAGGTCCGGCGGTTCGCCCACCAGATCAGCGGGTGGCTGGTCGAGGAGCACGACGTCAAGCTGGTGGTGGTGGCGTGCAACACGGCCACCGCCGCCGCCCTGGACGAGCTGGAGGGGGCGCTGCCCGTGCCGGTCGTCGGCGTGATCGAGCCGGGCGTCGCGTCGCTCCGGCTGGCCACCCGCAACGGACGGGTGGGCGTGATCGGCACGGTCGGCACCATCTCCTCGGGCGCGTACCAGCACGAGGTCGCCCGGGTCGCCCCCGAGCTGGAGCTGACGTGCGCCGCCTGCCCGGGCTTCGTCGAGTTCGTCGAGCGCGGGGAGACCCGCTCCGACCAGGTGCACGTGCTCGCCGAGCGGCTCCTCGCCCCGGTGGCCGACGCCGGCGTCGACGCCCTGCTGCTCGGCTGCACGCACTACCCGTTCCTCGCCCGCACCATCGCCGACGTGATGGGGCGCGACGTGGTGCTCGTGTCGTCGGCCGACGAGACGGCGTTCCGGGTGCGGGCGATGCTCGAGGGCGTCGTGGCGCCGGCGGGTCGCACGGGCCCGGGGCGGCACCGCTGGTTCAGCTCGGGCGACGTCGAGCTGTTCCGCCGCCTCGGCCGGGAGCTGCTCGGTCCCGAGCTCGACGAGGCCAGCCCCGTACGGTGGGACGGATGAACGAGGGGGCCACGGAGGCGGGAGCGCTCTCCTTGACGGTGCTCGGCTGCTCGGGGACGTGGGCCGGGAGGGACGGCGCGTGCAGCGGCTACCTGCTGCGCACCGCCGCCACCGCGATCTGGATGGACTGCGGCACGGGCTCGCTCGGCAACCTGCAGCGCCACGTCGACCTGCTCGACCTCGACGCCATCGTGGTGAGCCACTCCCACCCCGACCACTGGCTCGAGCTGCCGGTGGTCCTGAACGCGCTGCGCTACGGGCTCGACGCCGCCCACCGAGAGCTGCCCGTGCTGTGGACCGCCGAGACCGGGCAGCTCTTCGAGGCCATCAGCAGCAGCCACCCGTTCCCGACCTTCGCACCGCAGGTCGTCGACGAGACCTCGCTCGCCACCATCGGCGACATCGACCTGCGGTTCTCCCGCACCGACCACCCGGTCGAGACGCTGGCGGTGCGCGCCGAGCACGACGGCCGGTCCATCGTCTACTCGTCCGACACCGGCGGCGAGTGGGCGCTGGCGTCGCTCGGCGCCGACCTCGACCTCCCCATCGAGCTCGCGGTGGTCGAGGCCACCCTCGACGAGGCGCAGCGCAACGTCGTGCAGCACCTCACCGCCCGCCAGGCGGGCGAGCAGGCCGCGAAGGCGGGTGTGGCATCGTTGGTCCTCACCCACCTCGCGCCCGGCAGCGACCCCGAAGCCCGGTGGGCCGAGGCCGCGGCCGTGTTCGACGGGCCCGTCGAGGTGGCCGAGATCGACCGAACCTTCACCGCCTGAGGAGCAGCACCCACGATGAGCACCGGCACGCAGGACACGACGCGCCAGGACGGCCGGGCGCCGGGCGAGCTGCGGCCGGTGGTGATCGAGCGCGATCCCACGGTGATGGCCGACGGTTCGTGCCTCATCTCCTTCGGCCAGACCAAGGTGCTGTGCACCGCCTCCATCGAGGACGACGTGCCCCGGTGGATGCGCGGCCGCGGCACCGGGTGGGTGACCGCCGAGTACTCGATGCTGCCGGGGTCGAGCCCCGAGCGGGTGGGGCGCGAGGCGGCGAAGGGCCGCCAGAGCGGCCGCACCCAGGAGATCCAGCGCCTCATCGGGAGGTCGCTGCGCTCGGTGTGCGACATGGCGCTGCTCGGCGAGCGGCAGATCACGGTCGACTGCGACGTGCTCCAAGCCGACGGCGGGACGCGCACGGCCGCGATCACGGGCGGCTACCTCGCCCTCCACGACGCCCTCGCCCGCCGGGTCGCCACCGGCGAGCTGGCCGAGCACCCGCTCACCGCCTTCTGCGCGGCGGTCAGCGTCGGCGTCGTCGGGGGCGTGCCGGTGTGCGACCTGCCCTACCCGGAGGACTCCACGGCCGAGGTCGACATGAACGTGGTGATGACCTCCGAGGGCGGCTTCGTCGAGGTCCAGGGCACCGCCGAGGGCGTGCCGTTCCCGCGCGCCGTCCTCGATCAGCTCCTCGGCCTGGCCGAGGCCGGCATCGGCCAGCTCATCGAGCGCCAGCGGGCCTACGTCGCCGAACCGCCTGCCCCACGCCCCGCCCAGCGGTGAGCGAGCCGCGGCGGGTGGTCCTCGCCACCGGCAACGCCCACAAGGTCGCCGAGGTGGCAGAGATCCTCGGGCCCGACTGGCACGTCGAGGCCCGCGACCCCGGCGTCGAGGAGACCGGCAGCACGTTCGAGGAGAACGCGCTGCTGAAGGCGCGAGCCGTCGCCGAGGCCACCGGCGAGCTCGCGATCGCCGACGACAGCGGCATCGAGATCGACGCCCTCGACCGGCGACCGGGCATCCACTCGGCCCGCTGGACCCAGGAGCACGACTGGATCCCCCGGGTGCTGCGCGAGCTCGACGGCGTCACCGCCGATGCCCGCACCGCCCGCTACGTCGCGGCCGCCGCGGCCGTCGGGCCCGACGGCGGGGAGGTCGTGGTGCGCGGCGTGGTCGAGGGTCGCGTGCCCGATGCGCCCCGGGGCACCGGCGGCTTCGGCTACGACCCGATCTTCGTCCCCGCCGAGGGCGACGGCCGCACCTTCGCCGAGATGACCGCCGACGAGAAGCACGCGCTCTCGCACCGCGGCCGCGCCTTCCGCGAGCTCGCCGCCCACCTCGCCCACCGCTGACCTCCACCCCCTGGGAACTGGACGCGGATGCTGCGCACGTCGATCAGGCCGGCTGGCAGGACGCGCACGCGTACGAGGTGCGGTTGCCCACGGGCGTCTGCAGGACGTCGTCGCCGCAGGTGCGGCAGCGCTCCTGCTTGTAGACGTGGAACGACTCGTCCCGGCTGACGCGGGCGAGCCGGCGGCCCGCGAGCGGCACGGTCACGATCCGGTTCCGCTTCAGGCCGAGGCGGAGCTGCTCGACGGCGAGGCGCCACAGGGTGCGGGCGTCGTCCTCGGTGAGTGACCGGCCGGGGCGGTCCGGGTGGATGCCGGCCAGGTGCAGCAGCTCGGCCCGGTAGACGTTGCCGATGCCGGCGATCACCGACTGGTCGAGCAGGAGCGCGCCGATGGGCTTGCGGCTGGCGAGGACGGCGTCGACGAAGCGCCGGGGGTCGGCGTCTCGGCGCAGCGGGTCGGGTCCGAGCGTGGCCGCCACCTCGTCGACCACGGACGGGTCGCGCAGCTCGCAGGTCATCGGCCCGGTGAGGTCCCACGCCGACGCGTCGCCGGCGAGCCGGAGCCGGAGGTTCGGCGAGGGCTCCGGTGCGGGCAGCAGGTGGCGCCGGAACTTCCCGATGAGGCCGAGGTGCACGTACAGCACGTCGCCCTCGTCCCAGTGCAGGAACAGGTGCTTGCCCATCGCAGTGGTCCCGACGAGCACCTGGCCGTCGAGGCGGCGCGCGCCCTCGGCGAAGCGGGCCTGGCGCACCCCGGTGCGCACGGGCCGGCCCTGCAGGTCGTCGGCCAGGTCGCGGGCGAGCCGGTGGATCGTGTGGCCCTCGGGCATCGAGCCATCATGCCCGACCCGGAATTTCGTTCCTCGGTGACACCTGTCGTCACCAGGGCACGAGATTCCCGCTCGGTGCACCAGGTGGGACTCGAACCCACACGCGCTCTCGCGCACGGGGACCTAAACCCCGCGTGTCTGCCAGTTCCACCACTGATGCGTGCCCGGGACGGTACTCGCGGGGCTCGCCGCTAGATTCCGACGGGTGACTGCTCAGCTCCCGACCCCGCTCGCCGCCGACCTCCCCGGTCTCGACGCCCAGGGCTTCCAGATCTACAACCAGCTGCTGTCGAACCGGATCGTCTTCCTCGGGACCGACGTCAACGACCAGATCGCCAACCAGATCTGCGCCCAGCTCCTGTACCTCGAGGGCCAGGACCCGGAGAAGGACATCTGGCTGTACATCAACAGCCCGGGCGGGTCCGTGTCGGCCGGCATGGCCATCTACGACACGATGAACTTCATCGGCCCGCACGTGGCCACCATCTGCATGGGCATGGCCGCCTCGATGGGCCAGTTCCTGCTGTGCGCCGGCGAGCCGGGGAAGCGCTACTCGCTGCCCCACGCCCGCATCATGATGCACCAGCCCTCCGGCGGCTTCCAGGGCCAGGCCTCCGACATCGCCATCCAGGCCGAGCAGCTGGCGTTCATCAAGCGGCTCATGGCCGAGCGAATCGCCGAGCACACCGGCCAGACGGTCGAGCAGATCCAGCAGGACTCCGAGCGCGACCGCTGGTTCACCGCCGAGCAGGCCAAGGAGTACGGCCTGGTCGACAAGGTCATCACCCGCCGGGGCGAGACCAACTAGGAGCCGTTCAGCAGTTGGTCTCGACGTAGACCCGGAGGCGGTCGGCGGCCGCCTCCACCTCGTCGAACCGCGGGCGCAGCGCCTGGTACACCCGGGGCCGGCCCTGCTCGTCCACCTCGCCGCCCGGCTCGAGGCCGGCGATGAGGTCGTCGACGAACGCGATCACCACGTCGATGTCGCCGCGGGCGGCGCCCGGCGCCACGTCGCGCAGCGCCCGCTGGGCGTCGCGCGCCTCCACGAACGCGGCGCGGGCGGACTCCACCTCGGTGGGGTCGAGGTCCTCGAACACGGCGTCGAACTGCTGCTCGTCGGCGGCGGCCGCGCAGAACGCCGCCACGTCTCCGCTCTCGTCGTCGCCGCAGCCCGCGAGCAGGCCGGCTGCGAGCGTGCCGGCGAGGAGGATGGGCGGGATCCGCCGGCGCATCGTCAGGCGCGTGCGGCCTCGGCGAGCCGGCGCAGCTCGGCGACGGCGTGGCCCAGCCCCTCCGGGTCCTTGAACATCGAGGAGCCGGAGATGAGGACGTTGGCGCCGGCGGCCACCGGACCGCGCACGGTGTCGGGCGAGATGCCGCCGTCGACCTCGAGGTCGCAGTCGTGGCCCCGGTCGACGATCCAGCGGCGCAGGGTGGCCACCTTGGGCTCCATCGTCTCGATGTACCGCTGACCGCCGAAGCCCGGGTTGACGGTCATGACGAGCACCATGTCGCACAGGTCGAGGACGTGCTCGACGGCCTCGGGCGGGGTGGCCGGGTTCAGCGCCACCGCCGGGCTGGCGCCGAGGTCCCTGATGCGCCCGAGCGTGCGGTGCAGGTGCCGGCAGGTCTCGGCGTGGACGATGACGAGGCCGCACCCGGCGTCCACCCACGTGTGCAGGAGCGGGTCGGGGTCCTCGACCATGAGGTGGGCCTCGAAGAGCAGGTCGGTGCGGTCGCGGCACGAGGCGATCACGTCGGGCCCGAAGGTGAGGTTCGGGACGAAGCGACCGTCCATCACGTCCCACTGGATGCGGTCGACGCCGGCCTCGTCGAGCGCGGCCACGGCGTCGCCCAGGCGGGAGAAGTCGGCGGGGAGCACGGACGGCGCGATCTGGATGGGTCGGTCGGTGCCCGGACGGTCGCTCATGCCCGTCATCCTCGCAGAAGGCGTGGCGGCTGCCGGCAATTAGCGTGCAGGCGTGCAGCACCTCGAGCTCCGCGTCGACGACGTGGCGGTGGGCGGCGACGGCATCGCCCGGGCGGTCGACGGGCGCGTGGTGTTCGTGCACCGGGGCGTGCCCGGAGACGAGGTCACCGCCGTGGTCACGAAGGAGGAGCGGCGGCTGCTGCGCGCCGACGTGCTGGAGGTGCGGACGCCCAGTGGCGATCGGGCCGAGCCGCCGTGCCCTTACGTCGCCGCGGGCTGCGGAGGCTGCGGCTGGCAGCACCTCGAGCTCGACGCCCAACGCCGCTGGAAGCAGCGGATGGTGGAGGAGAGCCTCCGTCGCATCGGCCACGTCGAGGGCAGCGTCGAGCTCGCCGCGCCGCTGCCCAGCACGGGGTTCCGCACCAACGTGCGCTGCCTGGTCACGCCCGACGGGCCGGCGTTCCGGGGCGAGCGCTCCCACGACCCGGTGCCCATCGGCTCCTGCCTGGTGGCCCACCCCGGCCTCGACGAGCTGCTCCGCACGGCGAGCTTCGGTTCGGCCGAGGAGGTGACGCTGCGCATCGGCGGGGCGACGGGGGAGCGGCTGGCCATCGTGTCGCCCGGCGTCCCCGACGACCTCGACCTGCCGGCTGACGTGCTGGTGGTGGGCGACGACGAGCTGGGGGCCGGCCGGCGGGCGTGGTTCCACGACGAGGTGGCGGGGCGCCGGTTCCGCATCTCGGCGCGCTCGTTCTTCCAGACCCGCACCGACGGCGCCGAGGCGCTCGTGGCCGCGGTGCGCGAGGCCGGCGGCGACGCATGGGGTGAGGGTCGCCTCGCCGACCTGTACGGGGGCGTCGGCCTGTTCGCCGGCACCCTCGGGCACGGCATGGCGATCGAGCTGGTGGAGTCGGGTCGCTCCTCGATCGTCGACGCCCGGCACAACCTCCTCTCCGACCTCGACGCCACGGTGGTGCGCTGCTCGGTCGATCGCTGGCGGCCGTCGCCGGCCGACCTCGTGGTCGCCGACCCGCCACGGGCCGGCCTGGGCCGGGCCGCCGTCGACCGCATCGCCGCCACCGGCGCCGGCCGCGTGGTGCTGGTCAGCTGCGACGCCGCCAGCTTCGGACGGGACGCCGGGCTCCTCGCCGCGGCCGGGTTCGCCCGCCGCTCCACGGTGCTCGTCGACCTGTTCCCCCACACGCCGCGGGTCGAGCTCGTCTCCCGCTTCGACCGGACGGCGCCGTGATGGCGGGCCAGGATCATCCGCCCGACCCGTCGGCGCCGAACAAGGGGTCGATGTCGATAGAGCAGCTGCGCGACGCCAGCGACGCCGCCCTGGTGGTGTCCATCGGGCGCTACCACGAGGACGCCTTGGCCGAGATCTACCGGCGCCACGCCGGCGCGGTGTTCGCGCTGGCCCGCCGGCTCCTCGCCGACCGGACGCTGGCCGAGGAGGTGGTCCAGGAGGTCTTCTTGCGCCTGTGGAACGCGCCCGACCGCTTCGACCCCAGCCGGGGCTCGCTGCGGTCGTACCTGCTCGCCCAGTGCCACGGGCGCTCCGTCGACCTCATCCGCTCGGAGTCGTCGCGGCGACGCCGCGAGGAGCGGGAGCTGACGCTGACCGCCGAGGGCGGCTACGACCTCGAGCACGAGGTGTGGGACATGGCGGTGGCCGACCGGGTGAAGGTCACGTTGCAGGCGCTGCCCCAGGGGGAGCGGGAGGCCATCCTGTTGGCGTACTTCGGCGGGCACACGTACAAGGAGGTGGCCGACCTGCTCGGCATGCCGGAGGGCACGGTGAAGAGCAGGATCCGGGCCGGGTTGAAGCGCATGCGCGGGGAGCTCGCGGGTGCCGGGATCGGTGGTGGCGCATGAGCTGGTCGCACGAAGAGATCATCGAGCTGCTGGGCGCCTACGCGCTCGACGCCGTCGAGCCCCACGAGGCCGAGGTCGTCGAGGCCCACCTCGCCGGGTGCCCGCGCTGCGCGGCCGAGGTGGCCGAGCACCGGGAGGTGGCGGCGATGCTCGCCCACTCCGGCGCCCCCGCCCCGGAGGGCCTGTGGTCGCGCATCGTCGAGAGCCTCGAGGAGACCCCGCCGACGATGGCGCTGCCCCTCCCGGGGCCGACCGACGACGCCCGGGTGGTCGAGCTCGGCGCCCGTCGGCGCCGCCCGGCCCGGTGGCTCCCGCTCGGTGCGGCGGCGGCCGCCGTGCTGGTCGTCGTCGGCGTGGTGGCCGGGCTGCTGGTCGCCGGCGACGACGGCGGGGCGCCCGACCGGTCGGAGGACGTCGCCCTCGTCGAGCTCGAGGACGTGGCCCGCCGCGTGCTGAACGACCCCGACGCCACCAAGGTGACGCTGACCGCACCCGACGGCCGCGACCTCGAGGCGCCGGCCGCCATCGACGACGACGGTTCCGGCTACCTCCTGGCCAGCGCGCTGCCCGCCCTCGACCCGACCCGCACCTACCAGCTGTGGGGCGTGCACGGCGACGTGGTCGTGTCGCTCGGCGTGCTCGGCGCGAAGCCCGGCGTCGTGGCCTTCCACGCCGACGAGGGCCTGCAGGCGCTCGTCATCACCGAGGAGGTGTCCGGCGGCGTGCCCTCGTCGTCCAACCCGGCGTTCCTGGTCGGCGAGCTGAGCTGATCACCGCCGGTCGGTCACTCCTCGATGTCGAGCTCGGCGGGCGGGAAGACCGCCACCTCGTCGAGGACGTCGCCGGGGTCGTCCGACCAGTCGAGCGCCGCCAGCTGGCGGCGACTGCGCCGCCCCAGCCGCATGCGCAGGACCTCGAAGTCGGTGGTCCGCAACGTCAGGGGCTCGCCGTCCGCCCCGCACGTGGCGGTGCGGCTCGGCGTGACGACCTGGACGGTCCGGCTCGGCGACCACGAGCCGAGCAGGACGCCGGCGAGCAGCTCGATCGCCGGCTCGTCCCGGCCCGCCCGGTCGCCCAGGGCGTGGCGGATGTCGTGCTCGTGGGTGACGGCGTCGATGGCGATCGGCCAGATGTCGGCGGCGGCGCCGAAGTCGGCCATGCCCGGTGCCGTGTCGGCCCAGTGGTCGAGCAGCTCGACGGTGGGCACGTCGACTCGCTCGGCCACCTGTGCGGCGGTGTCGTCGTCGGTGGGCAGGCCCTGCAGCCGGCCGGCCCCAGCCCAGTCGACGATGCCGACGAGGTGGCTCACCACGCCGTGCACGGTCCACCCCGGGCAGGCCGGCACCGGCCGGGCGAGGTCGTCGGCAGCGAGCGGTCGGACGAGGTCGTCGATGCGGCGCCGGGCGTCGAGGTAGGTGCTGGCGATCTCGGGTGTGGGCATCGCTGCGCATCATCGCAGAACGACAGGAGCCGCAGGCGGTGGCCTGCGGCTCCGGTTTCCCGTACCCCCCCTGGGACTCGAACCCAGAACCTGCGGATTAAGAGTCCGATGCTCTAACCAGTTGAGCTAGAGGGGCAGGTGGTGCCACCGCCCGGCAGGACCGGGTGGGGGCTATGAGCGGTCGAATCTATCGCCGCGTGGGGTGACCGAGGGGACTTGAACCCCCGACCTCCAGGGCCACAACCTGGCGCTCTAACCGAACTGAGCTACGGCCACCAAGGAGCGGCCAGCCTAGAGGTCCGCTGCAGCTCTGGCGAAAAGCGCAGGCGATGCGGAGCACCGCCGACGACCCGAGGCCCCTGGAGCCCGATCCGTGGGGAGTCGTGCGGCGCAGCCCAACGACTCCGAGCAGCCCGGAGGGCTGCCGTGCCCCCGGCAGGAGTCGAACCCGCAACCGTCCGGGTAGAAGCCGGATGCTCTGTCCAGTTGAGCTACGGAGGCCGGCCCGGGATGCTACCCGTGGCTCCGCTGCCCGCCGGGGCCGCGGCGGCGCACGGCGAGGCCGGCTGCTGCGGCAGCGAGGGCGAGCCCGACCATCGACGTGCCGCCGGTGGCGGCCAGGCCGTCGTCGAGGTCGTCGGCCGCGTCGTCGCCACCGGCGAGGCCGGAGCCGCCGCCCGGGATGCTCCCGTCGGTCGAGTCGTCCTCGGAGCTCGTGGGGCCGTCGGTCGTGGACCCGCCGACCGCCGGACTGGCCCCGTCGTCCTCGTGCCCGTCGTCCTCGGTCCCGGCGGATGTGGGCGTGCTCGTCGTGGAGCTGGTCGTCGTGGAGCTGGTGGACGATGGCGGCGCGGTGGTGGTGCTCGACGTGGCGTCGCTCTCGCCGACCTGCGCCGTCTCCGTGGTCGAGTCGTCGCCCAGGTCGCCGGGCTGCACGACGGCGACGCCGACGCCGACGAGGCCGAGCAGCAGCGCAGCGGCGAACAGGAGCTTCGACAGGGGGTTCACGGGAAGGCGTTCCTCGGGGGCCGTGGGCTTCCGCAGCAGGTGGCTTCGGCGCAGTGGTGTGGGCCCGACGTGCGGCGTGGAGCGGGTGACGGGAATCGAACCCGCATGACCAGCTTGGAAGGCTGGGGCTCTGCCATTGAGCTACACCCGCGAGCGGCCGACGACGCTAGCGGCCCGCCCGGCCCGGTCCCGACTCCGCCCGGCCGGTGAGCCCCGGGATGCCCGAGAGCCGGGGGAGCAGCGCCCGTGCCGAGCGGCACCGGATGGCGCCCCTCCAGATCCCGGCGCAGTAGGCGGCGTCGTCGGCCGCGTGCGCCAACGTCCAGCGGACCGGGTCGACGTCGACGGGCTCGCCGCTGCGGGTCGCGGCCCGGCGGTCGACGAGCGCGGGCACCACCGCAGCGGCCAGCGTCGCCCGCCGCACCCGGCGGCTGGCCACCGAGCCGGCGAGCGCCACCGGCAGCCACGCCCGCCAGACCGACCGGCCGAGCCAGGTGCCGGCGTGCAGCGTGCCCCCGCCGGCGAGCGCCACGGCGGTGCGCGTCGGTCGGTCCATGCGCCCGCGCAGCTTCGGGGCGAGGGCGAGCGAGGTGCCGGCAGCCACCCCGACGCCGGCGATCGCACCGACCGGTCCGCCGAGCGCCACCAGCGCCCAGGCCGCCAGGCTCCACGCGTTGAGCTCCACGGGTGCGACCGCGCCGGGGTGGCGCCGGTCGAGCGGCGCCGCCGCCGACCCGTACGCAGCCCGCTGGCGGAGCAGCGCAGCCCACGAGCGGCGCGGCCGGTGGACGACCTCGGCCGCGGGCTCGTACCGGACCGTCCAGCCGGCCTCGATGGCCCGCCAGACCAGGTCGACGTCCTCGCCCACCCGCATGGAGGCGTCGAAGCCGCCCAGCGCGTCGAGGACCTCCCTGCGGACGACCAGGGCCGCGGTCGGCACGTACGACACCCGCCCCCGCGGCACGACGCGGGCCTCCCGGCCGCCGAGGTCGAGCGGCGAGCGGTGGCGCTCGTAGCGGGCGAGGAGGGAGCGACCGGGCCGGCTGCGCACCCGCGGCGCGACGAGGCCCACTGCCGGGTCCCGCAGGTGGGCGAGCAGCGGCTCCAGCCAACCCGGGGCTGGCACCACGTCGGCGTCGAGGAACGCGACGACGTCGCCGTCGACGGCCCGCCACCCGGCGTCGCGAGCCGGTCCGGGGCCGAGGGCCTGCTCGTGGCGCAGGACCGTGGCGCGCCCGCCCGCGACCGCACGGACCGCGGCCGGATCGGTCGAGCCGTCGTCGACGACCACGACGGCGGCGCCGGCGGGGAGGTCGCCGAGGTGGTCGAGCAGGTCGGCGAGCTCGGCCGTGTGGTCGCGCACCGGCACGACGACGCACAGGTGGACGTCCGGAGCCCCCGTCGGCCGGGGGTGGGCGATCCCCGCGTCGAGCAGGCGTCGGGCCACGACCGCGTCAGGGCCGGACGCCGGGATCTCACCGCCCTGGAGCACCCGGTCGACCGCCCGCGCCCCTGCCTCGCTGAACCGCAGCAGCCGCAGGGGCGAGCCCCCGAGGAGGGAGCGGCCGTCGGCGCTGCGGCGGGTGCTGGGGTCGAGGGCCAGCGCGATATGTTCGGGGAACCTCTCGGCCACGGTGCTCCTCGAGCGACGGCGGCTGCGGAGGCTAGCCCCGCCCGTCGACCGCCCCCGAGGTGCCCGATGACCGTCACCGAGCCCACCACCGAGCAGACCGACGTCGAGGCGACCGACGTCCCGCAGGCGCAGGCCGACGAGCTGGTCACCGACGAGGTCCTGGTCGAGGAGATCTCCATCGACGGGATGTGCGGCGTCTACTGAGCCGCTCGCCGGCCACCGCCCCGCCATGCCGCCCTTCGACCCCGAGGCCCCCTACCGGCTGAGCCCTCGGGTCGGCCTGCGGCCCGAGCCGTTCGGCGCCCTCGCCTACCACTACGACACCCGGCGGCTCGTCTTCCTCAAGTCCCCCGATCTCGTCGACCTCGTCCGCGCCCTCGAGCAGCACGCCAGCGCCGGTGCCGCCATCGACGCGGTGGTGGCCCCCGCCGCCGCCCGGCGGCCGGCCTACGTCACCGCGCTGGCGTCGTTGTGCGAGTCGGGCGTGGTCGAGCCCCTGGAGCCCGCTGCATGAGCACCACCCCGAAGACGCCCCCGCTGGTCGAGCAGCTCAAGGGCGGCCTCGACGCGCCCATCTGCCTCACGTGGGAGCTCACCTACGCCTGCAACCTCGCGTGCGTGCACTGCCTGTCCAGCTCGGGCCGGCGCGACCCCGACGAGCTGAGCACCGCGGAGGCCAAGGACCTGGTCGACCAGCTCGCCGCGCTCCAGGTCTTCTACGTCAACATCGGCGGGGGCGAGCCGATGCTGCGCAAGGACTTCTTCGACATCGTCGAGCACTCGGTCACCAACGGGGTCGGGGTGAAGTTCTCCACGAACGGCACGTACCTCGACCGGGCCGCCGCCGAGCGCCTCGTCGAGCTGCCCTACCTCGACGTGCAGATCAGCCTCGACGGCATGACGCCCGAGGTGAACGACGCCGTGCGCGGAGAGGGGTCGCACGCCAAGGCCGTGGCGGCGATGGGACACCTGCGCGACGTGGGCTTCGAGGACTTCAAGATCTCCATCGTCTGCACCCGGCACAACGTCGACCAGCTGGACGAGTTCAAGGCGCTCGCCGACGACCACGGCGCCCAGCTGCGCATCACGCGGCTGCGGCCGTCGGGCCGCGGCGTCGACAGCTACCACGACCTGCGCCTCACCAACCCCCAGCAGCGCCAGGTCTTCCACTGGATCCTCGACCACCCCGACGTCCTCACCGGTGACTCGTTCTTCCACCTGAACGCGCTCACCACCGAGATCGGCGGGCCGAACCTGCCCGGCCTCAACATGTGCGGCGCCGGTCGGGTGGTGTGCCTCATCGACCCCGTCGGCGACGTGTACGCCTGCCCCTTCGTCATCCACGACGAGTTCCTGGCCGGCAACGTCCGCGACGAGGGCGGCTTCGCCCGGGTGTGGCGGGGGTCGGCGCTGTTCACCGAGCTGCGCGAGCCCACCAGCGCCGGCGCCTGCGCGTCGTGCGGCTCCTACGACGCCTGCCAGGGCGGGTGCATGGCCACGAAGTTCTTCACCGGCCTCCCCCTCGACGGCCCCGACCCCGACTGCATCCACGGACACGCCGACGACGCCCTCGCCGGCGTCGCGGCAGGCAGCGTGCCCCGGCCGTCGCAGGACCACAGCCGCCCCGGCGCCGTCGTGCCGGTGTCCCTCACCCGCAAGCGCTGACCCCGCCGTGCCTGACGCCGTGAGCCAGCAGGGGCGACTCGCCGGCCGGATCGCCGTCGTCGTCGGCGCGGGGCAGACGCCGGGCAAGACCGTCGGCAACGGCCGGGCGACGGCCATCACCTTCGCCCGTGAGGGCGCCCGGCTCGTGCTCGTCGACCGGGACGAGGAGCGGCTGGCCGAGACCGCAGCCGACGTCGACGCCGAGCACGTCACCGTGGCCGTCGACATCAGCAGCGACGGCGGTCCCGACCGGGTGGTGCAGGCGGCGCTCGACGCGTTCGGTGGCATCGACGTGCTCCACAACAACGTCGGCATCGGCGCCGGTGACGGGGAGCCCCACCGCCTCACCGACGACGCCTACGACCGGATCATGGACGTGAACCTGCGGGCCATGTGGCGCACGTGCCGGGCGGCCGTCCCCGCGCTGCGGGCGTCCGACCACGGGGTCATCACCAACGTGTCGTCGCTCGCCGCCGTCGCCGCGGCGCGCGGCCTCACGGCCTACAAGCTGTCGAAGGCCGGCGTGAACGCCCTCACCCAGTCGCTGGCCATCTCCAACGCCAAGCACGGGGTGCGGGTCAACGCCATCATGCCGGGCTTCATCGACACGCCCATGGGGGTCGATGCGGCCGCCGGCCTGCTCGGCGTCGAGCGCGACGAGTACGCCGACGCCCGGGCCCGGATGGTGCCGCTCGGGCGCCAGGGCACGGCGTGGGACGTCGCCAACGCCGCCCTGTTCCTCGCCTCTGACGAGGCCGCGTTCATCACGGGCGTGATCCTGCCCGTCGACGGCGGCCAGGGCGCCCGCGTCGGCTGAGCGCGGTACGGAGCCGCGTCCCGCTCCTTCGGGGGAGGGCGCCTACGGGCGCTCGGCGCGCAGGACCGCGTCGGAGAAGCCGTCGGGCACGACGATGTCGCCGGGGCCGAGGTCGGCGAGCGACGCCTTGCCGAGCCCGAGCATCGCCGAGTCGATGCCGCCGCGGAGCACGTCCAGCACGTTCTCGACGCCGGGCTGGCCGCCCACGGCGAGGGCCCACAGCGAGGCCCGGCCGATCATGACGGCCTTGGCTCCGAGGGCCACCGCCTTGACGACGTCGCTGCCGCGGCGGATGCCGCCGTCCATGACGACCTCGATGCGGTTGCCGACGGCGTCGGCGATGAGCGGCAGGGCCCGGATGGACGCGGGGGTGGTGTCGAGGTTGTTGCCGCCGTGGTTCGACACGCTGATGGCGCTGTAGCCGGCGTCGGCTGCCCGCTCGGCGTCGGACACCCGCATGATGCCCTTGAGCATGAACGGGCCGTCCCACTGGTCGCGCAGCCAGCGCAGGTCGTCCCAGCTGGGCGGCGGGGTGCCCATCCACTGGCCGTAGGCCTCGAAGAAGCCCGGGGGCTGCTCGCCCTCGGGGACCATGTTCGGCACGTGCAGGTCGGGCAGGGCGCGGTTCTCGACCGTGTACTTCGCGTAGCGCCACGAGTAGCGGGGCTTGGTGAGCAGCTCGGGGGAGTGCTTCACCGACGTGCGCAGGTCGAGCTGCTCGGGGATGTCGGGGCTGCCCCAGTCGCGGCCGTGGGAGAACGACCAGTCGAGGGTGACGATGAGGCCGGACACGCCCGCCCGCTTGGCGCGGTCCATGCGGGCCATCATCTGCTCGCGCGTCCCGCACCAGTAGATCTGGAAGGAGGTCTGCGGGTTGAGGGCGACGACCTCCTCCACCGGCGTGGAGCCGAAGTTCGACAGCCCCATGGCGATGCCGCGGTTGGCGGCCGCCCGGGCGATGGCCCGCTCGGCCTCGGGGTGCACCATCTGCACGCCGGTGGGGGAGATGAGCACGGGCATCGAGATGGGCTGGCCCATGACCTCGGTGGCCAGGTCGCGCTCGGCGGGCTTGTCGGCGACGGTGGGCACGAAGCCCAGCTCGCGGAACGCCTGCTCGTTGTCGACGAGGGTGACGCCCGCCTCCGAGCCGGCCTTGAGCGCCGAGAACACCGAGGGCGGCAGGATCTTGGCGGCGCGCTGCCGGGCGATCTCGACGCTCTCGAACCACTTGTGTGCCATCTGTCCACCTTCGTGCCGGTCGGAGAGGATCATCGTAGGCATGGGTCACCCGGAACCAGACATGCGCCGACCGGCGCCGGAGGCGCTCGGCACGGCACGGTGGTCCGACCTCGCGGCGCGCCCGCCGGCGGTGCTCCTGGTACCGCTCGGCAGCTGCGAGCAGCACGGTCCCCACCTCCCCCTCGACACCGACGCGCGCATCGCAGCGGCGGTGGCGCAGGCTGCCGCGGCCGCCCGCTCGGATGTGCTCGTGGCGCCCGCCGTCCCCTACGGCGCGTCGGGGGAGCACCAGTCGTTCGCCGGCACCCTCTCGGTGGGCACCGACGCGCTCCGCTCGCTGCTGGTCGAGCTGGGGCGCTCCGCCCTGCCGCCCCCGGGAGCCGACGTGCCGGCCCCGTTCCGGGCCCTGGTGTTCGTGAACGGCCACGGCGGCAACGTGCAAGCCGTCCGCGACGCCGTCGAGGTCTTGGTCGGCGAGAGGCGGCGCGTGCGGGCCTGGTGGCCGCAGGTGCCCGGCGGCGACGCCCACGCCGGGAGCACCGAGACATCGCTCCTGCTCGCGCTGGCTCCCGACCTCGTCGGCCCAGCCCGCCCGGTCGGTGCCACCGAGCCGCTCGCCGAGCTCCTGCCCCGGATGCAGGAGGGCGGGGTCGGGGCGGTCACGGCGAACGGCGTCCTCGGCGACGCCACCGGGGCGTCGGCGGAGGAGGGGCGGCGGCTGCTCGCACACCTCGCAGAGGCTCTGCTGGCCGAGATCGAGGCGCTGCCTGGTTCTTGACCGTCCGGTCAGGTTTGGCATGACAAGCCCGCTCGCCGGGCCTAGGGTCGGCGCCGCAATCCCAACCGCACCTCAACGAACCGGGGGAACCCAGATGAAGACCCGCGCCGCCATCCTGTGGGACAAGAACCAAGACTGGAGCGTCGAGGAGATCGAGCTCGACCCGCCCCAGGCCGGCGAGGTCCTCATCAAGCTGGTCGGGTCGGGCCTCTGCCACTCCGACGAGCACCTGCGCACCGGAGACATGGTCGTCCCGCAGGAGACCGCCGACGCCCTGGGGCTGAAGCAGTTCCCGATCATCGGCGGCCACGAAGGTGCCGGCGAGGTCGTCGAGGTCGGCCCGGGCGTCAACAGCCTGCAGGTCGGCGACCACGTCGTCCTCGGCTTCATCCCGGCCTGCGGCCGGTGCCCGTCGTGCGCGAAGGGCAAGTCCAACCTGTGCGACTACGGCGCGTTCCTCCTCGCCGGCCGCCAGATCGCCGACTTCACGGCCCGCCACCACGCCCAGGACGGCACCGACCTCGGCCTGATGTGCCTGCTCGGCACCTTCGGCGAGTACACGGTCGTCAACGAGGCGTCGTGCATCAAGATCGAGCCGGACATCCCCCTCGACAAGGCGGCCCTCGTGGGCTGCGGCGTCACCACCGGCTGGGGCTCGGCCACCTACGCCGCCGACGTCCAGCCGGGTGAGACCGTCGTGGTCGTCGGCGCCGGCGGCATCGGCATGAACGCCATCCAGGGCGCCGCCCTGGCGGGCGCGCGGCACATCGTCGCCGTCGACCCGGTCGAGTTCAAGCGGGAGCAGGCCACCGTCTTCGGTGCCACGCACACCGCCGCGTCGATCGAGGAGGCCACCGAGCTGGTCGGCCAGATCACCTGGGGTGCCAACGCCGACAAGGCCATCATCACCGTGGGCGTCGGCGACGGCGACCTCATCGCTCCCGTCATGGCCCTCACCGCCAAGGGCGGCCGTGTCGTCCACACGTCGGTGGCGCCCATGGAGCGCAACGACGTGGCCCTCAACCTGTTCGACCTCACGCTGATGCAGAAGCAGCTCGTCGGCTCCATCTTCGGCTCGGCCAACCCGCGCTACGACATCCCCCGCCTGCTGCGCCTCTACCAGGAGGGCAAGCTCAAGCTCGACGAGCTGGTGACGCGAGAGTACGACCTCGCCGACATCAACAAGGGCTACGACGACATGAACGACGGCAACAACGTGCGCGGCTTCGTCCGCTACCAGCACAGCCACTGATGCACTCGTTCGACCGGGCGCTGGTCGACAGCGCGGCGGTCGAGGTCGTGGGGCGGCGGCGCGAGCTCGAGCTCGTGACCGCCGCCCTCGCGGCGTCCCGCCACGTCCTGCTCGAGGGGCCGCCCGGCACGGGCAAGTCCACGCTCCTGCGGGCCATCGCGGAGCGCGCCGGCCTCGAGCTGGTGTTCGTCGAGGGCAACGCCGAGCTCACGCCGGCCCGCCTCGCCGGCCACTTCGACCCCGCCCGCGTCCTCTCCGAGGGCTACGCCGAGGACGTCTTCGTCGACGGCCCCCTCGTCCGGGCGCTGCGGGAGGGCGGTCTCCTCTACGTCGAGGAGATCAACCGGGTCCCCGAGGAGACCCTGAACCTCCTCATCACCGTGATGTCCGAGGGCGAGCTCACCGTGCCGCGCCTCGGCCGCATCGTCGCCGCCCCCGGCTTCCGGATGGTCGCGGCGATGAACCCCTACGACGCCGTGGGCACCGCTCGCATCTCCGGCGCCGTCTACGACCGGGTGTGCCGGGTGTCGATGGGCTACCAGTCCCTCGACGACGAGCTGGCCATCGTGGTCCACGAGGCCAAGGCCGCGGGCGCCACCGATGCCGCCGGCGACGAGGACTTCGTGCGCCGGGTCGTGAGCGTGGTGCGCGGCACCCGCGAGCACCCCGACGTGCGCATCGGCTCCTCGGTCCGGGGCGCCATCGACTTCGTGCTCATCGCCGACGAGCTCGCCGGCCTCCGCGGCACCGCCGCCGGCGAGGAGGAGACGGCGCTCGACGCCGCGTGCATGGCGCTGTCCGGTCGCATCCGGGTGCACGAGTCGTGCCACCGCACGCCCGAGGAGATCGTCACCGAGCTCTGGGAGCTGTACGCCACCACCGTCGACCTCGGCGAGCACGGTGGCGGCGAGGGCGAGGACCCGGGAAAAGGCTGAGCCTCCCGGACTCCTCCGGGAGGGACGACGACCGCGAGCGGACGCTCGACGAGGCGGAGACCCAGGAGGAGCTGCAGGAGTCGTCGCGTCGCACCACGTCGCGGCGCGACCTCGCCCGCCACCAGGACTTCGACGAGGTCTCGCCCGAGCTGGGCGTCCTCGACGAGCAGGCGGTCGAGGAGGCGCTCGCCGAGCGGCCGGACGAGACCCTCACCATGCTCGGCGACCTCACCGGCGCCACCGACGAGCGGCTCCGGGCCCTGGCCCGGCGGCTCGCCGGTCGCATCGTCATCGGCATGGCCCGGGCCGACGCCGCCCGGCGGCGGGGCATCGGGCGGATGCGATCGCTGCCGATGGACGAGACCGGCGGCGACCTCGACCTCGACGCCAGCCTCGAGACGCTGCAGCTGGCCTCCGCCACCCGCACGGCGCCCCGGGCCGACGAGCTCACCGTGCGCACCTGGGCCCGTCCCGCCCTCGCCATCTGCCTGGTGGTCGACCGGTCCGGTTCGATGAGCGGCGACCGGCTGGCCGCCGCCGCCATCGCCGCCGCCGCCACCGCCGAGCGCGCCCCGGACGACTTCTCGGTGCTCGCCTTCTCCGACAAGGTCATGATCCTGAAGGGCCAGGACCAGCGCCGGGCCATCGACGACGTGGTCGAGGACGTGTTCCGCCTGCGGGGCTTCGGCCCCACCGACCTGGCCCTCGCGCTGCGGGTCGCCAAGTCCCAGCTGGCGAGCTCCACGGCCCAGCGCAAGCGGGTGGTGCTGCTGTCCGACTGCCGGCCCACCGCCGGCACCGAGCCCGAGCGCGACGCCGGCGGCATCGACGAGCTCCACGTGATCGCCCCCGCCGACGACGCCGCCGACGCCGAGGCCTTCGCCCGCGCCGTCGGCGCCCGCTTCGCCACCCTCGCGGGTCCCAGCCAGATCCCGGCCGTCTTCGCGCAGCTCGCCGACTGATCACCACGTTCTGGCCCCACCACCTCCGGTGCGGGACCGAGGATCGTGGCCCCAGAAGCGAGGACCGCACCGTTCTGGACCCACGATCTCCGGTGGGGGATCGGGCATCGTGGCCCCAGAACCGGAATCGTGGGGGCCCGTCGGCGGGTAGGGGCCACCCATGACACAGGACCTCTCCGGAAAGACCATCGCCTTCCTCGTCGCCCAGGAGGGCATCGAGCAGGTGGAGCTCACCGAACCCTGGAAGAAGGTCGAGGCGGCCGGGGGCCGCCCCATCCTCGTCGCACCGAAGTCCGACCCGGTGCAGGCGTTCCACCACCTCGACAAGGCGGAGACCTTCCCCGTCGACCGCACCACCGCCGAGCTGTCCGTGGACGAGATCGACGGCGTGGTGCTCCCTGGGGGCGTCGCCAACCCCGACCAGCTCCGCACCGACGAGCCGGCGGTGGCGTTCCTGCGCGACTTCGTGCAGGCCGGCAAGCCGGTGGCGGTGATCTGCCACGGACCGTGGACCCTCGTCGAGGCCGGCGTGCTCGAGGGCCGCACCATCACCTCCTGGCCGAGCCTGCAGACGGACGTCCGAAACGCGGGCGGTACGTGGGTCGACCAGGAGGTGTGCCGAGACGGCAACCTCGTGAGCAGCCGCAAGCCGAAGGACCTCCCCGCCTTCACCGAGGCGATGGTGGAGCTCTTCGCGGCTGATCGCCGCTCGGTGCCACCGGCCCGCCCGGGTGCGGGTTAGGGTGCGCGCGTGGCGGACGAGGCAGTGCGGCTCACCCAGCCCACGCCGCTCGGGCACCTGACGGCAGGATCGCTGCTGCGCAGGGCCCAGGGCGTGGGGATCCGGTACCCGGTGAACCTGGCGGCCCAGGTCGTGGCCGCCCTGGAGGCCGGCCGGCACATCATGCTCACCGGGCCGCCGGGCACCGGCAAGACCACGCTGGCGCACCTGGCAGCCGAGCTCGCCTGTGGCCCGGGCGGGTTCCTGCCCACCACGGCCACCGGCTCGTGGACCTCGGCCGACACGGTCGGCGACACCGTCCCCACCCACGAGGGCCCGGTGTTCCGGCCGGGCTCCTTCGTGCAGGCCCTCGACGAGGGCCGGTGGCTGGTCATCGACGAGATGAACCGGGCCAACATCGACAACGCGTTCGGCCCGCTGTTCACCGTGCTCGGTGGCCAGTCGGTCGTGCTCGCCCACCGGCGCAACGCCCTCGGGCGGCCGCTGTCGATCGTCCCGGCCGGCGTGCCGGTGCCCCACGGCACCGACCCGGTGCGGGTGCCGCCGAGCTGGCGGATCATCGCCACGATGAACGACTTCGACAAGCGGACGCTGCACGACCTGTCGTATGCGCTGATGCGCCGCTTCGCGTTCGTCGAGGTGCTCTCACCGGACGACGAGGAGCTCGCCCGGATGCTCGAGGGACCCGGGGAGGTGATCGCGCCGCTGCTCGCGCTGCGCCGCATCCGCGACCTCGGGCCCGCCGTGTACCTCGACGCAGCCACGTTCGCTGCCCGCCGGGTCGACGACCTCGACTGCACCCCGTCCCGGGTGCGCTACGAGGCCCTGTTCGCCTACCTGCTGCCCCAGCTCGACGGGATCGACGAGCACGGCGTGCAGCTGCTGCGAGCCATCACCGATCCGCTGCTCGACGAGCCCGAGCGTGCGCTGCTGGTGCGGGCGGTGGAGCGGGTGCTCGGCGTGCCGGTGGAGGGCTGAGCCCGTCCGGCCGGTGGTCGGGGAGGGGGGATTCGAACCCCCGGCCCCCTGCCCCCAAAGCAGGTGCGCTAGCCGGACTGCGCCACTCCCCGTCGACCGGGCCGCCACCCTAGCGGGCGGCCCGGCGGAGCCCCGGGGGATGCCGTCGGCGTCAGGGGCCGTCAGTACACTCGGTCGCTCCATGTGCACGTCCCCCATCCGACAGAAGCTGGTCACGGAATGAACTCGACCGTCGAGGCCCTCGAGGGCAACAAGGTGAAGGTGTCCGTCTCCATCGACGAGACCGAGTTCGAGAAGGACATCGA
>DASTYO010000003.1:0-31258 GCA_035764875.1 Acidimicrobiales bacterium | reverse complement strand
TCCGCAGCGCCTCCTTCCCGGTGGCGTGGGTGACCCGACGGGCCAGCACCTCCTCGACGGCGGCGGCCACGTCATCGGGCACCAGGCGGACCATCCCCCACGCGGTCGAGATGGCCACGGGCTCGTCGGGCACCCGGATGTGGTCGATCACCAGCCGATCGATCACCTCGGCCATGCGACGATCGCCCTTCAGGCGGCCGACCTCGTCCGGCTCCGCGACCGTCTCGTCGAGCCGCACCGACGCGGGGCGCAGGCCCTCCACCGTGGTCTGGCGCACGGCCGTCTCCCCGAGGCTGGGCAGCACGTCGGCGACGTAGCGCAGGAACAGCGGGTTGGGTCCCACCACCAGCACGCCCCGGTCGAGCAGCTCGAGCCGGTGCTCGAACAGCAGGTACGCGGCGCGGTGCAGCGCGACGGCCGTCTTCCCGGTACCCGGCCCGCCCTGCACGACCAGCAGCCGCTGCAGGGGCGAGCGGATCACCTCGTCCTGCTCGGCGGCGATGGTGGCGACGATGTCCCGCATCGTGCCGGTGCGCTCCCGCTCGAGCTCGGCGAGCAGCGGGTCGGGGATGCCACCCGACAGCAGCGCGTGGTCCGGATCCGAGAAGTCCTCCTCGAGGATGTCGAGCAGCTGCCGGCCCTCGGTGAGGAACCGCCGCCGGCGGTCGAGGCCGAGCGGGTCGTGGACGGTGGCCCGGTAGAAGGGCACCGAGACCGGCGCCCGCCAGTCGACCACCAGCGGCGCACCGGCGTCGTCCTCGACGTGTCGCCGTCCGACGTACCAGCGCTCGCCGGCCTGGTCGATGCGCCCGAACGCGAGGGCCTCGTCGCGCGGCGCGAGCGATGCCAGGCGCTGGCGCAGGTGGAACGAGGCGACCTCGCGGTCGGCCTCGGTGGCGGCGTCGACGACGCCGAGGGCGCCCTCGGTGCGCGCCGCCATCGCCCGCAGGGCGGCGACGGCGTGGTCGAGGTGGCGCTGCTCGTCCAGCAGCTCTGGGTGGGGCATGGGGACCTCCTGGCTCGCTCCGCTGGTGCGGCCGCGTCGCCATCGAGGCCGGCCCGCTCGAGGGGCGGGTTCCGGTCGACCGTGCGCGCCGTGCCGCCCGGACCGGTGCCGAGCGGGCGGGCCACCGTAGCCTCGGCCCCGTGGCGCGTCACGGCGTTTTCCCCGGATCCTTCGACCCGCTCACCGTGGCCCACCTGGCCGTCGCCGACGCGGCGCGTGCGCAGTGCGCGCTCGACCGGCTCGATCTCGTGGTGTCCCACGTCGCCCTCGCCAAGGAGGACCGAGACCAGGCGCCGGTACCCGAGCGGTTGGCCGCCATCGAGGCCGCCACGCCCGACCGGCCCTGGCTGCGCGCCAGGAGCACCGAGGCCCAGCTGCTCGCCGACATCGCCGAGGGCTACGACCTCCTCGTCGTCGGGGCCGACAAGTGGCTCCAGCTCCACGACGCCCGGTTCTACGGCGGGTCCGAAGCCTCGATGCGAGCCGCCCTCGCCCGCCTGCCACCGGTGGCCGTCGCGCCACGGGCGGGCGTCGACCTCCCGGCGGACGGGCCGGCGTTCGTCCTCGACCTCGACCCCGCCCACCACCACGTCAGCTCGACCGCGGTGCGGGCCGGCCGGCACGAGTGGCGCGCGTGAGCGCCGGGGTTGCGGCCTACAGCGTCCCGATCTCCGACAGCGGCCAGATCACCACGAAGGCGCGGCCCACCACGTCGTCGAGCGGGATCCCCTTGAACCGCCGGGAGTCGTCGGACGCGCCGCGGTTGTCGCCCATCACCCACACGTGGTCCTCGGGCACCGTGTACGGCGGGAACGGCGAGGTCTCGACGTCGGGTTGGAGGTAGGGCTCGGCGAGGGGCTGCCCGTCGATGTACACGTCGCCGTCGCGGCCCTCGACGGTCTCGCCGGGCAGCGCCACCACCCGCTTGATGAGGTCCTCGATGCCGTCGGCGGCGGGCCCCCCGGGGCGGGCGAACACCACGATGTCGCCGCGCTCGACGTCGCCGGTGCGGTAGCTGAGCTTGTTCACCAGCACCCGGTCGCCGACCTTCAGGGTGGGCACCATCGACTCGGACGGGATGTAGAACGCCTGGATCAGGAACGTCTTGACGACCAGGGCCACGACGAGCGCGCCGACGATGACCGCCACCCACTCGATGGCCGAGCGGGTCGACCGGGACATGCGCCGGCCACCGGGCCGGTCGGCGGCGTCACCCTCGTCCGTCACGGAGACCGAAGGTTCGTGGCGCTCGGCGCCGGGATCGGTCGTCTCCGTCACAGGCGGCCGATCGTATCGCCGGGCCCGTACCGCTCCAGCAGCCGCCGCGCCGCCCGCGGTCCGGCCTGCCGCAGCTCGTCGGGCCCGTCGACCACCCGTGCGTCGGGGCCGAGGCGCAGCAGGAGGCGCTCGAGCCACGGGGTGGCGCTGACCGCGAGCGTGACGCGCAGGCGGCCGTCGCCCAGGTCGACCCGCTCCTCGACCGGGTACTGCTCGGCGACCCACGCGCCGCCCCGTTCGAGCTCGAGGGTGGCGCGGGGCAGGTCCTCGTCGGGCGTGAAGGCCTCCGCGGGGGCGCCGTCGAGCGTGCGCTCGAAGTGCTCGCCCGTGGGGCGGATGTCGGTGATGCGGTCGACGCGGAACCGCCGGTCGGCGTCGGTGGTGCGGCAGTGGGCGTCGAGGTACCACGCCCCTTCGGCGTGGAACAGCCGGAGCGGCTCGACCACGCGCACCGTGTGCTCGTTGCGGGCGTGGCTGAAGTAGCCCAGCTCCACCGCCTCCCGGCTCTCGACGGCGGCCTGGAGCACCGGCACCTCGTCGCCCGGCGGCTCCTCGAGGACCACCTCGAGGTCGTCGTCGAGGTCGACGCCGAGCACGCCGGCGACCTTGGCGAGGGCCCGGGACAGCGGACCCTCCGGGTCGTGGCCGGCGGCGGGAACCGAGGCCTTCGCCGCGGCGAGGATGACGAGCGCCTCGTCCTTGGAGAGCCGCAGCGGCCGCTCGAAGAAGTTGCCGTACTCGATGCTCACCCGGTCGTCGTCGATGATCAGCTCGATGAGGCTGTCGGGGGTGTAGGGGTGCAGGCCCACCATCGGCACGACGGCCAGGTCGTCCATCAGCTCGTCCGGGGTGAGGTCGAACCGGGCGCACACGTCGGTGATGAGGGGGCTGCCGTGCTCGGCGATCCACGGCACGATGGCGAGGATGCGGCCGATGCGGTCGGTGGCGCTGGGACGGGCCATCAGCCGGGCTCCTCCCCCACCATCGACGAGAGCCAGGCGACGAGGTCGTCGCGGAGCTCGGGTGGCGCCAGCACCTCGGCGTCGTCGAGGAAGCCGAGCACGAAGCTGCGGAACCCCTCGGGGCGGCGCACGGGCAGGGTGAGCACCACCGAGCCGTCGTCGCCCCACTCGGCGGGCACGTCGTCGCCGACCTGGGCGACGGCGACCCGGGCCTGCGGCGCGGCGATGCGCACCCGCGCCAGCACCGGCTCCTCGTCGCCGAGGGCCCAACCGTCGAGGGTCAGGGGGTTCTCCGCGGGGTCGAGGTCGACCTCGGCCGAGCCGGGCTCGCCGGCGGTCAGCGGGTCCTCGATGCGGTCGAGGCGGAACGCCCGGGCCTCGCCGGCGCCGTGGTCGTGGCCCTGCAGGTACCAGCGGCCCCGCCGGTGCTGCAGCCGGAACGGGTCGACTGACCGCGACTTGCCGTTGTAGGTGAACGTCAGCCGGCGGTGGGCGGCCACCGCGTCGAACACGGTGCTCAGGTGCGGCGCGGAGGGCAGGGTGGCGATGGTCGAGGTGGTCTCGCCCTGCAGCGGTGCGCCCAGCTTGCGCAGCCCGGCGGCGGCGTCGCCGCCCTCGAGGCGCACCGCGCTGGTGGCCAGGTGGATCGCCGCGAGCTCGTCGGCGTCGAGGCCCGGGTCGGGCAGGTAGTACTCGCTGGGGTCGATGCGGTAGCCGTCCTCGGCGGGCACCCGACCGGGCACGGCCTCGATGCGCAGCGGCACCCCCATGTCGCGCAGGTCCTTCTTGTCGCGCTCGAAGGCCCGCTTGAAGGAGTCCTTGTCCTCCGGGTAGCCGGGGATGCGCTCCTGGAGCTGGTCGGCCGTCAGCGGCCGCTCGGTGTGCAGCAGCGCCGCGAGCAGGTCGAGGAGGCGTTCGGTCTTCGCGACGGACATGGCGGGGGTCGAGGCTACCGGCGGGCCGCAGACCGCCCGGCGACCGTGCCGGCGGCGCCGGCGGCGTCGTGGAAGAGCGGGTCGTCCTCGGGGCCGCGGCCCATCGACGTGACCCGCAGGCCCCGGTCGGCGAGCAGGCCGGCGACGCCGACCGGGTCGACCACCACGACCTCGTGGTCGTCGCGCGCGAGCGGCGCGCCCGGCACGGTGGCGACCTCGACCCGCGAGCGGGTGAGATCGAGCACGGTGGTGACGTGGTGGCTCACCCCGCGGTGGCGCTCGCGGGGGTCGGCGGCCGACGCCCGCACGCAGCACACCGGTCGGCCCCCGAGCGCCGCGGTGGCGTCGAGCACGGCAGCCGCCTCGACGGCGGTGGTGCCGAGCCCCGAGCCCGTGCCCACCACGCCGGGTCCCATGCCGACCACGACCGCATCAGCCCCGGCGACGTGCACGGCGAGCGCGAGCGCCGACGGCACCGAGACGGCCTCGAGGTCGCCGCCGAAGGCGTGGCCGGCGGTGAGCGTGGTGTGCACGAGGCCGGCGCCGCGCATCGACACCACGAGGTCGGACAGCGCCATCGGGAGGGCGGCGCCGTCGGTCATCACGTACGCCACGCGCGCGTCGGGCCGCTCGGCCAGCAGGGCGGCGGCGACGATGGGGACCTGGCTGTGGAGCGTGCAGGCCACCACCGGCACGCCCCGCAGGTCGGCGGGCACGTCGGGGTGGGCCTCCTCGGCAGCGCCGACGTCGGCCTGCAGGCTCGAGTAGCGCAGCTTCATGATGTGGCCGCCGCTCGGGCCGTCGAAGCGGTCGCGCGCCAGGTTCCAGTGCACGACGTGCCAGCCGCCGGTGCCCAGCCCGAGCCCGACGGCGGTGGTGTTGAGCACGACGCGGTCGCCGACCGCCACCGGTCCGACCAGGTCGGTGAGCGCGTAGGCGCGCCCCAGGGAGGTGCCCACCCGCTGGAGCCCCGGGCGCTCGGCGAGCACCTCGGTGACGGTGGCCGTCTCGAACGTGGGCACCGCTCAGAGGCTGGCGATGAGGCGGTCGACGCGGTCGTCGGTGGACTTGAACGGATCCTTGCAGAGGACGGTGCGCTGGGCCTGGTCGTTCAGCTTCAGGTGCACCCAGTCGACCGTGTAGTCGCGCTTGCGCTCCTTGGCCCGGCGGATGAAGTCGCCGCGCAGCTTCGCCCGGGTGGTCTGCGGCGGGGTCTCGGTGGCCTCGTCGATGGTGGCGTCGTCGCAGATGCGCTCGACCATGTCGTGCGACTGGAGCTTGTAGAACAGCCCCCGCTCGCGGTTCACGTCGTGGTACTGGAGGTCGATGAGCGCGACCTTCGGCGAGCTGAGCTGCAGGTCGTGCTTCGCCCGGTAGCGCTCGATGAGGTTGTGCTTGGTGACCCAGTCGCACTCCCGCTCGAGCGACAGCGGGTCGGTGCTGAGGCCGTGCATCACGTGGGCCCACATGTCGAGCGCCCGCTGCTCCTGCTCGGGCAGGCCGCGTCGGCCGGCGTAGGTGAGGGCCCGGTCGAGGTACTCCTGCTGGATCTCGAGCGCCGACAGCTCGCGCCCGTTGGCGAGGCGGACCTTGCGCTGGCAGGTGATGTCGTGGCTGATCTCGCGGATGGCCCGGATGGGGTTCTCGAGGGTCATGTCGCGCATGACGACGTTGGGGTCCTCGAGCATGCGCAGCAGGATCGCCGTGGTGCCGACCTTCAGGTAGGTGGCGTACTCGTTCATGTTCGAGTCGCCGACGATGACGTGCAGCCGGCGATACCGCTCGGCGTCCGCGTGGGGCTCGTCGCGTGTGTTGATGATCGGCCGGCTGCGGGTGGTGGCCGAGCTCACCCCCTCCCAGATGTGCTCGGCCCGCTGGGCCAGGCAGAAGATCGCTCCCCGGGCGGTCTGCAGCACCTTGCCGGCGCCCGCGTAGATCTGGCGGGTCACGAGGAACGGGATGAGGTGCTCGGAGTACGACCCGAAGTCGTCGTGGCGGCTGGTGAGGTAGTTCTCGTGGCAGCCGTAGGAGTTGCCGGCCGAGTCGGTGTTGTTCTTGAACAGGTAGATGACGCCGCGGATGCCCTCCTCGCGGAGGCGCTGCTCGGCACTGGCGAGCAGCTGCTCGAGGATCCGCTCGCCGGCCTTGTCGTGGGTGACGAGGTCGACGATGTCGTCGCACTCGGGCGTGGCGTACTCGGGGTGGGAGCCGACGTCGAGGTACAGGCGCGCACCGTTGGCGAGGAACACGTTCGACGAGCGGCCCCAGGACACGACCCGCCGGAACAGGTAGCGGGCCACCTCGTCGGGGCTCAGCCGACGCTGCCCCCGCAGGGTGCAGGTGACCCCGTATTCGTTCTCCAGCCCGAAGATGCGGCGCTCCACCCACCGCAACCTATCGGCGCACCTACGGGGAGGGTCGCCACCCTTCGCCGTAGCCGTTGGCCAGGAACGCCTTGGCCTGGAGGGCGTCCGCGACGCTGGTGAACACCGCCGTGCGCTCGGTGACGCCCCAGCGCTCGAGCACCATCCGCCCGGACAGCCGCGAGGCCACCACGCAGCGCTCCGCGCCGCCCGTGGCGGCGTCGACCGTGCGCTCGAGCTCGGCCAGGCCCGCGTCCTCGAGCAGGGCGACCTGGTCGAGGTCGACCACCAGGAGGTGGGCGCCGGCCAGCACGCGTCGCAGGGTCGGGCCGATCTGGCGGGCGAAGGCCTCGTCGAGGCCGCCGTCGAGGGCGACGACGGTGACGCCCCGGTCGACGTGGACCCGGACCCGGCCGTCGTGCAGGTCGACAGCGGGCATCGGCCCGGTCACGGGATCGTCGGCGCCATCGCCCCGTCGCACGCCCAGCCGTCCCGGATCGGGCCCGGTGTCGGGATCGGCTCGGTCGGTGATGGTCATGACGCACTCCTGACTTCGTTGCAATCAGGTTACAACGCGTCATCTCGTCGTCAAGGAGAATTCGTGGCGGGCTCGCCGCCACCACCTCAGCCCAGCAGCGCGGCCAGCTGCTCCCCCTCGATGCGGGCGAACTTGCGGCGGTCGAGCGACCGGGCCAGGACGGCGACCTCGAGGTCGTCGGCGCCCAGGGCGCGGTCGGGTCCGGCGAGCGCCGCCACCGCAGCCCGCAGCGCCCCGGCCTGGTCGAAGTCGTCGCGCCAGGCCTCCTCGAGCCGGCCGAGGATGGGCTCGGCCTCGCCGCCGAGCACGGAGAAGCGGTTCTCGTCGACCACCGAGCCGTCGTAGAGGATGTGGAACAGCTCGTCCTGCTCGCGGGTGTGGCCGATCTCGGCGACGAGGATCTCCACCTCCATCGGCTTCATCTCGTGGGTGAAGATCTGGCCGAGCATCTGGGCGTAGGCGTTGGCCAGGCTGCGGGCGTCGACGTCCTCGCGCGAGTACGAGTAGCCCTTCAGGTCGGCGTGGCGGACTCCCGCGACCCGCAGCTGGTCGAACTCGTTGTACTTGCCGACCCCGGCGAACGCGATGCGGTCGTAGATCTCGGAGATCTTGCGCAGGGTGGCGCTCGAGTTCTCGGCACAGATGAGGATGCCGTCGTCGTAGGTGACGGCGCAGAGGCTGCGACCCCGGGCGATGCCCTTCCGGGCGTAGTCGGCCCGGTCCTTCATCACCTGCTCGGGTGCGACGTAGAAGGGCATGCTCATCGGTTCGGCTCCTCGTCGTCGGGCCCGTAGTCGGCGCCGTGGGTGGTCGACGGCGACAGCTGGCCGAGGATGGCCTCGAAGCGGGCCCGGACCTCGTCGTCCCCGAGGCGGCGGAAGCCGTCGGCGTCGATGACGGCGACGATCGGGAAGATGCCGCGGATGAGGTCGGGGCCACCCGTGGCGGAGTCGTCGTCGGCCGCCTCGAACAGGGCTCTGATGGCCAGGTCGACCGCCTCCTGCGGCGGGATCTCCGGGCGGTAGCCGATCTTCACGACGGTGCCGGCGTGCAGCGAGCCGCTGCCGGTGGCGGCGTGGTGCAGCTCCTCGTAGCGCCCGCCGGTGACGTCGAACTCGAAGAGCCGGCCGATGCCCCGAGCGACGTCGTAGCCGGCGAACAGCGGCACGACGGCCATGCCCTGCATCGCGGCCGGCAGGTGGTTGCGCACCATCTGGCTGAGCTGGTTGGCCTTGCCCTCGAGGCTGAGGGGGTGGCCCTCGACCTTCTCGTAGTGCTCGAGCTGGAGCTGGAACAGCCGCACCATCTCCATGGCCGGCCCCGCCGCGCCGGCGATGGCCACACCGGACCAGCGGTCGGCCGGGAAGACCTTCTCCATCGAGCGGTGGGCGATGAGGTTGCCCGAGGTGGCCCGTCGGTCACCGGCCATCACCACGCCGCCGGCGGTGCGGATCGCCACCACGGTGGTGCCGTGCGTGATGGTGAGCGGGTGGGTGGCTGCCTCGACGATGCGGACGTCGGGGTCCCGGTTCTGGCGGCGCAGCAGGCCGGCGAAGTCCGGTCCCGGATCGGCGTCAGGGGTGAAGAACGGCAGGGTCACGCCCGGACCCTACCGGCGGTTCCGGCTACTGGCCGCCCTTCTGGATGTAGGACTTCACGAAGTCCTCGGCGTTCTGCTCGAGGACGTCGTCGATCTCGTCGAGCAGGTCGTCGAGCTCCGCCTTGATCTTCTCGCCGGACTCGGACGCGGCCGGGACGTCCTCGACCGCCTCCTCCTCACGCTGGGGGGCGGGCTTGCGCTTCTGCTCTCGTTCAGCCATCACGAGCTCCAGGGTCTTGCCGTCCGCGACGCCGTGTCACGAACCGAGGCGATCGAGCAGCTCGGCTGCCGTGTCGCACTCGTCGATCAATGTACCCACGTGCGCTGCAGTTCCACGCGACGGTTCCATCATCGGCACCCGGCGCAGCGGGTCGCCGCCGACGTCGAACACCAGCGAGTCCCAGTTGGCGGCGACGATCGACTCGGGCCACTTCTGCAGGCACCGGCCCCGGAAGTAGGCGCGGGTGGTCTCGGGCGGGTCGGCCACGGCGTGGGCCGCCTCGGCGGGGTCGACCAGGGTCTGGAGGCCGGCCCGCAGGGCGAGGCAGCGGTCGGGGCGCAGGTCGTGGTACTGCAGGCCCACCGCGGCGAGGCGGGGGTCGCCCCACTCGAGGCCGTGGCGCTCGCGGTAGCCCTCGAGCAGCCGGCGCTTGGCCACCCAGTCGACCGTGTCGGCCGCCGACATCGGGTCGGTCTCCAGGCGGTGGAGGACGTCCTCCCAGCGGGCCAGCACGTCCTCGCCCACCGACTCCCCCACGCACTCGAGGCCGCGGGTCTCGGCGTACTTGCGGGCCCGCTCCAGGTACTCCCACTGCACCTCGAGGGCGGTGATGGTGCCGCCGCTCGCCAGGTCGAAGGGGGTGGTGAGGCCGAGGTCGTAGGACACGGCGCGCAGGGCCGCAACGGGCGCCGCCGGCGCCAGGTCGAGGCCGAGCTCGTCGTCCTCGATCATCGACAGGACGATGGCCGTGGTGCCCACCTTCAGGTAGGTGGCCACCTCGCTCATGTTGGCGTCGCCGATGATGACGTGCAGCCGCCGGTACTTCTGGGCGTCGGCGTGGGGCTCGTCGCGGGTGTTGACGATGGGCCGCTTCAGCGTGGTCTCGAGGCCGACCTCCTCCTCGAAGAAGTCGGCGCGCTGGGAGAGCTGGTACGGCACCTCATGGATCGACAGCCCGGGCGCCTCCACGCCGACCTTGCCGGCGCCGCAGAACACCTGGCGGGTCACGAAGAACGGGGTGATCTCCCGGACGATGCGCCCGAAGGGGGTCTCGCGGGCCAGCAGGTAGTTCTCGTGGCAGCCGTAGCTGTTGCCCTTGCCGTCGGAGTTGTTCTTGTGGACGACGATCTCCTCGCCGGGCCCGAGCAGCGAGCGGGCGGCGACCATCGAGCGCCGCAGGATCTCCTCGGCCGCCCGGTCCCACACCACGACCTCGCGCGCATCGGCGCACTCGGGCGTGGAGCACTCGGGATGGGCGTGGTCGACGTAGTAGCGGGCGCCGTTGGTGAGCACGGCGTTCACCAGGTGGGTCTCGACCTCGGGCGGGCTGGCGTCGCCGGGCGTGGTGCCGCGGGCGTCGACGTGGGGCATCTCGTCCTCGAAGTCCCACCCGACGCGGGGTGCGGTGCGGGCGGTCTGGCCCGTGCGGACCAGCTCCTGGACGTAGGCGTTGATGAGCACCGACGACGCAGTGATCGGGTTGGACTCCCCGCCCCCGCGCACGATGATCCCGAACTCGGTCTCGATGCCGCAGATCTTGGGGATCGCCATGGGAGGACCTCGACCCGCCCTACAGGTACTGGCCGGTGGCGACCCGCTCGATCGACCGGCCGCCCTGCACGTCGTCGGCTTCCTCGCCCTTCTGGATGAGGGTGCGGACGTAGACGATGCGCTCGCCCTTCTTGCCCGAGATCTTCGCCCAGTCGTCCGGGTTGGTGGTGTTGGGCAGGTCCTCGTGCTCCTTGAACTCCTGCTTGATCGACGAGAGCAGGTCCTCGGTGCGGATGCCCTTGTCGCCCCCGGCGAGCAGGCGCTTGATGGCGAGCTTCTTCGCCCGGCGCACGATGTTCTCGATCATGGCGCCGGAGCTGAAGTCCTTGAAGTACATGGTCTCCTTGTCACCGTTCTGGTAGGTGACCTCGAGGAACCGGTTGCGGTCCTCGGTGGAGTACATCTCCTCGACGGTGGACTCGACCATGGCGGCGATGGCCTTGTTGACGTCGCCGCCGCCGAGCGACTGGATCTCGCCGGCGTCGATGGGCAGGGCGTCGGTGAGGTAGCGGGAGAAGATCTGGGCCGCCGAGGCCTCGCTGGGCCGGTCGATCTTGATCTTCACGTCGAGGCGGCCCGGGCGCAGGATGGCCGGGTCGATGAGGTCCTCGCGGTTCGAGGCGCCGATGACGATGACGTTCTTCAGCGACTCGACGCCGTCGATCTCGGCGAGGAGCTGGGGGACGATGGTGGACTCCATGTCGGAGCTGATGCCCGAGCCGCGGGTGCGGAACATCGAGTCCATCTCGTCGAAGAACACGATGACCGGCCAGCCCTCCTCGCTCTTCTCACGCGCCCGCTGGAACACGAGGCGGATCTGGCGCTCGGTCTCGCCGACGTACTTGTTGAGCAGCTCGGGGCCCTTGATGTTGAGGAAGAAGCTGCGGGCCTCGTTGCCGGTGGCCTCGGCCACCTTGCGAGCCAGGCTGTTGGCCACCGCCTTGGCGATGAGCGTCTTGCCGCACCCGGGCGGGCCGTACAGCAGGATGCCCTTGGGCGCCGGCAGCTGGAACTCGCCGAACAGCTCCTGGTGCAGGAACGGGAGCTCCACCGCGTCGGCGATCTGCTCGATCTGGTCGTCGAGGCCGCCGATGTCCTCGTAGCGGACGTCGGGCACCTCCTCGAGCACGAGCTCCTCGACCTCGGGCCGTGGGAGCTTCTCGAGCAGCAGGCCCGAGCGGGGGTCGAGCAGCATCGTGTCGCCGGAGCGCAGCCGCTCGCCGACGAGCTCGTCCACCAGCTCGACCACGCGCTCCTCGTCGGCCCGGCCCACCACGAGGGCGCGACGGCCGTCGTCGAGGATCTCCTTCAGCGTGACGACCTCGCCCTGGCCCTCGGGGGCCCGGGACAGGATGATGCTGAAGCTCTCGTTCAGCACGACCTCGGCCCCCTGGGGCAGGGCGTCGACGTCGTCGGCCAGCTCGGGGTGCACGGCCACGCGCATCTTGCGACCGCCGGCGTGGACGTCGGCGGTGCCGTCGTCGTTCATGCGCAGGAAGGTGCCGTACGCGGACGGCGGCTGGGTGAGCTTGTCGACCTCTTCGCGCAGCGCGGCGATGTGCTCGCGCGCCTCGCGGAGGGTGTAGCTCAGCTTCTCGTTCTGCGACACGGCCTGGGACAGCTGGCCCTTCGTCTCCAGCAGCCGCTCCTCCAGCGTGCGCACGCGCTTGGGTGCGTCCTGCAGCCGCTTGCGGAGCGTGACGACCTCCTGCTCCAGCGCCTCGAGCTGCTCGCGCAGGATGGTGACCTCGCCCTCGCCGTCGCTACCTGTCGTCATGGCTGGACCTCCCTGCTCGGTCTTCGCGGACCATACACCGGTCCTGGCGGGCTCCCTGCGCAGTACGTCCGGAATTGTTTGCGCGGGAGTTGCCGTTCTTATTCGCCGCTTCGGTAGGGTGCAACCAGAGGCGATCTCCCCGGATCGCCGAGCATCGAAAGCGCACCCCGCAGGAAGGGCGACACCGACATGAAGGTCTGGATCGATCAGGATCTCTGCACGGGCGACGGTCTGTGCGAGGAGATCGCCCCCGACGTCTTCGCGCTCCTCGACGACGGCCTGGCCTACGTCAAGGACGGCGACAAGGTCCTCAACGACCCGGGTGGCGCCGAGGGCGTGGCCCCCGTCCCCGCCGGGCAGGAGGAGGCCGTCATCGAGTCGGCCGAGGAGTGCCCCGGCGAGTGCATCTTCATCGAGGTGTAGTCCCCGCCTCCGGCGGCAGCTGACGACGAACGTCCCACGGGCGGCCCTCCGGGGCCGCCCGTGGCGCGCCCGGGCGACCGTGCCTGGGGCGCTGCGGCCCTTCCCCGAGCGCATCGAACGTGAGGATCCTCGCCGACGTCGGCTCTGGCGGTACGAGCGTGAGGATCCTCGCCGACGTCGCCGTCAGCCGGCGGTGGCGTCGGCCGCGATGGCCCGGCACTCCGCCGCATCGCGGTCCACGACGGCCACCGCCGCGCCGGCCAGGTCGAGGCGGGTCGAGGCCAGCCGGCGCCGGCGCTGGAACCACGACGACACGACGGCGGAGGACTGGACCCGGGCGGTGGGGACGATCGCCGTGCGCCGGGTGAGCGCGCCGGCGCGGCTGTGGTGGACGCCGTCGCGCTCCGCCCAGCCGAGGCCGCGGTAGGACAGCTCGCCCAGCGCGCCGCCCGCCATCAGCACCACCGCGGCAGGCAGCAGCCACCAGCGCGACGAGGCTGCGAGGACCAGCAGGAGGGCCGCCGCCACCGACGCGAGCGCGACGCCGCGCACCAGAGCCCGCCGGCGGGCGGCCGGCGGCGCCGGCTGCAGGGCCGGGCGGGGCACGGCCGCGGGCAGCACCCGGCGGAGCACCCGGTCGATCTCGCCGCCGTCGAGCAGCGGGATGTCGACCCGGCTGCTGTCACCCGAGCCGGAGGCGGCGCTGCGGATGCGCAGGTCGGCCCGGCCGAAGGGCCGCAGCAGCAGGCGCTGGGCGATGCGCACGTCCTGCACGCGGTCGGTGCGCACCACGAGCTCGTGGCGGCGCAGCAGGCCGTAGCGGACTCGCAGCTCGTCGCCGGCGACGGTGGCGGTGAGGTCCCACTTGCGCACCACGGCGATCAGGCCAGCGGTGAGGAACCACACGGGCAGCGCGGCGAGGACGAGCAGGGCGAGGACCGTGCGGCCCAGCTCGACGCCGCCGAGGTCGTCGGGGTCGACGCCGAGGTCGGCGAGCGCGTCGATCGCGAAGGCCAGCGAGGCGAGCACCGCCGCGACCTCCGGACCGGTGATCCCGGCGAGCAGCAGGCGTCCGGGCGGCAGGCGGACCAGGACCTCGGCCGGGGGCGGCGGGGGCGGCGGCGTGTCTCCTGGCGCTGCGACGGCGGGCCGCAGCGCGGCGAGCACCTCGCCGCGGAGCGCCTCGGCCTCGGCCAGGGGGACGGCGTCGAGGCGCAGCTCGGGGCCGGTGCCGCCCGCGGTCTCGACCCGCACGGCAGCGAGGCCGAGGAGCTGGTGCCGCACGCTCCGCTCCAGCTCGACGTGCTGGATGCGCTCCACGGGGATGCGGCGCTGGTTGCGCACCAGCACGCCCTCGTCGAGGTGCAGCACCCGCCCGTCGAACCACCACAGGCGCCGCAGCCAGCGCAGCGCCCCGACCGCGGCCGCCAGGGCGCTGCCGAGGACGAGCACGAGGACGAAGCGACCCGACGACAGCGCGATGACCAGCACCGGGAGGAGGTCGCGCGCCCGGTCGGGCGACACCACGTCGAACAGGGCGGCGAAGGGCGAGGTGCGCCGGGGGCTGCGCAGGTCGAGCGGGCCGGGCGTCGGGCTCACAGGGCGTCGCCCGTGCCCACCAGCTCGAGGATGCGGGCCCGCAGCGCGTCGGCCTCGCCGGCGTCGATGCCCGGCACGGTGGCGTCGCTCGAGGCCGATGCGGTGCGCAGGATCAGCGAGGTGAGCCCGAAGCGGCGCTCGAGCGGGCCGGCCTCCAGGTCGATGTGCTGGACGCGGTGGAACGGGATGGTGGACTCGCGCCGGGTGACCACGCCGTGGCGCAGGTGCAGGGCGTGCTCACCGATGCGGAACTGCCAGGCCCGCCACACCGATCCGGTCCAGACCCGCACGAGCATCCCGCCAACGGCGGCCAGGACCACGCCCGCGAGCGCCCCCGCCGCCCAGGCGCCGCTGGCCACGCCAGCGGCGACGACGGTGGCCACCACCGCCAGGAGCACGAGCGCGCCCCGCAGCCGCCAGAGGCTGAGGACGCGCCGCTCGAGCGGGACGAGCTCACCGCCGGACGGGCCGGTCAGCGCAGGCACGGGCCGGTCCCGACCTCGGTGCGGAGGTCGCCGCCCAGCACGGCCTGCAGCTCGGCGATGTCGAGGGCGTAGGCCACGTTCGGGTCGTCAGGGGCGATGGCGAACGCCACGCCCACGACGTTGCCGGCCGAGTCGACGAGCGCGGAGCCCGAGTCGCCGGGACGCAGCTGCGAGGCGAGGATGAGCACCTCGCGCTCGGTGCGCTGCTGGTCGTAGATGTCGGTGCCGACCGCCCGGACCTCGTCACCCACCTGGAACGGCTGGACCCGCAGGGGCGCACCGCCGGGATGGCCGAACACGCCGCCCGCCGTGCCGGGCTCGCCGTCGGCGATCGGCAGCGGGGTGCGGGACAGGCCGGGCACCCGGAGCACGGCCAGGTCGCGGTTGGGGTCGAACACCACGACGGTGGCGTCGAGGACCGAGCCATCGGTGAGCTCCACCTGGGTGTCGGTCTGGCCGGCCACCACGTGGGCGTTCGTGACCACCACGTCGGGCCCCAGGGTGACGAAGCCGCTCCCCTCCTGCACCCGGGCGCACGCGATGCCGGTGACCTTCACCGTGGAGGGCGTCACCGCGGCGACGACCTCGGGGCTGAGACCGGGATCGGCGGGCGGCGGCCCGACGTCGGGTGCGGGCGTGATCGCATCGAAGACGCGGGGGAAGTCGGCCTCCCCCACGAGGTTCCGCAGGGCCACGAGCGCGTCGGGCGGCTCGGGCAGGAGCTGGTCGATGCGCCGAGCGATCACCGAGTTGCGCGACTGGTTGGCGAACTCCCCCGGCACCTCCGCCATCGTCGGCAGGAGCATCCAGGTGGCGAGGACCACGCCGATCAGGCCGGCGAGCGCGCCGAAGGCGTGGTCGGCGACGGCCCACTCGGTGCTGGGGAGGCCGACCCGCAGGCGGGAGCCGACGAGGAGGCCCACCGCCTGGCCGAGGAACGAGCCGACCAGGAGCACGATCCCGCCGAGCAGCAGCAGGCTGGCCGGGCTCTCGTGCTCGAACTGCTCGAACAGCCACGGCAGCGAGCGGGCGGCAGCGAACAGGCCGAGCCCCATGCCCACCCACGACATGACGCGGGTGAGGAACCCGAGCCGGTACCCGCCCACCATGGCCATGAGCGCCATGCCGAGGAGGACGAGGTCGAGCAGGTTCATGCGGCGACGGCGGCGGAGCTACTCGGCGAGGAGGCGGGCGCTGGTGAGGAAGCCGGTGTGGGCCACCATGCGGTGGTCGGGGCGAACCGACTGGCCCTCGATGTGCCACGTGCGCTGGAGCACCTCCAGCGTCTCCTCGAAGGCGAAGCGGGAGGCGGCCAGGGTCTCCCGCAGGCGGCTGGCCTGTCCGATGGTGGGCGTGTAGGCGACGAGGATGCCGCCGGTGCGCAGGGCCTGCTCGGCGTGGGGAACCACCTGCCACGGCTCGGGCAGGTCGAGCACGACGCGGTCGAGGTGGCGCTCGTCGATGCCCTCGTAGCAGTCGCGGATCTCGACGTGGTAGCGGTCGGCGACCTGCGGGGCGAAGCGAGCCACGTTGGCCTGGGCCCGCTCGGCGAAGTCCTCGCGCAGCTCGTAGCCCGTGATGGTGGCGCCCGCCCGGAGCATGCCCATCGACAGGGCGCCGGAGCCGACGCCGGACTCGAGCACCCGCACGCCCGGCTGGATGTCGGCCATGATCAGGATCGGCCCGATGTCCTTCGGGTAGATCACCTGCGCGCCCCGGGGCATCTTCAGGACGATGTCGTTCAGGGTCGGGCGCAGCGCCAGCAGCCACTGGCCGTGCGTGGTCCGGTAGGTGGTGCCCTCCACCGACCCGAGCAGCTGGTCGTGGGCGAGCACGCCGGCGTGGCTGTGGAACTCCGCCCCGGGCTGCAGCGTCACCAGGTAGCGGCGGCGCTTGCGGTCGATGAGCAGGACGTCGTCGCCGGGGACGAAGCGGCGCTCGGGGTCGTCGCCCGGGATCGGGCCGGTGACGGGGGCGGCGGTCATCGTCGGCCTCCACGCCGGGCGCCGAGCGACACGGGCACCGCGTCGGCGGTGCGCTCGACGAGCTGGCAGAAGGCGCAGACCTCGTTGGTCGACGGCGACCCGCAGCGCTCGCAGGTGCCGAGCTCGCCGCTGGCGGCGGCGGTGTCGGCCTCGAAGCGGTCGGCCGCCTTCGAGAGGAACTCGTGGTAGAAGGCGTGCTTGGCCCCGGGCGACTCGGCCTCGATGGCGTTGAGCGCCTCCTTGTAGCGCAGGTGCTTGTTGCCGGCGGCCATGGGGCACTCCTCGACGATGTACTCGATGCCGCGCAGCACGCAGTAGGCGGCCATCTCCCGCTCGCCCAGGCGGACGAGCGGCTTGATCTTGCGGGGGAAGCCGTCGCGCGCCGGCAGGACCGGGCGCTGGCGGCCGAGGTAGTCGGTGTTCCAGCGCAGCGTGTTGCCGAACAGCACGGCGGCCTCGTCGTCGAGGTTGTGGCCGGTGGCCACGGCGTCGTACCCGCCCTCGAGGGCGGCCCGGTCGAACAGGTGGCGCTTGCTCAGCCCGCACGCCGAGCACGGCGCCCGGCGGGTGACCTCGGCGGCGGTGGGCACGTCGAAGCCGTGGTCGTCGCGCAGCGACGTCTCGGTGAGGTGCAGTCCCCGCTGCTCCGCGAAGGCGCGGGCGTGGGCGGTGGACGCGTCGGAGTACTCACCGATGCCGAGGCCGATGACGAAGCCGTCAGCGTGGTAGCCGAGGTCGACGAGCAGGTCCCACAGGGCGAGGGAGTCCTTGCCGCCGGACACCGCCACCAGCACGCGCTCGTCGGGGCGGAGCATGTCGAAGCGCTTGATCGCCTTGGCCACCTGGTCGCGGCAGAAGGCGATGAAGTGCTCGGGGCAGAAGTTGGCGTTGTGGGCCTTCAGGTCGATGACCGCCGGCCCGCGGCACACGCGGCACTTCACCTAGGCACCTCCGGAGATGACCGGGCGGATCTCGACCACGTCGCTGTCGGCGAGCTCGGCGTCTCCGGGCACGAGCTCACCGCTGCGGATGACCAGCACGGACTCTCGGTTGATGTCGAGGCGTCCGAGCAGCGTGTCGACGCGCAGGGGGCCGTCGACCTCGAGCTCGCGCCGGGGGTTGCGCAGGAGCACCTTCATGGGGGATCCATCTTCGCGGCTCGCCGCCGCGTCGCGGCAGTCCGTGCCTCAGCGGGAGCGGCGCCGCCGGCGTCGGCCCCGGCGCGTGACCTGGTCGTCGGCCGGTTCGGCGCCCTTGGCGAAGTGGGTGATGACCAGCTGCTGGCCGGGCTCGAGGCGCTCGCGCACCACGACCGGGTCGGGGGCGGCCTTGCGCTTGATGTAGCGGTAGCCGGTGAGCAGCACCCAGATGGCCATCCACACCGACGACGAGCCCCGCAGCCCGTCGGTGCGGGCGCGCAGCTCGGCCCAGGCCGCGACCTTGGCGACGCGCGGGACGGCCACCGCTAGATGCGTCGGATCTCGACGACGGTGGACTTGCGCCGGCCCCGCTTCTTCCCGGCGGCGAAGGCGACCAGGAAGATCACCAGCCCGACGCCGACGGCGGCGGCCAGGGCGTAGGACTTGGCCGACTCGGCGGTCTCGTCGACGTCGTCCTTGAGCTCGCGGAGCTTGGCCTCGAGGTCGTCGCGGGTGATCTTGCCGTCGGTGGTGGTCACTTGTTCGTCCTGCCTCGCATGATGAGGGCACCGACCGCGCCCAGGACCACGACGGATCCGGCGAGCACGATGCCGTACGGCGCCCAGGACCAGTTGCCCGTGAAGGTCGAGCCGGTCTCGGTCTGCAGCGCCCGCAGGGCGCCGATGGCGAGCAGGATCGACCCGACGCCGACCAGCAGCATGGTGGCGACGCCCCAGGCGACGTACGACACGAGCCCCGTGAGCGGGTCCTTGATCTCCTGCTTGGCGTAGTCGACGGTGAGCGTCCACAGCTCGGACACCACCGCGGCCACGCCCTTGTCGCCCGTGCGCTTGGTGGGGCCCGGGCGCGCCGCCGGGGTGGGCGATGGCTTCCGGGTGGATCGGGTGCTGGCCACGCTGCTCCTCGGTCGACTGCTCCGGCTTTGTACCCGTTTCGCGCGTTGGTCAGCAACCACCCTCACGGGCGGCCGTCAGCGGCCAGCCGGAGGTCGAGCAGGTCGATGGCGTCGGCCAGCAGCTCGTCGAGCCGGGCGAGCCGGGCGCCGACCGAGCCGGCGGCGAGCAGGGCGTGCTGGTCGATGGTGGCGATGGGCGCGAGGGCGCTGGCCTGGTGGCTGGCCACGACCGGGTCGGCGGCCAGCTCGACGGTTGCGGGCACGCGCGTGTCTCCCAGCTCCCCGGCCTTGGCGAGCGCCGTGCGGAGGCGGGCGATCACCGGCTCGAGCAGCGCGACCTCGTCGGGCATCGGGATCGGGTCGGGCAGGTCCTCGACCTCCGCCCGCGGGTAGGGGTCGTCGGGGAGCCACCGGGTCACGCGGATGCGCCGGACCCCGATCGCGACCACCGCCCAGCGCCCGTCCGGCAGCTCCTCGGCCTCGTGCACCTGCGCCACCGTGCCGACGTCCGTGCGCACGTCGCCGCCGCCCACCTCGGCGCCGCGCTCGATCAGGACCACCCCGAACTCGCGGTCGCCCGCCAGCACGTCGTGCACGAGGGCGCGGTACCGCGGCTCGAACACGTGGAGGGGCAGCACCAGGCTCGGGAACAGCACCGAACCGAGCGGGAACATCGGCATGGCTGCCATGGGGAGAGCCTGGCACCCGCCGGGCGGTCAGGGCTCGAAGCGGGCGAGGTCCGGCGGGTCGGGATGGCGCACGAGCAGGTCGAGGAGGCGCTCCTGGGCGGCGATGGTCTCGAGCTGGATGCGCTCGGGCTCGGCCACGTTGACCACGAGCGCGAACGCTGCGTCCTCGTCGACGCGACCGTCGGCGTAGCCGACCAGGGCGGTCACCTGGTTGAGGGTTCCCGTCTTCGCCCGGACCCGCCCGACGAGGTCGCTGTCGAGCCAGCGCTCGGCGAGCGTGCCCGTCTCCCCCGCCACGGCGAGGCCGGCGCGCACGGCGTCCGCCGTGGGCGGGTGCTCGAGCAGCTCGACCAGCAGGTCGCAGTCGACGCGGTTGCCGTCGGCCAGGCCGGAGCCGTCGACCACGTCGAGGCCGGTGAGGTCGAAGCCGGCCTCCGCGAGCACCTGCTCGACCGTGGCGGCCCCTGCCTCGAACGTCCCCGCCCCGCCCTCCTGCAGGCCGAGCTCCTTCAGCAGGAGCTCGGCGGTCGTGTTGTCGGACTCGGCGAGCATCTGGCCGACCACGTCGCGCAGGGGCGGCGACCGGTGCTGGGCGACCTCGGGTGCGCCGGCGGGCGCCGGTCCGGAGCGGGCGCCGGCGCCGACGGTGACGCCCCGCTCCTCGAGGAGCACGCGGAGCAGCTCGGCGGCGTGGGCGGCGGGGTCGGGGGCCGGCTCGACCGGCGCGGTGCCGGAGGGCGGCCACTCGACGAAGCCGTCGTTCACCATGAGGGCCGACAGCGGGCCGGTCTGGTCCTGCGTGGCGAACCGAGGCGGCCAGGCCGGGTGGTAGCGCACCGGCGGGTAGCGGCTCTCGTCGCCGACGATGGCCCCGTCGACGCGCCGGACCCCGGCCGCGACGACTGCGTCGGCGAGGGCCCGCACGTCGGAGAAGAGCTGGGCGCGGTCGTAGCGGGCCGCGTACTCGGCGACGGCGAGCAGCGGGTCGCCGCCGCCCACGAGGTGGAGGTCGCCGGCGACCACGCCGTCGACGGGCGGGGTGGGGGTGGTCACCGTGGTGACGTGGCGGAAGTCGGGGCCGAGGGCCACGAGGGCGGCCACCGCGGTGAGCACCTTGTTCGCGGATGCCGGCACCTGGGGGTCGTCGGTGCGGTGCGCGTAGCGGACGTCGTCGACGTCGACCCGCAGGCAGGTGTCGGCGGGCATCGACGCGACGAACTCGTCGAGCCCCCGCACCAGGCGGCGGTCGGCGGCCTGCTCGGCCAGCGGGCCGAGGTCGCGGCGCACCGACACCAGCGGCACCGCGGGCCGGGCGGCGTCGAGCCGGGGGTCGGCGTGGGCCGGCGCGGCGATGGTGGCGACGTTCACGGCCGCACCGGCGGCGAGCGCGGCGAGGACCACCGCCGGGAGCGCGACCAGGGCGCGCTGCCGCCGGCTCACGAGGTGCCGTCGAGCCCCCGGGCGAGCCGCCACTGCTGGTGGCGCCACAGGTGGTCGAGGGCGGCGACGGCCCGGTTGGCCGACGCGTAGGCGAGCCGGCCGCGCTCGCGCACGGTGCGGGGCCCGGGGTTGTCGGGGTGGGTGACGGCGAGCTCGGTGGCGACGAGCACGGGCTTGCCGTAGGCGTCGGACGCGTCGCAGGCGGCCTCGGCGTAGCGGGCGTCCTGCTTCTCGTGGAAGCCGGCCATCCGCTCGAGGCCGTGGCCCGGGTAGAAGCCGCCGGTGCGCAGCAGCGCCGCCTGGTTCGACTGGATGCCGATGCCCAGGTAGATGACGGCGTCGACGTCGGGGTGGGCCGTGACCAGGTCGATGATCTGCGGGATGGTGTCGCGGGTCTCGCCGCCGGCGAGGTCGATGGGGTTGTTGCGGGACCAGCGGGGCGGCAGCAGCCCGTCGATGGATGCGAACAGGTCCTCGGGCAGGTCGGCGAGCTGGAGGGACGTGTGGGAGATGGCGTCGGCTGCCGCCACGCCCCAGCCGCCGACGGTCGTCATCACGACGACCCGGTTGCCCTTCGGCAGGGGCTGGGTGGCGAACGTGGCGGCGGCCTCGAAGGCCTCCTCCACCGTGGCGGCCCGGTTGATGCCGGCCTGGCGGGCCATGCCGTCGAAGACCCGGTCGTCCGACGCGAGCGAGCCGGTGTGGCTGGCCGCGGCCCGCTGGCCCCCGGCGGTGGCGCCGCCCTTGACGACGACGACCGGCTTGCGCTCGGCCACCGACCGCAGCCGCTCGGCGAACGCCCGGCCGTCCTGGATGCCCTCGACGTAGGCGAGGCCGACGACGGTGGCGTCGTCGTCGGCGTAGAAGTCGAGGTAGTCCGGCACGGTGACGTTGATGGCGTTCCCGGCGGACACGGCCCGCGAGATGCCGACCCCGGTCTGCACCGCGTAGTTCTCGAAGCTGGACACGAAGTTGCCCGACTGGGACGCGACGCCGATGCGCCCGGCCGGCGGGATCGGGGCGACGATCTGGGCGCACAGCCGCGCCGGGCTGGACACCACGCCCTGGCCGTTCGGGCCGGCCACGAGCATGCCGAGCTCGTCGGCCAGCGCCTTCAGCTCGTCCTGGGCGCGGCGGCCCTCCTCCCCCGCCTCGCCGTAGCCGGCGGAGGTGATGAACGCGGCGCGCACGCCGATGGTGGCGGCGTCGCGCAGGATCTGGGGGTTCGCCGCCGCCGGCGTGCACAGGAAGATGAGGTCGGCCTCGCCGTGGGGCAGGTCGCTGACGTCGGGGACCGTGGGCACGCCGAGGACCTCGGAGCCCTCTCGGTTCGTGGCGAAGATCTTCCCGCTGTAGCCGCCGGCCAGCAGGTTGTGGAGGGTGACGAACCCGAACTTCCCGGGGTGGGTCGAGGCCCCGGCGATGATGATGCCCTTCGGCTCGAACAGCGCCCGGAACTGCTCGGGCGTCGGCCGGGAGCCGGTGGCCGTGTCCTCCGCGGGGGCCTCCCCTGCGTCGGCCAGCTCGACCAGCGCGTCGACCGCCACCGGCGTGCCGTCGGCGGTGACGATGAGCGGGTTGAGGTCGGCGCCCACGATGCGGGGGTCGGCCTCGGCGGCCCGGGACAGCGCGAGCAGCGTGGCGGCGAGCGCCTCGCGGTCGACCGCGGCCTCGCCGCGGAACGCGCCGAGCAGCGCCTGGGTGTCGAGGCTGTCGATCATGTCGAAGGCGTCGGCCTCCGTGAGGGGCGCCAGCCGGAACGTGACGTCGGCGACCGCCTCGGCCAGGATGCCGCCGACGCCGAGCATGACGGTCATGCCGAACTGCGGGTCGAGGTGGAGGCCGGCGATGAGCTCGCGGTTGCCCTTGACCATCGGCGCCACCAGCACGTGGACGTTCCCGTCCTCGGGGCGGGCGGCGGCGAGCAGGTCGGCGGCGGCCGCGCGGACCGCGGCGGCGTCACCCAGGTTCAGCCGGACCAGCCCCCGCTCGGTCTTGTGGGCGATGGCGTCGCCGCCGAGCTTGCAGACCACCGGGTAGCCGAGCTCGTCGGCGGCCGACGCGGCTTCGTCGGCGCCGTGGACCTGGCGCTCGCCGGCGACCGGGAGACCGTGGGATGCGAGGAGGGCCTTGGAGTCGGCCTCGGAGAGCGTGGGCACGTCGGGCAACCGTAGTGGCGGCCCGTGGGCCGGCCGAGAACCCGCTCAGGGTTCGAGCGCCGCCCGGAAGAACTCGCGGATGTGGTCCTGGCGGCGCACGAGCTCGTCGGCGGCGAGGGGGTCGCGGCCGAGCAGACCCTCGATGAACGGCAGGTCGGAGAAGTACGACAGCACGGCGCCGAGGCCGCTGATGACGAGCTGCTCGGGGTCGTGGTGGCGGAACGTGCCGTCCTTCATCTGCGCCTCGAGGTACCCGACCGCCTGCTCGAACATGGGCCGGAGCGCGGCGCCGAGGTCGACGCCGAAGTGACCGCCGTCGAGGGCTTCGCGCCGCACGAGGCGCACGAGGTCGGGGTTCTCGGCGAAGAACTCGAACCCGGCCGAGAGCACGTGGTCGAACTGCATCCACCCCTCGGCCGGTCCTTCGACCGCCTCCTCGACCCGCACGAACCACTGGGCGAGCAGCCGCTCGAACACCTCGGTGTAGAGCTCGTCCTTCGTGGAGAAGTGGTGGAGCAGGCTCGCCTTGGCGATGCCGACCGACTTGGCGATGTCCCCCAGGGAGGCTCCGGCGTACCCCCGCTCGGCAAACGCCGTGCGGGCGGCCTCGAGGATGGCCTCCCGCGTGGAGCCGGGGTCTCGGTCGGACACCCCTCGGAGGCTATCGGCAGGGCTGGCCGGGGCCGGTGACCGTTCTGCGCCTCGGGTACCGTCCGCCGGCGTGCCGCCGAGCCCACGCACCACGGTCCGGGCTGCCGCCGCCCTGCTGCCCGACGGGCTCCACGGCCCGGTCGAGGTGGCCGTCGACGGCGGCCGCATCGACGCCGTGCGGCCCGGGCCCGACCCCGGCGACGGGTCGCTGCTCGCCCCCGGGTTCGTCGACCTGCAGGTCAACGGCGTGGACGACGTCGACGTCGCCGTGGCCGACGGCGCCGACTGGGACCGCCTCGCCGCCCTGCTCGCCCCCACGGGCGTCACCGCCTGGCTGCCGACCCTGGTGAGCCGCCCGCTCGACCGGTACGGGGCCCCGCTCGCCCGCATCGCGGCCGCCGCCCTCGGGGCCGCGCACGGGGCCGCAGCCCCCGTCGTGCTCGGCGCCCACCTCGAGGGACCCTTCCTCGGGGCACGCCTGGGCGCGCACGACCCGCGCTCGGTGGTGCCGCTGGACCTCCAGTGGCTGGCGGCGCTCCCGCCCACGGTGCGCCTGGTGACCCTCGCCCCGGAGCAGGCCGGTGCCGACGAAGCCATCCGCGAGCTCGTCGCACGCGGTGTGGTGGTGAGCCTCGGGCACTCGGGGGCCGACGTGGCCACCACCTCGGCGGCTGTCGACGCCGGCGCCCGCATGGTCACCCACCTGTTCAACGCGATGGCAGCGGTGCACCAGCGCGAGCCGGGCATCGCCGGCGCCGCGCTCGCCGACGACCGCGTGGTCGCCGGGCTCATCGTCGACCTCGTGCACGTGCACCCCGCGCTGGTCCGCACGGCGTTCCGGGCGAAGGGCGCGGCGGGCATCGCCCTGGTCACCGACGCGGTGGCGTGGCGGGCCGGTCACCTCGCCGCGCTCGAGGTCCGGCTGGTCGACGGCGCCCCTCGCCTGGCCGACGGCACCCTCGCCGGCAGCGCGCTCACCATGGACGCCGCGGTGCGCAACGCGGTGCACGTGGCCGGCGTGCCGGTGGCCGACGCCCTCCGGGCTGCGAGCACGACCCCGGCCGAGGTCCTCGGTGACGCCGACCGGGGTCGCATCGCCGCGGGCGCCCGCGCCGACCTCGTGCTGCTCGACGCCGAGCGGCTCGCCGTCCGCCGCACCCTCGTCGGCGGCGAGGTGGTCTGGGAGGCCTGACCCTTCTGGGCTACCGATCTTCCACCACGTGGCCGGTTCGGCATACCAGAACGGGCGGCGGCCGTCGGTAGCGTCCACGGCATGGACATCGTCGCCGCGCTCTTCTTCGAGGACCTCGACACGAAGCAGGACTTCGCCGGGGGGCCCACCAAGATCGACCTCGGCGGCGTCCACTTCTCGGCCGCCGCGCCCCAGGCGCCGCCGGTGACGATGGCACCCCACATGGTGGTGCTGGTCCGCTGCGCCGCCGACGAGAAGGGCACCGGCGCCCTCGAGGTCCGCTTCCTGCGCGACGGCGAGCAGGTGGCCCGCAACGCGCAGCCCCTCCAGGTCGAGCCGGGCAAGTTCGCCTACCGCCTCGTGCGCGCCGAGCTGCCCTTCGACGACTACGGCACGGTCGAGGCCCACTGCAGCGTCGACGGCGGACCGGCGACCGTGGTGCCCTACACGCTCGTCCCCGGGCCCGGCTGAGGGCCCCCGACGTGCCCTTCGCCGCCGCCCTCTCGGAGCACCCGGTGGCCGCCGACGCGGTCGGCGAGGTCCTCGGGTCGATCGTCGAGCAGCGCGGGGTGGAGCCCGACCTGGTCGTGGTCTTCGCCAGCGCCGCCCACGTCGAGTTCCTCGGCGAGATCGCCTCGGCGATCCGCACGGTGCTGCGCCCCCGCACGCTCATCGGCGCCTCGGCCAGCTCGGTGCTGGCGGGCGCCCACGAGGCCGAGGACGTGCCCGCGCTCGCCGTGTGGGCAGCGTGGCGCCTGCCCGTGCGGCCCCTGCGCCTCGCCACCGGTCCGGTGCACGACGACGGCGACGGCCTCGCCGTGATGGTGCAGGGCGTGCCCGCCGACGTCCCCGAGGGCGCCACCATCGTCCTGCTCGCCGATCCCCGCACCTTCCCCGCCGGTGGCTTCCTCGAGCAGCTCCGCGGCGTCCGCCCCGACATCACCGTGGTCGGCGGGCTGGCCTCGGCCGGCGGCGCCCCCGGCAGCAACGCCCTCGTCCTCGACGACCACGTCCACCGCGACGGGGCGGTCGGCGTCGTGCTGCCGCCCACCGCCGCCGTGGTGAGCCAGGGCTGCCGGCCCGTCGGCGAACCGATGGTGGTCACCCGGTCCGAGCGGCAGTTCCTGCTCGAGCTCGCCGGCCGCCCCGCCCTCGAGCGCCTCACCGAGCTCGTCGAGTCGCTGCCCCCGGCCGATCGGTCGCTCCTCGCCCAGGGCATCCACCGCGGCGTGGCGATCGACGAGCACCGCCTCGACTTCGGGCGGGGCGACTTCCTGGTGCGGGCCGTGCTCGGCGCCGACCGGGAGCGGGGGGTGCTCGCCGTCGGCGCCGAGGTCCCCGTGGGCACCACCGTGCAGTTCCACGTGCGCGACGGGGCCAGCGCCGACGAGGACCTCCGGGAGCTGCTCGGCGACGTCGAGGGCGTCGCCGCCCTCGTCTTCACCTGCAACGGCCGCGGCACCGGGCTGTTCGGCGTGGAGGACCACGACGCGTCCACGGTGGCCGAGCTGCTCGACACCGACGCGGTCGCCGGGATGTTCTGCGCCGGCGAGCTCGGACCGGTCGGCGGCCGCAGCTTCCTGCACGGGTTCAGCGCCGCCGTGCTGGTGTTCCCCGGAACCTGACCGTCACCTCGGGCACGGCTCGGGGACGGCGGGAGGTGACGGAGTAGGGTCTCCGACTTCCTGCCCGAGGGCAGGACACCGAGACGTCCCCCACCTGGAGCGACATTCGTGCGAGACGCCGACTTGGAGAAGCGGGCCATCGACGTGATCCGTGGCCTGGCCATGGACGCACCCCACGCGGCCAACAGCGGCCACCAGGGCACGGCCATGGCGCTCGCCCCGCTCGCCCACGTGCTGTGGACGCGCATCATGCGCTACGACGCCGCCGACCCCGACTGGCCCGACCGCGACCGGTTCGTGCTCTCGGCCGGCCACGCCAGCATCCTGCAGTACTCGATGCTCCACCTCACCGGCTACGGCCTGGAGCTCGACGACCTCAAGCAGTTCCGGCAGTGGGGCTCGCGCACGCCCGGCCACCCCGAGGTGGGCCACACCCGCGGCGTCGAGGTCACCACCGGCCCCCTCGGCCAGGGCTTCGCCAACGCCGTCGGCATGGCGATGGCCGAGCGCTGGCTCGCCGCCCGGTTCGGGCCCGAGCTGTTCGACCACCACACCTTCGTCATCGCCGGCGACGGCGACCTGGCCGAGGGCGTCAGCCACGAGGCGGCGTCGCTCGCCGGGCACCAGCGGCTCGACAAGCTCGTGGTCGTCTACGACGACAACCACGTCTCGATCGACGGCCCCACCGAGCTCTCGCTCTCCGACGACGCGGCCACCCGCTTCCGCGGCTACGGCTGGAACGTCATCGAGCTGGGCGAGGCCGCCGAGGACCTCGACGCCCTCGAAGGCGCCCTGCGCGACGCGCGCGAGCACACCGGTTCGCCCACGCTCATCGTGCTGCGCAGCCACATCGCCTACCCCTCGCCCACGCTCACCGACTCCGCCAAGGCCCACGGCCTCGCCTTCGACGACGACACCATCCGTGAGGCCAAGCGGCTGATGGGGCTGCCCGACGAGCCGTTCCACGTGCCCGCCGACGTCCTGGCCATGTACCGCGCCGCCGGCGAGCGCGGCCGCCCCGAGCGCGAGGCGTGGGAGAAGCGGCTGGCCTCCTTCGGCGGCGACCGCGCCGCGCTCGACTGCTGCCTCGACGCCGAGGGCATGCCGGGCTGGGAGGACGCCCTGCCCACGTTCACCACCGACGACGCCCTCGCCACCCGGCAGGCGTCGGGCAAGGTGCTCCAGGCGCTCACCGCCACCGTGCCCGGCCTGGTGGGCGGCGGCGCCGACCTCACGGGCAACACCGGCACGGTCATCGCCGACGCCGGCGTCATGAGCGCCGACGATCCCGGCGGGCGCCAGATCTACTTCGGCGTCCGCGAGCACGGCATGGCGGCGATCATGAACGGCATGGCGCTCCACGGCGGGGTGCTGCCCGTCGGCGGCACCTTCCTGGTGTTCTCCGACTACGCGCGTGGCGCCGTGCGGCTCTCCGCGCTCTCCGGCGCGAAGGTCATCTACTCGTTCACCCACGACTCGGTGGGCGTCGGCGAGGACGGCCCCACCCACCAGCCGGTCGAGCACGTCGCCTCGCTGCGGGCGATGCCCGGCCTGTCGGTGATCCGCCCGGCCGACGCCAACGAGACCGTGGCCGCCTGGCGCTCCGCCATCGAGGCCCACGGCCCCACGGCGCTGATCCTGTCCCGCCAGTCGCTGCCCACCCTCGAGGGCACCTCGGCCGAGGGCGTGCTCAAGGGTGCGTACCCGCTCGTCGAGTGCGACGGCCGCCCCGACCTCGTCCTCGTCGCCACCGGCTCCGAGGTCCACCTCTGCGTGGAGGCCGCCGGCCGCCTCGCCGACGACGGCCTGGCCGTGCGGGTCGTCTCGATGCCGTCCTGGAACCTGTTCGAGATGCAGGACGACGAGTACCGCGACGCCGTGCTGCCCGCCGACGTGCCCACCCTCGCCGTGGAGGCCGGGGTCAGCTTCGGCTGGGACCGCTACGCCGACGCCAGCATCTCCATCGACCACTTCGGCCACTCCGCGCCGGGCGAGCTCGTGCTCGAGAAGCTCGGCTACACGGTCGACAACGTCGTGGCCCGGAGCCGCGAGCTGCTCGCCGACGCGTAGCCTCGGCCCCATGGGCCTGCTCCACGACCTGTACGAAGACGGCGGCCAGTCACCCTGGCTCGACAACCTGCGCCGGGGCTACCTCCGGTCCGGCGAGCTGCAGGCCTACGTCGAGCGGGGCGTGCGAGGGATCACCTCGAACCCGTCGATCTTCCAGAAGGCCATCGCCGACAGCGACGACTACGACGACCAGTTCTCGTCGCTGCTCGCCGAGGGCACCTCGGTCGAGGAGGCCTACTGGCGCATGGTCACCGACGACATCAGCGAGGCCGTCGCCGTGCTGCGCCCGGTGCACGACGCCTCGGGCGGCGTCGACGGCTACGTGTCGGTGGAGGTCGACCCCGGCCTCGCCCGCGACACCGAGGGCACCATCGCGTCGGCCCGAGGGCTGCACGAGACCATCGCCGAGCCCAACGTCTTCGTGAAGATCCCCGCCACCGCCGAGGGCGTGCCGGCCATCCGCACGATGATCGGCGAGGGCCGGTCCATCAACGTCACCCTCATCTTCTCGATCGACCGCTACCTGGAGGTCATGGAGGCCTACCTCGCCGGGCTCGAGCACCACCTCGCCGCCGGCGCCGACGACCTGTCCGGCGTGCGCAGCGTGGCGTCGTTCTTCATCTCGCGGGTCGACACCGAGGTCGACAACCGGCTGTCGGGCATCGGCACCGACGAGGCGCTCGCGCTGCGCGGCACGGCCGCAGTGGCCCAGGCCCAGCTCGCCTACCAGGAGTTCCTCGGCGTCTTCTCCGGCCCCCGCTGGGAGGCCCTCGCCGCCAAGGGCGCCAAGGTCCAGCGGCCGCTGTGGGCGTCGACGTCCACGAAGAACCCCGACTACCCCGACACGCTCTACGTCGACACCCTCATCGGGCCGGACACGGTCAACACCATGCCCGAGGCCACCCTCGACGCCTTCGAGGACCACGGCACGGTGGCCCGCACGGTCGACGACGATCCCGCCGGTGCCCGGGCGGCGCTCGACGCGCTGGCCGCCGTGGGCGTCGACCTCGACGACGTCGCCCGCACCCTCGAGGACGAGGGCGTCGCCGCGTTCGAGAAGTCCTTCGACGAGCTCCTGGCCACGCTGCAGGCGAAGGCCGACGTGGTCGACGGCGGCACCCGCTGACGTGCGGGGCGAGCTCCACGTCGTCGACGACGTCCCCGCCGCCTTCTGCGAGGTGGTCGCCGAGGCCTGGCGCGCCCACGAGCGCAACCGGTTCTCGCTCGCGCTGTCCGGGGGCGACACAGCCCGGCGCTGCTACGAGCGGCTGGCCACCTGGCCCGACTCGCCGGTCGACTGGTCGCAGGCCGCCGTCTACTGGGGTGACGAGCGCTGCGTCCCCCTCGACCACGAGGACTCCAACCACCGCCTGGCCCGCGAGGCGCTCCTCGACGCCGTCGGGCCGGTCGGCGAGCTGCACCCGATGCTGTGCGACGAGGCCGACGACTACGACCGCCGCGTCGCCGGCCTCGGCGGCCTCGACCTGGTCCACCTCGGGCTCGGCCCCGACGGCCACACCGCCAGCCTCTTCCCGGGCTCGCCCGCCCTCGCCGCGCCGGCCGATCGCCACGTCGTGCCGAACGAGGACCCAACCGGCGCCAACCCGCACCCCCGCCTGACCTTCACCCCCACCGCCGTCGCCGCCGCCCGCCTCGTCGTGGTCACCGTCGAGGGCGAGTCCAAGCGCGCGGCCCTCGACCAGGTGCGCGCCGGCGGCGACGTCCCCGCCAGCCTCGTCGACGCGCCAGGCGTGCGCTGGCTGGTCGACCACGACGCGGCCGGCACGTCGTAGCCTCCCTGTCGTGAGCCAGCGCGCGGCCCCGCCCCGCGACGCCGACGTGCTCCGCCAGACCGCCCGGGACGTGCGCATGCGGCTGCTGGCGCGCATCTCGGCGCTGCACAGCCTCGGCGGCCTCGTCGTGTTCTTGTTCATCCAGCTGCGGTACCCGCCCTCCGAGGCGTTCGCGACGCCGTGGATGAACGACCTGCTGCTCGTCGGGGTCACCCAGGCGGGGCTCGCCCCGGTCGCCTGGGGCTGGGTCGCCCGGGAGTTCCGGCGCAGCTCCGGGTGGGCGCTCGCCGGCCGGTCGCCGACGTCGGCCGACCGGGAGCGCATCCTGTCCCAGCCGTTCCGCCTGGCCAGCCGGCCGCTGCTGCTGTGGCTCGCTGCCGCCGCCATCATCGGCGCCGGCATCGAGGCCCGCCGCGTGTACGGCGCGGACGCCATCGTCGACATCGCCCAGATCCTCCTGATGGGCGGCCTGGCCACCTGCGCCATCTCGTACCTCGTCATCGAGCGCACCTACCGGCCGTTGTTCGCGCTGGCGCTCACCGACGCGCCCGTCAGCCGGAGCCGCTCGCTCGGCGTGCGGGCCCGGTTGCTCCTGGCGTGGGCCGCGTCGTCCGGCGTGCCGCTGCTCGGCCTCACGCTCACGCCGTTCCGGGAGACGGCCACGTCGAACGCCGCCCTGTTCGCGCTCGGCGTCATCGGCATCGTCGCCGGCCTGTTCGCCGTCTCCATCGCGGCCGACTCGATCGCGGTGCGCCTCGACGGCATCCGCAGCGCCCTCGCGCGGGTCGGCGCCGGCGACCTGTCCCGCGACCTCGTCGTCGACGACGGCGGCGAGGTCGGCCAGCTCCAGGCCGGCTTCAAC
>DASTYO010000002.1:0-36248 GCA_035764875.1 Acidimicrobiales bacterium | reverse complement strand
CATCGACCCCGACTGCGTGCGACGGTTCCTGCGCTCGATGACGATGGACCTCACGGTCGAGCGCTACGAGACCTTCGAAGACCTCCTCGAGTACATGGACGGCTCGGCCGCGGTCATCGGCGAGATGATGCTGCCGATCCTGGAGCCGACGGACCTGGACGCCGCGCTGCCGCACGCTCGCGACCTCGGCAACGCGTTCCAGCTCACGAACTTCCTGCGCGACATCGGCGAGGATCTCGACCGCGGGCGGGTCTACGTCCCCCAGGAGGACATCTGCCGGTTCGGGGCGGAGGACGCCTTCGAGACCCGCACCGCCACGCCGGCGTTCCGCGAGCTCATGCGCTTCGAGATCGCGCGCACCCGCGGGTTGTACGCCGTCGCCGACACCGGGCTGGCCTACCTGCCCGGGCGCTCCGGGCGCTGCATCCGCGCCGCCCGTGACCTGTACGCACGGATCCTCGACGAGATCGAGGCCGCCGACCACGACGTGTTCTCGGGACGTGTCAGGGTGCCCACGTGGCAGAAGGTCACCACCGCGGGACGCGCACTGCTCCTCGCCCGGTGAGCGTGGCGGTCGCCCGCCACCCGGCGTGGGTGCCGTTCGCGGTGATGGCGCTCGCCCAGATCGCCATCCCGCTGGTCGACCACGACCCGACGCTGGAGTGGCTGTCGTCCCTGGTCGTGGTCGCGTTCGCGGCCACGACGCTCGTGCTCGCCGTGGACGCGTGGGGCGCCGCCCGCTCCGGCGCCGCCGCGGTGGTCGTCGTGGTGGCGACGCTGGCGGTCGAGAAGCTCGGGACGACCACCGGCGTGCCGTTCGGCGAGTACGACTACACCGGCGCGCTCCAGCCCACCGTGGCCGGCGTCCCGCTGATCGTGCCCCTCGCCTGGTTCGCCATGGGCGTGCCGGCGCTGGAGGTGGGCCACGCCATCCGCTTCCCTGGTCGGCTCGGGGCGGTCCTCGTGGGCGCGGTCGCGCTCACCGCGTGGGACCTGTTCCTCGACCCCCAGATGGTGGACGCCGGCTACTGGGAGTGGGCGGTCGACGGCCGCTACCACGGCATCCCGCTGTCGAACTACGCCGGCTGGCTGGTCACCGGCGTCGTGGTGCTGGCCGTCGTCGAGCGCATCCGCCCGGCGGTCCCGCCCTCGGCGCCGCTGCTCTGGCTCTACACGTGGTGGGCCGTGATGAGCACGGTGGGCTTCGTCGTGTTCTTCGGCGAGCCGGCCGTGGGGCTGGTCGGCGGTGTCGCCATGGGGACGGTCGCCGCGCTCGCCTGGAGGGCACGTGGCTGAGGTCGTCGTCGTGGGCGCGGGCGTCGGCGGGCTGGCGGCGTCGATCCACCTGGCCGCGGCCGGCCACGACGTGCTCGTGCTCGAGCGGCTCGAGCGCGCCGGGGGCAAGCTCGACGAGCGCTCGGCCGCCGGCTTCACCTGGGAGACCGGGCCGTCGCTGCTCACCCTGCCCCACGTGTTCGAGGACCTGGCCCGGACGGCCGGCCGGTCGCTCGACGAGCTGGTGACCCTCCGGCGGCTCGACCCCATCTGCCGCTACCGCTTCGCCGACGGCACGACCTTCGACCACCGGGCCGACCTGGACGACGCGATCGACGCGGCCGAGGCGCTCGCCCCGGGCGCCGGTGCCGAGTGGCGGGCGTTCATGGACCACGCTCGCCAGGTGTGGGAGGTGGCGTCGCGCACCTTCTTCGTGGGGCCGATGTCCTCGCCGCTCGGCCTGGCCCGCCGGATGCGCTCGCCCCGCGACCTGCTCGCCATCGACCCCCTCCGCACCCTCCACCAGCGGGCGTCGGCGTCGTTCACCGACCCGCGGCTCGTGCAGTACGTCGACCGCTACGCGACCTACTCGGGCTCGTCGCCGTTCCACGCCCCGGCCACGCTCGCCTGCATCGCCCACGTCGAGCAGGCCCTCGGCGCCTGGTACGTCCACGGCGGGCTCGGGCGGCTCGCCGACGCCCTGGTCGAGCTGGCCGGCGGGCTCGGCGTCGAGGTGCGCACCGGCGTCGACGTCGCCGCCGTCACCCACGCCGGGGGGCGGGCGCGCGGCGTGCGCCTCGCGGGCGGCGAGCACCTCGAGGCCGACGCGGTCGTCGCGAACGTCGACGCGCTGCACCTGTACCGCGACCTGCTGCCCCACCGGGCGGCCCGCCGGCGGGCCGAGGCCGCGCCGCGCTCGTCGTCGGGGTTCGTGCTGCTGCTCGGCGTCGACGGCACCACCGACGGCCTGGCCCACCACAACGTCTCGTTCTCGGCCGACTACGCGGCCGAGTTCGACGCGCTCGTCGAGCAGGGCGTCCCGGCGACCGATCCCACCGTCTACGTGTGCGCCTCGTCGGTCACCGACCCGGCGCAGGCGCCGGCCGGCAGCGAGAGCTGGTTCGTGCTCGTCAACGCGCCAGAGGGCGGAGGCGACATGCCCGGCTACGGGGACCACCTGCTCGACGTCATGGCCCGCCGGGGTTGGGACCTGTCCGGACGCATCGCGCACCGCGAGGAGATCACCCCGGCTGACATCGCGGAACGGTTCCGGACGCCGGGCGGCGCGATCTACGGCACGTCGTCGGACGGGCGGATGGCCGCGTTCCTCCGCCCCGGCAACCGGGGGCCCCTCGACCGGCTGTACCTGTGCGGCGGGAGCAGCCACCCGGGTGGCGGGCTGCCGCTCGTGGCGATGAGCGGCCGCATCGCCGCCGAGCTCTGCACCGCCGACCTCCGGCAACAGGCACGGCGCTGACAGTTGGGGTGAGCGGCCAGGGCCGTGGTTAGGGATCGCGTGGGGCGGGTGCCCTGGCAACCGCACGAGGAGACACACCGATGACCAAGACCCTGGCCCGCGACATCATGACCCCGAACCCCCGCATCGTGAAGGTGGACGACAGCGTCGATCGCATCGCCCGGGTGCTCGCCGACGAGAACATCGGCGCCGTGGTGGTGTGCAACGACGAGCGCCGCCTGCAGGGGATGATCACCGACCGAGACCTCGCCATCGAGGTGGTCGCGAAGGACCGAGACCCGCACAGCACCCGCGCCGCGGAGCTGGTGGACGGGCGGGAGGTCGTCACCATCGGCGCCGACGACAGCATCGACGAGGCCATCGACACCATGAAGGCCCATGCCGTGCGCCGCCTGCCCGTCATCGACGGCACCGAGGTGATCGGCATCGTCAGCCAGGCCGACATCGCGAGGGTGGCCAAGGACAAGCAGGTCGGCCGCCTCGTGGAGACCATCTCCGACGCGCCGGACAACACCGGGCGTGGGTAGCGGGTAGCTCAGACGCCCGTGCGAACCAGCCGGGCGACGGCGGCGACGTCGTCGCCCGGCCGCACCGGGCGCAGGGCCCAGCTCCACCGGGCGGGCCCGCCCGTCACCTGGTAGGGCGGGAGCGTGTCGGGACCGCACGTGGCGGTGCCGAGCCCGCGCTGGGTGACGTCCACGTGCACCTCGATGGTGGGGCTCATGCGCAGCTCGGCCGTCGTCCGCGCCGCGTACAGGTCGGCGTCGTGGTGGTGGCGGGCGCTGAAGCCGAACGGGTCGAGCCGGTCGGTCGACGACACCAGCAACCCGGACCCGCCTTCGTCCACCGGCCCGTCGGTGAGCGCGAACCACCGGGTGTCGGTGTGGTTCCCGTGCTCCTGGGGCAGCACGTAGGGCACGTACTGCTCGGCCACCCGTGACCGCCAGCGCCCCAGCTGCTCGCTGCTCTCGCGGTCGGCGTAGGTCTCCAGCGGCCCCCGCCCGTACCACTCGAGCAGGTCCAGCTGGGCGGGCACCTCGAAGCGCGCGCCGATGCGGGGCAGGTCGTCGAGGTGCGCCGGCAGGGCGAGCTCGTCGGCGACCACGACCGTGCCGTCGCCGTGGATCCGGAGCCGCTCGCGGTGGTCGATCGGGCGCTCGAGGCCGGGCAGGTGGAGTCGCCGGCGCAGCGTCACGCACGTGGTGCCGTCAGCCTCCCGGCGGTGCTCGACCTTCACCGCCTCGGATTCGATCCGGTCGAGGCCGAGGGCGAGCCATCCCCGCAGCGCGCCGGTGACGGGCAGGTCGAGGCGGCGGCCGTCGTTCTCCGTCGGTGCCCGCCACAGGCTGGCGGTGACCGGCGCCGCGAGCAGTGAGCGCCCGCCGAGCTGCACGTCGACGAGGGCGGCCGTGCTGGTGTCCCAGCGCACCTCGACGTCGCCGACGACGGCGCGGTCGCCGTCGAGCTCCACCTCGGTGCTCGGCCCGCCCCGGCTCGGCGGCGCCGCGTGGTGCTGCTTGGTCTCGGGCAGGTCGAACTGCTGCCACGCGACCCGGTGGCCGACGGGTGCCCACGGCTGCTCCTCGGTGACGACGCAGCGCAGGTCGAGGTGGGCTTCGGCGCCGGGCGGCACGTCGACCGTGGGCAGCGGGATCTCGACCGTCGCCTCGAACCCGCCGGGCAGCTCGGGGAGCTCGAACGTGCCCGAGCCGGCGACGCCGCCGTCGACCCGGACCTCCCACTCGCCGCCCAGCCAGGACACGTCGCGCCAGTCCTGCATGTTGATCACGACGACCCGGCCGCGCTTGAGGTCGCTCGCCCGGAAGCGGACCGGCGCGGTGAGGTACGCGTACTCGAGCAGCGCGGGCTTCGGGGTGCGGTCCGGCCACGTGAGGCCGTTGCAGCAGAAGGTCGCGTCGTTCGGCTCGTCGCCGAAGTGGCCGCCGTAGGCCCAGTGCTCCTCGCCCGGGCGCGGGGCGTCGGCGGGTGCGGTGGCCCGCAGCCCCTGGTCGGTCCAGTCCCAGATGAACCCGCCCTGCAGGCCGTCCATGGTCTCGATCACGGCCCAGTAGTCGGCCAGGCTGCCGTTGGAGTTGCCCATCGCGTGGCTGAACTCGCACATCACGAGGGGCCGCTGCTCGTCCGTGCCGTCGGTGCGCTCGGCCCACGCGGCGATGGCCTCGATGGACGGGTACATCGGGCACACCAGGTCGGTGGCCGGCCCCGCGTCGATCGCCTGGTCGGGCCCGGCGAAGGACCCCACCACGGCGCCCTCGTAGTGGACGACGCGCGTGGGGTCGGTGCGCCGGACCCAGGCGGCGGCGCCGTCGAACACGGCGGCGTCTCCGGACTCGTTGCCGAGCGAGAACGAGAAGACCGACGGGTGGTTGCGGTCGCGCAGGACCATGCGGTGGATGCGGTCGGCGATCGCCGCCGCCCAGCGGGGATCGCCGCTCAGGCTGGCGAGACGGGCGTGGCTCTCCACGTTCGCCTCGTCCATCGCCCACAGGCCGAGCTCGTCGCAGGCGTCGAGGAAGCGCGGGTCGTTCGGGTAGTGGGCGGTGCGCACGGCGTTCACGTTGTGCTGCTTCATCAGCACGACGTCGTCCCACATGGCGTCGGGGCTCACGACCTTGCCCGTGTCGGGGTCGTGGTCGTGGCGGTTCACGCCGTGGAGCAGCACCGGGTAGCCGTTGAGCAGCAGCTCGCGGTCGACCACCTCGACCCGGCGGAAGCCCGTGCGCACCGACGTCACCTCCACCACTGCGCCGTCGGGGTCGACGAGGGAGAGGACCAGGGTGTGCAGCGCCGGGTTCTCCGACGACCACGGGGTGACCTCGTCGAAGGAGTCCTCGAGGCGGGTGACGCCCCGGTGCAGGTACGCGCTGGCCGACTCGGCGAGCGCGCTGGAGCGGTCGAAGACGGCGACGTCCGCGCTGAGCGGCTGGCGGTGCAGCGGCCGGCCGTCACCGTCGTGGAGCGTCGCCTCGATGCGCCAGCCGGGCGTCGGCGCACCGGCCACCCGCACCTCGACCCCCAGGTGGCCCGTGGCCAGGTCCTCGTCGAGCTCGGCGCGCACGGCCACGTCGGCGAGGTGCGTCGCCGCGGTCGAGTACAGGAACACCTCGCGGTGCAGGCCGGCCATCCACCAGTGGTCCTGGTCCTCGAGCCAGCTGCCGTCCGACCAGCGCACCACCACGAGGACGAGGTCGTTGTCGCCGCCGCGAAGGAACGGCGTGAGGTCGTACTCCTGGGGCAGGCGCGAGTCCTTGCCCATGCCGACCGGCTCGCCGTTGCAGAACACGTACAGGCAGCTCTCGGCGCCGCCGACGTGCAGGACCGTGCGCCGGCCGTCCCATCCGTCCGGCAGCGTGAACGTGCGGCGGTGCACGCCGGTGGGGTTCTCGTCGGGCACGTCGGGCGGCTCGGCCACGAACGGCATGCGGACGTTCGTGTAGTGGGGCCAGTCGTCGACGCCGGGGTGCATGGTCCAGCAGCCCGGCACCTCGAAGGGCCGCCAGCCCTCGCCACCCGATCCGGTGACGTCGTCCCACGTGACCGCCTCCGGCCGGCTCCGGAGGGCGAAGTCCCACGGGCCGTCGAGGGAGCGGAACCAGGGGGACGCGCTGCGGTCGCGAGCCAGCGCCTGCGCCTCGTCCTCGAACGGGTAGGCGGTGGCCCGCATGGGCAGGCGGTTCACCGCCACCTGCTCAGGTCGGCACCACGAGCGGGGGCCGAAGGCGTCGAGGGGGAGCGCGGTCGTCGCCATCCGCGCCGACCGTAGTTTGTGGGCCGTGCCGCCGCTCCCGCCCCTGCACCCCCGGCCGGGAGCGGCGACGCTGGCGCGCGCCGGGCTGCTCGCGCTCGCCGTGCGCCGCTTCGCGCGCGGCGCTCGCGGGACACCGGCGCTGGTGCCGGCTGTGGTCGGCGAGCTCGACGTGCTCGTCGTGGTGCCGGCCCGGGACGAGGAGGAGCGCATCGGCCCCTGCGTCTCGTCCCTCGTGGGGCAGGGCGCGCGGGTGCTCGTCGTCGACGACGGATCCTCCGACCGGACGCGTGCCGTGGCCGAGGCGGCCGGCGCGACCGTGATCGACGCCGGTCCACTCCCGCCGGGCTGGGCCGGCAAGGCGCACGCCCTGCAGGTCGGGCTCGACGCGGCCGGCGCGGCGACGGTGGTCTTCGTCGACGCCGACACGCGCGCCGGCGAGGGCTTCGTCGGGTCGGTGGTCGGTGCGCTGGGCGCGGCGACGCTGGTGAGCGCCGGCGCCCGCGTCGACGCCGCCAGCGCCGGCGAGCGCTGGCTGCACCCCGCGATGCTGGCCACGCTCGTCTACCGGTTCGGGCCACCCGGCGGCCGAAGCGCGAGGCCCAACCGGACGATGGCCAACGGGCAGTGCACGGTGGTCGATCGCCAGGCGCTGCTGGACGCCGGCGGCTTCGAGCCGGTGCGGGGGTCGCTGCTCGAGGACGTGGCCCTGGCCCGGCACCTGGCGGCAGCCGGCCACGAGGTGCGGTTCCTCGACGCCACCGACGTGCTGACGGTGGCGGGCTACGGGTCGCTCGTCGGGGCGTGGCGGGGCTGGGGGCGCTCGCTCGACCTGCGCCTCGTCACCCCGTGGCCATCCCAGCTGCTCGACCTGGCCGTCGTGTGGTCCGGACTGGCCCTGCCGCTCCCCCGGCTGCTCCTGCGGCGTGGCGATGCGGTCGACGTCGCGGCGCTCGCCGTGCGGGTCGGTGTCCTCGCCGGCACCCGCCGCGCCTACCTGCGGAGGGGCCTGCCGTACCTGCTCTCGCCCCTGGCCGACCTCGCGGTCGCCGTGCGCATCACCGCCGGCACCCTCCGCCCGAGCCGGCGCTGGCGGGGCCGCCGCTACTGAGGAGCGAGTCGGCGCCGCTGCGAGATCGCGGCCTGCGCGAACCGAAGGCCGATGAGGGTGAGCAGCGCCCCGGTGGCCGCGACCCGCTCCTTCGACTCGAACACCGCCTGCACCACCGGGAAGCCGAACACCCCGGCCCGCGCCGCCCAGGCGAAGGATCGGGTCGCCGCCCACACCGCGAACAGGAGCGCCACGGCGACGGCGGCCGGGACGGGCGCCACCAGCGCCATGCCCCCGACGAAGGTGAGGATCGAGCGCCCGCCGCGGAAGCCGGCGAACACCGGCCAGGCGTGCCCGGCCATCGCCGCGCCGACCGCGGCGTAGGCGATGCCCCACTCGTCGCCGGCCAGGAGGACGCCGACGAGGCCCGCGGCCGCACCCTTGGCCACGTCGCCGGCGAACACCGGCAGCGAGGCGCGCGCACCCAGCTGCTCCTTCACGTTCCAGTAGCCCGGGTTGCGGTCCCCGACGTGGCGGGGGTCGAACCCGCGGCTGCGGGCCACCAGCACGGCCACCGGGATCGACCCGAGGAGGTACCCGGCGACGACGGCGAGCAGGGCGCGGGCGACCACGGCGGGAGTCTGCCGTAGCGTCGGGACGCCATGGTCGTCGCCTCGTTCCACCTCGCCCGGTTCCCGTCGGCGACGGCCGCCACCGCCCGGGTCCCGGTCGACCGGCTGGCGCTGCGACGTGTCCCCGGCCTGCGGTTCGGGCGGCTGCTCGGCACCGGCCGGGGGCGCACGATGTCGGCCTCGGCCGACCTGCACCGCTGGGCGATCTTCGCCGTCTGGGACGACGAGGCGGCGGCCGAGCGCTTCCGTTCGCACCGCCTCAGCCGGCGCTGGGACGGCGCCGGCGAGCGCTTCGACGTCCTGCTCCGGCCCCTCGGCGCCCACGGCGCCTGGTCCCGGATCGACCCCCTCGGCGACGATTCGTCGACGAATCGTTGCGACGAATCCGACGAATCGCCGACGAATCGGTCCCAACACCCGGCCGGACCGGTCGCCGTGCTCACCCGGGCGACGGTGCGCTGGCGCCACGTGCCGGCGTTCCTGCGGTCGGTCCCCGCCGTCGACGCCCACCTCCACACCGCCGACGGGCTCCTGCAGGCCGTCGGCATCGGCGAGCTGCCCGTGGGCCGGCAGGCCACGTTCAGCCTGTGGCGTGACGCCGAGGCGATGACCCGCTTCGCCTACCGATCCGCCGAGCACGTCGACGTGGTGCAGCGCACCCGCGACCACGGCTGGTACGGCGAGGAGTGGTTCGCCCGCTTCCAGCCGGTGGCGTGGTCGGGCACGTGGGACGGAGGCCGCCCGCTCGGCTGATGCCCCCGGTCCCTGTCCGCCGGCCTGGCGGTTCCGTACCGTGAGGGCATGCGCCGAGCCCTGCTGGGACTGGTCGTCGCCTCGCTGCTGCTCGCCGGCTGCGGGGACGACGACACCGAGACCACCACCGACAGCACGGAGACGACGGAGGCGACCGGCACCACCGACGCCACGTCCACGTCGTCGTCCACCACCGAGGGCACGAGCTCCACCACGGCGGCGCCGACCCCCAGCGAGCTGCCGGGTGAGCGCATCGAGCTGTTCCCGCAGGACGGCGCCACCCTCGCCGTCGTGGGCGTGGCCGCCGACGACGTCCTGAACGTCCGTGCGGCACCGGGGACCCAGTACGAGACCGTGGTGGAGCTCGAGCCGCTGGCCGACGACCTGACCGCCACGGGTCACAACCGCCAGCTCGACGACGGCAGCATCTGGAACGAGGTCACCGCCGGCGGCGAGACGGGCTGGGCCAACTCGGCGTTCCTCGCCCAGCTCGGCGACGTGGGCGACATCACCAGCGAGCTCTACCCCGACGTCGCCGACCGCCCGAGCGCGGAGACCATGCTCGAGCTCGGGCAGGTGGTGGGCGACCAGCGGGCGGGAGACGAGCTGCCGGAGCCTGACATCGTCGTGGTCGACGGGCCGTCGGTGGGCGACCTCGGCGAGATCACCGTCGACGTCGTCGGCTACCCGGACGATGCGGTGCTCGGCGAGCGGCTGCACGTCTTCGCCGAGCCCGACCCCGGCGGCGAGGGCTTCACCGTGCGCACCGTCGAGGCCACCACCCTGTGCCGGCGGGGCGTCAGCGAGGGGCTGTGCGTCTAGGCCGAGCGACGGCCAGCGCAGCCCGTCGGCGCACCGCGGCCGGCACCACCGGCAGCAGCATCCCGTAGGGCTCGCCGCCGAAGCGGTGGTGGAGGTCGTGGGCCACGGCGAGCCGGTCGAGGGCGGCGCTGCGGAACCGCACCGGCAGCCGGCCGTGCACGTACACGTCGTGCACGAACGCGTACGCCGCCCCGTAGGCGGTGACGCCGACGCACACGGGGATCAGCGAACCGAAGCCGTCGACGTTGAAGCCGATGGCGAGGGCCACGATCGTCACCGCGGCGAAGACGGCGGGGAACACGTCGTTGCCCTCGAGGAAGGGGTCGTCGGGCGCCTTCGACGGCCAGCGCCGGTGGTGCGAGCGGTGGAAGCGCCGCCCGGCACCGTGCATGACGTAGCGGTGCGCCAGGTAGGTCAGCGGTTCCATGAGCACGAACGCCAGGACGCCCAGAGCCACCCCCCTCACGGCCCCGCCTCCCGTTCTGGACGCGGATCCTGCGCACCGTCCGGGGCCGGCCGCCACGGCGCCGGGTCGTCGGGCGTGTCCTGGCGCACCCACAGCAGGAGCACGAGCGTGAGCAGCGAGAACCCGAAGAAGTAGTCCTCCACCGGGATGTCCCACGGGAACCGCCACGGCGTCTTCTGGTCGGGGTCGTAGGTGACGATGGGCGCCGACAGCTTCGTGAGCCAGCCGTTCACGAGGACCATGAAGAACGAGCTGATGGCGATCGTGGCCCAATACGACGGGCTGCGGAACAGACCCGTGCGCAGCACCCGCAGCTCGAGGCCCACGACGGCGGCGGCGGACGCCCCGGCGGCGATGGCGTACTCGTAGCTCACTTCTTCAACGTGTGCCGGGACGCTTCGAAGGTCAAGAGCGCGCACAGAGGGATGACGACGAAGAACGCGAGCTCCTCGACGGGCACGCCGCCGGGAACCTGCCAGCCGGTGACGTAGCGGTCGACGAAGTCCCAGTGGCCACGGGCGATGGCCACGATGTCCCACGCGAGGAACAGCAGCACGGGAAGCCACATCGCCCGCACGAGCCGCCGGGGCCGGCGGTAGACGCGCGCCCGGAACACGAACTCGAGCGGGAGGGTGATGGCCGCGCACGCCGCCATCAGGATCAGGTACTGGTAGCGGTCCATGGCCGGCGCCGACGGTAGCGGCGTGCCGGGCCGGCGTCCGGTCGCCTACGCCTGCGCGAACAGGGCGAGCGCGCTGGGCAGGTCGGTCTCCACCACCCCCGGCTGTGCGGCGACCTCGGCCAGCCACGGCGGGCGGTTCACCGCGGTGACCGCGATGGCGGTGTCGAGGCCGGACAGCGCGCTGGCCTGCCACGCGTAGGTGCGGGCGTAGTCGGGTGGGCGGACGTCGGTGGCGAGCTCGAGCAGCGCCACCGGGTCGGGCGTGGAGCCGTCCTGCTCGGGGCGCAGCAGCACGGGCGTGCTCGGGCTCGGCCCGCCGCCGTGCAGGCCGGGGCCGTCGGAGATGACCGCGCCACGAACGAGCGCCGGCCGGGCGCCGGCGATGAGGAGGGCGACGTAGCCGCCGAGCCCCCGGCCGGCGACGGTGACACCCGGGTCGCCGCTGGAGTCGGGATCGAGGTGGGCGAGCGCGATGTCGACGTCGCCCATGAGCACCTCGCAGTAGTAGCCGCCGCCGAGCGGCACGCCGGAGGCGCCGTGCCCGGTGAAGTCGAGCCCGTAGACGGGCCCGGGCCACGGCTCGACCGGCTCCAGCGCGCCGGGGTGGGTGCGCTCGCCGAGCCCGTGGAGCAGGAGCAGGGCGCGCCCCTGCCCCGGGCGCAGCTCCCACAGCGCGAGCGGGAGCCGGTTGTGGACCAGGTCGACGCGCTTCACGGGCGGGCTCCCGGCCGGCCGAGGTGGTCGAGCGCGATCTCGAGCACGGCCTCGGGCGCCTCGATGTGGACGAAGTGCCCGACGTCGGGGACCTCGACGGCCCGGGAGCCGCGGGGCAGGTACGACCAGATGTCGCCGGTCTTGGTACCCCACCCCATGGGCTCGGGCTCGCTGCCGAGCACCACGAGCAGGGGCACCGAGATGTCGGTGAGCCGGTGCAGCGACCACTCCGGTCGCCACGGGCCGAAGCCGCCCATGCGCATGCTCGGGTCGATCTTCCAGCGCCAGCCGTCGGGGTCTCGCCGACCGCCGATGGTGACGAGGTACTCGAGCCACTGGCGCGGCAGCCGCGGGTTCATCCGGGCGCGGCGCTCGGCCAGCTCCTCGATGGTGCCCGGCTTGCGAGCGTTGGTGGCCGACGCACGCCGGTGGTCGAGCCACGCGGCGAGCTCGTCGGCCAGGAGCTTGGTCTGGTCGTGGTCCTGGACGTCGGGCATGGCCCGGCTGCTCGGCACGCCGTCGATGTTCACCAGCGCGCTGATGCGCCCCGGGGCGATGGCCGCCAGCTGGCTCATGATCGAGCCGCCCTTCGAGTGGCCGATGACCGGCAGCGGCTCGTCGCTCACCGACGCGAACACGGCCAGCGCGTCGCGGGTGTCGGCCTCCCACTGGTAGAGCGCGGCGTGGTCGGAGTCGCCGTGGCCCCGCTGGTCCCAGGACACGACGCGCCACCCCGCCTCGGCCAGCAGCGGGGCGAACACGTCGAAGGTCCGGGCGAAGTCGAACCCGCCGTGGGCGAGCATCACCGGTGGCGCACCGGGGTCGCCCCACTCGTGGACGGCGAGGCCGATGCCGCCGGCGTCGACCCGGCGCTGCCGGTCCGGACCCCGAGCGCCCGGGTAGCTGCGGGTCTCCGTGCTCGTCACGGGTGCCGACGATAGGTGGCGGTAGCCTCGCCCGCGATGGTCGCCGTCCCTGGCACGACCGGCCGGGCCGGTACGCATCGCCACCTGCTCGCCGGATCGGCCGCGCTCGTCGTCGGCGCCGCCGTGCAGGCCGTCACCGGCGCGGTGTTCTGGCTCGTGGCCGCCCGGATCGACACCACCGACGACGTCGGCCGGGCCACCGCCCTGTTCACGTCGACCCTCTTCATCGCCTACCTCGCCGGCCTCGGCCTGCAGGTGTCGCTCGCCCGCTTCGCGCCGGGGCGGGACGAGGAGTCCCACGCCGTGTTCACGTGGGGCGTGCTGGCCACGGTCGTGTCGTGCACGGTGGTGTCGCTCGGCTACCTGCTCGTCGTCGACACCGAGGCCACCCGAGCGCTCACCGACTGGCAGCCGGTGCTCGGCCCGGTGCTGTTCGTGGCCGCCGCCGTCGGGGCCGCGCTCACGCTCATCGTCGACGTGCGGTGGATGACCGTGCGGCGCTGGGTGCTCGTGCTGGCCCGCATCACCGTGGTGGGCATCGCCCGCTTCCCGCTCCTGCTCATCCCCGCCGGCGACCACGAGACGGTGCACCTGTTCGCCGTCGCGTCCCTGCCGCTGCTGCTCACCGGGGTGGGCGGCGTCCTGACCATGCCCAAGGTGAGCGGGCTGCGGCACCGGCTGTTCCCGCTCCCGAGCACCCGCCGGGCCGCCTTCCGGTACTCGATGGTCAACTACGTGTCGACGCTCGCCTACCAGGCGCCGCAGTTCGTCCTGCCCGTCATCGTGCTGCTGTCCGTCGACCCCGACCGCAACGCCGCCTTCTACGTGGCCTGGGGCATCACGAGCATCGTGCTGTACGTGCCCATGGCCATCGGCCAAGCGCTGCTCGCCGAGGGCGGCAAGGACGGCGCCCACCTGCGCAGCCAGGTGCGGGTGGTCATCGTCGGCACCACCGGGCTGATGCTGGTGGCCGCGGTCGTCGCCGCGGTGGGTCGCGACCTCGTCACCGCGGTGTACGGCGACGACTACGGCGACGCGGCCCGCATCCTGCCCACGCTCGTCGCCGCCGGCATCCCGTGGGCGATGACATCCGTGTACCTCACCGAGGCGCGCGTCCTGCACCGGCACCTGGCCACGGTGGCCATCACGGGCGTGCTCACCGCCGCCATCCTCGTGCCCGCCCTGCTCCTCGTCCCGGACGACGGCATCGACGGCGCCACGCGGGCGTTCCTGGTCGGGAACGTGGTGGCGGCCGCCGTTGCCGTCGTCGCACATCGACTCGCCCAGCGGCACTCGGTGGTCGTCGTGCCCGAGCCGGGGTCGATGGAGGATGGGTTGGCGCTGCACCCGTAGCAGCGCCGGAGACCTTCGGTCGTCGGACCTCGCGGAGGGAGCGGGAGCGCGAGGCCCGACGACCGGTGGCTTCGGCGACGTCAGTCGCCTTCGAGCTCCATCTCGCCCTCGCCGCCGATGTCGCCGCCGTCGAGCTCGGCGTCGACGCTGTCGTCGTCGCCGCAGGCCGTGGCGCCGAACAGCAGGCCGGCGGCCAGGGTGGCGCTGAGCGCTCGCTTGAGCGTGGGGCTGGGCTGCATCGTCTGGGGGACCTCCTGGGCTGGACCGACCACCGACGGTGGCGGGTCTGGGGGCGCCCCTCCATCCCCCACCGCCCCGGGGTCCAGAACCGCTTCAGCGCAACCGCAGGGTGCGGACCTCGAAGGGCCGCAGCTCGAGCGCCACCGCGCCGCCGTCGACCCGCTCCGGATCGCTGATCGGGCGCTCCAGGAGGTCGCACGCCACCACGCTCGACGGGGCGGTCGCCGTCCGCAGCACCGTGCGCGCCCGACCGCCGAACGCCTCGTGCAGCCGCACGACCAGGTCGCCGGAGCCGTCGTCGGCGGCCTTCACCGCCGTGATCACGACGCCCGGGTGGTCGACCCGTGCCAGCGACGACGTCGGTGCCCCGGGCGCGACGCGCACGGGCAGGTTGAGCGCCCACGCCTCGGGGAGCACCTCGCCCAGGCCGTCGCCGTGGGGCAGCACCGCGTACGTGAACCGGTGGTGGCCGCGGTCGGCCTCGGGGTCCGGGTACCGCGTGGCCCGCAGCAGCGTGAGCCGCATCGTGGTCGAGCGCTGGTCACCGAGGCAGTCGTGTCCGTACTTCCCGTCGTTGAGGACGGCCACACCGAAGTCGGGCTCGGACACGTCGGCCCACTGGTGGCCGCACACCTCGAACCGGGCGACGTCCCACGACGTGTTGCGGTGCGTCGGCCGGCGCACGTGCCCGTACTGGACGTCGTAGCGGGCCTCGTCGGCGCGCAGGTCGAGGGGGAACGCCACCTTGAGGAGTCGCTCGACCTCCTGCCAGTCGACCTCGGTCTCCACGTCGAGCCGGGCCGACCCGGCCCGCAGCACGTAGGTCTGCACGATCGACGACGCGCCGAAGGAGCGCCGCACCCGGACCGCCGCGCGCATCGGCCCGGCCTCCTCCACCTCGACCGAGTCGACGTCGGTCAGCAGGGTCGGCGCCAGGCGGAGCGTGTGCTGGTCGACGTCCCAGGCGTCGTAGGTGTTGGGCAGGTCCGGGAACAGCTGCAGCACGTTGCCGGGCCCGGCCAGGCACTCGCGACCGGCCCGGTGGTCGAGCAGGGAGGCGAGCGTGCCGTCGGCCGCCACGACGGCGCGGACGATGCCGTTGTCGAGCACGACCTCGGCGCCCGCCGACGCGACGGTCACCGGGGCGACGCCCTGGGGCAGCTCGGCGGCCAGCGCGCCGAGGGCGTGCGCCGGCGCGTCGAGCCAGCGCGGCCCGGCGGGCGTGGTGACGACCTCGGCCCGGGCGAACGGCGAGGCGTTCGCCCCCACCACCTCGTTCCGGGACGCGGGAGGCGCGCCCGGCGCCGTGCCACGCGTCCCGGAACCGGAGGCGAGGGCGCCGGCGATGCGATCGTCGACCTCGGCGAGCAGAGCGGCGTGGGCGGCCTCGGTGTCGTCGTGCACCCAGGCGATGGAGCTGCCGGGGATGATGTCGTGGAACTGGTGGAGCAGCAGCACCTTCCACAGCCGCTCGATGTCGGCCAGCGGCGCCGCGCCGCCGGGGCCTCCGGGTGCCGTCCACAGCTCCAGCTCGCGCAGCGCCAGCTCGCCGCGGCGGTTGCCCCACTTCGTCCTCGCCTGGCTCGTGTAGGTGCCGCGGTGCATCTCGAAGTACAGCTCGCCCCGCCACACCGGCGCGTCGGGCAGCTCGGCGCGGGCGGCCTCGAAGAACTCCGCCGGCGACTCGATGGCCAGTCGGGGCAGGCCGTCGAGCCCCTCGCCGCCGGCCGCCACCCGCCGCGCCCGCTCGAGCATCTCGCGGGTGGGACCGCCGCCGCCGTCGCCGTGCCCGAACAGGTACATCGAGCGGGTGGCTCGTCCCTTGTCCCGGAAGTTGCGCACGGCGTACGCCAGCTCCGCCGGCGTGACCTCGCCGTTGTAGGTGTCGGCCGGCGGGAAGTGGGTGAAGATCCGGGTGCCGTCGATGCCCTCCCACCAGAAGGTGTGGTGGGGGAAGGCGTTGGTCTGGTTCCACGACAGCTTCTGGGTGAGGAAGAACTCGCAGCCGGCCTGGGCCATCAGCTGGGGCAGGTTGCCGGCGTAGCCGAACACGTCGGGGATCCACACGATGCGGTTCCCCGGTTGCTCGCCGAAGCGGTCCTCGAACCACCGCCGGCCCCACACCAGCTGGCGGGCCAGCGACTCGCCCGAGGGGAGGTTCGCGTCGGCCTCCACCCACATCGATCCCACGGGCAGGAAGCGGCCGTCGGCCACCCGGGCCCGGATCCGCTCGAACAGCTCGGGCTGGTCCTCCTCGATCCACGCGTACTGCACGGCCTGCGAGCAGGCGAAGCGGTGCTCGGGGTACTGGTCCATGAGCGTCACCGCGGAGGCGAACGTGCGGGCGCACTTGCGCCGGGTCTCGCGCAGCGGCCAGAGCCAGGCCGAGTCGATGTGGGCGTGACCCACGGCCGACACCCGGTGGGCGTGGGCCGCGGCGTGGCGCTCCCACATCGGCGCGAGGGCCGCCCGCGCGTCGGCCGCGGTCTCCGCGGGGCGGTGCGGGTCGAAGACGTCGACCGCCGCGTCGATGGCGCGCAGGAGCTCGAACCGGCGGGGGTCGTCGAGCCCCAGCTCGCGCATGAGGCCGCCGAGCACCTGCAGGTCGAGGTCGAGGTGCCACACGTCGTCGTGGCGCACGGCCAGCTCGGCCCGGTTGAGGCGGTAGAGCAGCTCGTCGCCGGCCGTCGCCGGGTCGCCCAGCGGCGTGGGCCGGTACGACGTGGCGACGACGGGGTTGGCGGCCGCCTCGACGAGCACGTCGACGCAACCGTCGGCGTCGGCGATCAGCTCGATCGGCACCGCCTGGTGCATGGGGTGGATGCCCCGGATGGGTCCGCCGCCGGCGGTGCGGTAGAGCAGCCCCTCGGACTGGAAGCCGGCGCCGACGCCCGTGGAGAAGTCGATGATCGCCTCGACGGTCTCGCCCGCCCAGTCGTCGGGCACCCGGCCGCGCATGCGGAACCAGGTCGTGCCCCACGGCTTGCCCCAGCGGCCCCCGATCTCGAACGGCGCGAGGTCGGCGGCCCGGGCGGCCTCGACGGGCACAGGCTCCCCCGGCACCTCCCAAGCCGAGACCTCGAGCGGCAGGCGCGCCCCGTGGATCGCGGGGCGGATGCGGTCGCTGATGGTCCGGCGGACGCGCGTCTCGGCCAGCTCGCGGTCGTCGTGCACGGTCGGGACACTACGAGGGCCCATCCCGTTCCGACCGCGCAGATCGACCGCCTGCGGTCGATCTGCGCGTCAGGAACCGGTGGTCAGCGGGGCTCGGCCACCAGCCGCGCCCAGTCGACCGGGCGCTGGGTGATCGGTCCGGTGTCGGCGTGCGCGCCCCGGAGCTGGCGCCAGACCGAGACCAGCGCGGCGGGCACGCCGCCGGCGAGGAAGGCACGCGCCTGCACCAGCTCGTCGGCGACGGCCTCCGCGGTGAGCCGCTCGGTGTCCGGCACCATCGGCGTGCGCCCGCTGGTGGCCACGTCGACGAGCACGCCTTCGTGGCGGGCGATGAGCTCGTGGGGGTCGTCGGTGGGGACGCACAGGCGCACGACGTCGGCGCCGACCCGCAACATCGCGGAGGGCGTGGTGACGAACAGCCGCCCGTTGTCGAGCGCCGTGGTGATGTCGAGCATCGGGCCGAGCTCGCCGCTCACGACGAACGCCCGAAGCGGACCCCGCCGCAGGGCGACCACGCACCAGCCGAGGTCGCCGGCCCGGGCCCAGCCGTCGTCGGCCAGCTGGAAGCCGGCCACCTCGAGGTCCCGCACGAGCGCTTCGCCGTCGGCGGGCACGGCGCCGGGGTGCCACGTGAGGTTCGCCAGCCCGTCGACGACCTCCCGGATCCGGCGGCGCTGGACGGCCGTGACCAGCGCGACGAAGACGATGACCACACCGGAGACGGTCTGCCAGAGGTGGTCGGGCCGGACGAGCGCGCCCGCCAGCGCCAGCACCAGCACGCCCGCGCCCGCGACGACGAGGAGGGGGAGGCGGGACCGCACGATGCCGACGTGGACGACGGCGGCGATCGCGAGGGAGACGAGCACGTGCACGACGCCCGACGGTAGGCGCCACGACCGCCGACGGGCCCGGAGCGGGCGTCGTCGCAGGTGCCCCTTGTCAACGGCGCCGCCGATAACTACCGTTATTATCGCGTCTGGCGCCGGAACCCGGAGCCGCGCGACCGCACCTGCCACCGACACGGGGGAAACCGATCCACATGGGCCGCACCGACGCCGACATCCTCGGCCGCGAGGACGTCAACGACCTCGACGCCATCCTGGCGCTCACCAACACCGAGGTGGACGAGGTCATCCACACGGTCAAGGACAACGCCGACGCCCTCTTCACCTGGGACTACGAGCGGTCGCGCCCGCCGCTCATCAAGCTCTACGAGAAGGCGAAGACCTCCCAGTGGAACGGCGAGACCGACCTCGACTGGTCGATCGACGTCGACCAGGAGAAGCTGGCGGCCGAGAGCCCGATGACGCCGACCGTCGAGGGCTGGGAGGCCCTGGGCGCCGACTTCACCGGCACGTCGTTCCAGCGCTGGACCAACAGCGAGTGGCGCCAGTTCCAGATCGAGTCCCAGAACTGGAGCCTGTCGCAGTTCATGCACGGCGAGCAGGGCGCACTGATCTGCACGGCCAAGATCGTCGAGACCGTGCCGTGGATCGACGCCAAGTACTACGCCGCCACCCAGGTGATGGACGAGGCCCGCCACGTCGAGGTGTTCGCCAAGTACCTCGACACCAAGCTGTCGGGCCACTACCCGATCAACCACCACCTCAAGATGCTGCTCGACGACATCATCCTCGACAGTCGGTGGGACATGACCTACCTGGGCATGCAGATCATGGTCGAGGGCCTCGCCCTCGCCGCCTTCGGCATGGCCATGCAGACCACCGACGACCCCCTGCTCAAGCAGCTGCTCCGCTACGTCATGTCCGACGAGGCCCGCCACGTGGCCTTCGGCGTGCTCTCGCTGAAGGAGTACTACGAGGGCCTCTCCGACAAGGAGATGCTCGACCGCCAGGAGTTCGCCTTCGAGGCCGCCGTCCGCATGCGCGACCGCTTCCTGCAGCAGGAGGTGTGGGAGCGCATGGGCATCCCGGTGAAGGAGGCCATCAGCATCTTCAAGCAGGACGATCCGGAGCTGAAGAACCAGGATCCGTTCCAGCAGCTGCTGTTCTCCAAGATCGTGCCGAACTGCAAGAAGCTCGGCCTGCTCGACGCCAACGACGGCTGGCTCCGCAAGCGCTTCGACACCCTCGGGGTCACCCAGTTCGAGGACTGGACCGACACCGGCGAGGAGTACGAGATGCTCGACGAGGTGGTCAAGGACCGCGAGGCCGAGACCGCCTGACCCCCCAGCACTCCGCGAGGGGGCGCCGCCCAGCGGGTGGCGCCCCCTCGTCGCGCCCGGGCCGGTACCGTCCGGTCCGTGCCGGGTGAGGCCTCAAGGGACGCGGCACGCCTGCTCGTCCCGGACATGGAGCTGCGGGCGCGGCGCGGTCACCCCGACTTCCTCGACCTGCCCTGGCACCTCCGCCTCGAGCGCTGGGACGTGGAGAGCACCGGCGGTCGGCTCGTCCGCATGGCGCACGGCGTGTCCCGGCACGTCGTGCGCTTCGTCCAGTACGAGAGCCGGGTCTACGCGCTGAAGTCCACCGAGGAGGCGGTGGCCCGCCGCGAGTACGAGCTGCTGCGCGCCCTGGCCGACGCCAACCTGCCCGTGGTGGAGGCGGTGGGCGTGGTGACGGGGCGCCTCGACCCGGCCGGCGAGGCACTGCCCGCGGTGCTCGTCACCCGCTACCTCGACTTCGCGCTCCCGTACCGCTACCTGTTCGGCAACCCCACCGGCATGGACCTGCGCCAGCGGCTCATCGACGCCGGCGTGATCCTGCTGTGCCGGCTCCACCTCGAGGGCTTCTTCTGGGGCGACTGCTCGCTGAACAACATCCTGTTCCGGCGCGACGCCGGCGCGCTGATGGCGTACCTCGTCGACGCCGAGACCGGCGAGCTGCGCCCGTCGATCGGCGATTCGATGCGCGAGCACGACCTCGACATCGCCACGACGAACATCGCCGGTGACCTCATCGACCTGATCGAGTCCGGGCGGATCCCGGAGGTCGACGTCGCCGCCGCCGTGGACGAGTTCGCCGAGCGCTACCACGCGCTGTGGGACGAGCTCACCCACGTGGAGGAGTTCCCGGTGTCGGAGCGGCACCGGATCGACACGCGCATCCGCCGGCTGGAGGATCTCGGCTTCGACGTGGCCGAGATCACCCTGCGCCCGGGGCAGGGCGGCACGACCCTGCGCATGCGCCCGGCGCTGCTCGAGGAGGGCCACCACGCCCGTGAGCTCGAGCGGCTCACCGGCCTCGCCGTCCAGGAGAACCAGGCCCGCCGGTTCCTCGCCGACATCACCGCCTTCGGGGCGTGGCTCGAGCGCACCGAGGGCGGGCCGGTGCCGAGGGCCGTGGCCGCGGCCCGCTGGCTGCACGAGGTGTACGAGCCGTTCACGACGCTGCCCGAGGCGCTCGCCGACCGCATCGAGCCGCCCGAGCTGTTCCACGAGCTGCTCGAGCACCGCTGGTTCCTGTCGGAGCAGTGGGGGCGGGACGTGACGAACGAGGAGGCGCTCGCCGACTACCTGGCGACCGTGCTCGAGGAGCGCCCACCGGAGCGCATGGTCGTCGAGCCCGACGACGCCGAGGACGCGGCCGGCGACTGAGCCGCCCCGCCCGGCACCTCGAACACCGCGTCCACCTGCTCGCGGGGCACCTCGACGCCGAACACGGCGTGCAGGAGCAGCCGCCGGCGGTCCGTGAGGTCGACGACGTCGTCCGGCCAGGCGCTGGCGAGGTCGATCTCGATGCTCGGGAGGGAGGGAGTGATCGTCATGCGCAATAGTCCTTCTGACCTACCTGTCGGCAGCCGCTGGCACCGACTTGACCGAAAATCCGCCCGATCCGGTCCAGACCGCCGGCGCCCTCGTCCCCCCGGCGCCCCGTCGGCCACGATGTGGGCATGGAAGACGAGCTCGAGGTGCTGCGGCGCCAGATCGACGCGGTCGACGAACGCTTCGTCGAGCTGCTGGCCGAGCGGTTCCGGATCACCCGCCGGGTGGGGCACATCAAGGCCGAGCGCGGCTTGCCCGCCCAGGACGCCATCCGGGAGGCCCAGATCGACGCCAAGGTGCGCCGCCTGGCCGCCGAGCACCACCTCGACGAGGGCCTGGTCTCCGACGTGCTGCGCGCCGTCATCGACCGGGTCGTGGCCGAGCACCGCGAGCTGAACGCCGGCTAGCGACGGGTCTTTCCCGACCCGTTGACGGGTATCGGTGGCCAGTGCCCGAACCCCGCACCGAACCCCGCGCCCACCTCGTCCTCGCCAACGAGCAGGCCGGCAGCACCGAGCGCCAGAACGTCGCCCTCGCCGTCGCCCGACTCGCCGAGCACCACCCCGTCCGCCTGCACTGGACGTCCTCGCCCGAGGACTTCCAGCGGGCGATCGCCGACGCCGCGGACGACGTCCAGCTCGTCGTCGCCGGCGGCGACGGCTCGATCCACCTGGCGCTCGAGACGGTCGCCGACCTCGGGTGCACGGACCGCCCCGTGGGGATCATCCCCCTCGGCACGGGCAACGACTTCGCCCGCAACCACGACCTCCCCCTCGACCCCGAGGGCGCGGCCGACGTCGTCCTGCACGGCCGGGCCACCTCGGTCGACGCCATCGAGCTCGTGCACGGCCAGCGCCGCGAGCTCATCGCGAACAACCTGCACGTCGGGCTCGGCGTCGACGCCGCCAACCGGGCGCAGTCGCTCAAGAAGGGCCTGGGCCGGTTCGCCTACCCGGTCGCCACCGCCCTGGTCGGCACCACCGGCGAGAGCCGCCCGCACCGCATCCTCGTCGACGGCGAGCGGGTGTGGGACGGTCCGCTGCTGGCCGGCCTCGTCCTGCTCGGCCCGAGCATGGGCGGCGGCGTCGAGGTCCTCGAGGACAGCGACACCCGCTCGGTCGACGTGGTGGCCATCGGCGCCATGGAACCCCGCGAGCGCCTGGCCCTCGTGCGGACGATGCTGCGGGGCGAGATCACCGACGATCCCCATGCCCAGCGCTGGACGGCCGAGACCGTGGAGATCGGCGCCCACGGCGGCGTCGAGGTCGACGCCGACGGCGAGCTCACCACGTACCCGTCGCCCATCCACCTCCGCCACGTGCGGGGTGCGTGGACGGTGCTGACGCCGGCGAGCGGCTCGGCCAGCTAGCTACAGCAGGCCGTCGACCACCTGGATCGCCTTCTCCTGCATCCGCTGGAACAGGCCCCGCTCCTCCCAGTCGGCGAGGTCGACCGGCTCGGCGCGCGCCAGGTCCTCGTCCATGTGCCCGTCGAGCAGGCGGGTCATGCCCTCGTCGAAGATCACCAGCACGACCTCGTCGTCGTGCTCGGTGGAGCGCTGGTTGAAGTTGGCCGAACCGACCACCGAGAGCGCACCGTCGATGGTCATGACCTTGGCGTGGAGCATCGACGGCATGAAGGTGCTGATCTTGACGCCCGCGTCGAGCAGCTCGCTGTAGGTGGCCTCGCTGGCCACCTGGACGAACCGCTTGTCGATGTGCGGGCCCGGCACGAGCACCTGGACGTCCACCCCACGCTCGGCCGCGTTCTTCAGGCGACGGACGATCTCGTCGTCGGGCGTGAAGTAGGCGGTGCAGATGCGGATGCAGTCGTCGGCGCAGTCGAGGAGCACGCGGAACAGGTTCCACACGTCGCTGTTGCCGGCCTCGGCCACGCCCTTGATGACCTGCACGTCGAGGTGGCCGTCCGCCGGCTGCTCCGGGAAGCGGTCGAGCTCCTTGTCGACCAGGTCGGTGCCGGTCTCGGCCCAGTTGTCGAAGAACGCGCCGCGCAGGCCGCTGGTGGCCGGACCGACGATGCGGAAGTGGGTGTCCCGCCACTCGTTCTCGTCGCGGGCGTCGCCGGTCCACTCGTCGGCGATGCCCACCCCGCCGGTGAAGCTCAGGGTCTCGTCGCAGATCAGCAGCTTGCGGTGCGTGCGGTTGTTGGCCTGGAGGGCGCCCCGCGCCTTGATGGGTCGGAACCAGCGGACGTCGCAGCCCGCCTCCGTCATGCCCTCGACCAGCGACGTGTCGAGCTCCCAGGCGCCGGCGGCATCGAGGAGCACCCGGACCCGGACGCCCGCCTTCGCACGGGCCGACAGGTGCTCGGCGAAGCGCACGCCGATGTCGCCGTTCCAGTACACGAAGGTGAGGAAGTCGACGGACCGCTCCGCGGCGTCGATGGCCTCGAGCATGGCGGGGAAGATCTCGTCGCCGTTCTTCAGCACGTCGATCTTGTTGCCCGCGCTCGGGGACACGCCCAGGACGGCCTCCAACATGCGCCTGGTCCACTGGGAGTCCATGGCGGCACGCTACCTCTGGCCCCCCGGCGCCAGACGTGGCGGAAGCGGTTCGGGCGAGATGTCTAGAGCGCGTCGACCCGGGCGAGTCGGGTGCGTCCCCGGGCGCCGGTGGCGGCCAGGGCGAGGACGAAGCACAGCCCGCCCACCAGCACGATGGTGGGGCCCGACGCCACGTCGAGGTGGTAGCTGAGGTTCATCCCGACGAACCCGCACACCGCACCGATGAGCGCGGAGAGCCACAGCATCGTGGAGAACGACGACGTGAGCATCCGGGCCACGACTGCGGGCACCACCAGCGCGGCGGCGATCAGGGTCACGCCCATCACGTTCATCGTGGCCAGGATCGAGGCGGCGAGCACGAACATGAGCAGCGCGTCGAGGCGGGCCACCGGCACGCCCGATGCGTCGGCGACCTCGGGGTCGAAGGTGGCGAACAGCAGCGCCCGGTACCGCAGCGCGATGACGGCCACGGCCAGCAGGGTGACGCCGCCGACGATCCAGATGTCGGCCCGGGTGACCCCCAGCACGTTGCCGAAGAGGGCGGCGTCGGCGTCGACGTCGGCGCCGCTGCCCAGCTGCAGGACGGCGAGCCCGAACGCGAACGACGCGGTGGTGATGACGCCGATGGCGGCGTCCGAGCCGATGGGCCGTCGGCGGGTCACCGACGACACCGCGAGCGCCGACGCCAGCCCCCACAGCCCGGCGCCGAGGAACAGGTTCACGCCGGCGAGCGCCGACACGGCGAACCCCCCGAAGATGGCGTGGCTGAGCCCGTGGCCGATGTAGCTCATCGAGCGCAGCACGACGTACACGCCGATGAGGCCGCACAGCGCGCCGGCGATGGTGGCGACGACGAGGCCGTTCTGGAAGAACTGGAACTGGAAGGGGCGCAGCAGCTCGTCGACGGTGATCATGCGCTGCGGCCCCGCATCTCGATGACGTCGGCGTGCACGGGCACGTCGACGACGACGCGCATGCCGCCGTGCTCGAGCACCTCCATCGGCGAGCCGTACGTGGCCTCCAGGACCTCCGGCACCAGCACCTCGTGCGGTGCGCCCGCGCCGATCACCCGCTGGTTGACGCACACCAGGCGGGGCAGGTGGGCGGCGATGCCGTTCAGGTCGTGGGTCGTGAGCACGATGCCGAGGCCGTCGCCGTGCAGCTCGTCGAGCAGGTGGAGGATCTCGTGCCGGGTGCGCACGTCGACGCCCGACGTGGGCTCGTCGAGCAGCAGCAGGTCGGGCTCGCCGAGCAGCGCCCGGGCGAGGAACACCCGCTGCTGCTGGCCACCCGACAGCGCCCGGATGTGGCGGCGGGCCAGGCCGTCGATGCCGAGGCGCTCGAGGACGCGGGCGACGTCGGCCTTCTCCTGCTTCGACGCCCACGGCGCCAGCCGACCCCGCACGCGCGACATGAGCACGCACTGCTCGACCGTGACCGGGAAGTCCCAGTTGATCCGCTCGACCTGCGGGACGTAGCCGAGCCGCACGCCGGCGCGGCGCCGGACCTCCCCGGACCGGGGCGACACCGTCCCGAGCAGCAGGCGGAGCACCGTCGACTTGCCGGAGCCGGACGGACCGACGATGCCCACGAACTCGCCGTCGTCGACCTGCAGGTCGACGTCGACGAGCACGGCGCCGTCGCCGTAGTCGGCGGTCACGCGCTCGAGGGCCAGGAGCTCGGACACGCTTCCCGACGCTACCGAGCGCTCACTGCGGATACTCCGCGACATCCGGGGCGGCGCTGCGCAGCTCGAAGCCCTGGAGGGCCGACGGGTCGCCGCCGAGGACCTCGATGATCGTGACGTAGTTGAACCGCATCAGCGCCAGCCAGCTGTGCTCGTCGTCGCCGGGCTCGCCGGGGAGGTCGTCGTCGCGCAGGTCGGCGACGTACTCGGCACCCGTCTCGGCGGCGAGGGTCTCCAGCACGGGGGACGGGAACACCTCGGACCCGAAGATCGCCGGCACGCCCTCGGCGCGGATCTGGTCGACGAGGTCGGCGACCGCTCGCGGGGACGGGTCGCCGAAGTCGCCGGGCTGGACGGCAGCGACCACCTCCCAGCCGTACGTCCTGGCCCAGTACGCGTAGGCATCGTGGTAGGTGACCAGCTTCCGGGCGCCCTCGGGCACCGTGTCGAGCGCCTCCCGCAGCGCGGCGTCGAAGTCGTCGACGATGGCGGCGAACTCGGCCCGGTTGGCCTCGTAGGCCTCGGCGTTCGCGGGATCGAGCTCGGCCATGGTCTCGGCGATGTGCCGGGCGTACTCCTCGGCCAGCGTCGGGTCGGTCCACAGGTGGGGGTTCGGCTTGCCTTCGTCCTCGGGGAACGAGAAGTCGAAGACGTACTCGTCGGGGCTCACGACGAGGTCGCCGAGCTGGACGATCTCCGCGTCGCCGGCGACGTCACGAGCGAGGGCGAGCGTGGGCTCCTCGAGCCGCAGGCCGTTGGCGAACACGACGTCGGCCCGCTCGAGCACCTCGGACACCGAAGGCGACGGCTCGAACGTGTGGGAGTTGGTGCCCTCCGGGACGATGCCCCGGATCTCGGCCAGGTCGCCGATGACGTTCGCGGCGATGGAGGTGATCGGGCTCACCGTCGTGACCACGACCAGCTGTTCGTCGCCGCCGCCGTCGGCGGATGAGGAGTCGCCGCCGCAGGAGGCGAGCCCGAGCGCGGGCACGAGCACGGCAGCGAGGAGGCGCAGCGCACGGCGGGCAGCGGGGGGCACCTCGGCGACGCTACCCACGCCTCCGGAGATCTGGCAGTCAGCGCGTCACGCGCGCGTTCGACGCCACGTGCACCCGACGGCGAGGATGGCGGCCATGACCGACGACACCCGCTCCGCCACCGACTGGCTCGCTGCGTTCGCCGAGCGCGTCGGCCGGCCCGCGCCCTCGCCGGACGACGTCGCGACCCTGCTCGCGCTGGCGGGCGTCGCCGCCCACGCCTCCGAGCGCACCGCCGCGCCGATCGCCTGCTGGCTCGTCGGCCAGACCGACCTCTCCCCCGCCGCCGCCCTGGCCATCGCCAAGGAGATCTGAATGCCCATCTACGCGCTCGGCGACGTCGAGCCCACCATCGCCGACGACGCCTACATCCACCCCGACGCCGTGGTGATCGGCGACGTCACCATCGGCTCGGAGTCCACGGTGTGGCCCGGCGCCGTGCTGCGCGGCGACGCCGGCTCCATCACCATCGGCGACCGCACGTCGATCCAGGACGGCTCGGTGATCCACACCACCGAGCACGCCCCGACCCGGGTCGGCAGCGACTGCGTCATCGGCCACATCGTCCACCTCGAGGGCTGCATCATCGAGGACCTCGCCCTGGTGGGTTCCGGCAGCGTGGTGCTCCACAACGCCATCGTCCGCACGGGCGCGCTGGTGGGCGCCAACGCCGTGGTGAGCGGCGGCATGGAGGTCCCCAGCGGGGCCATGGCGCTCGGCATCCCCGCCAAGCTGCGGCTCGACTCGGTCGACGTCGACCACATCAAGGAGGGGGCCGCCTTCTACCGGGAGCGGGGCCACCGCTACCGCCGCGAGCTCCGCCGCCTCGGGTAGCCCCACGGCTGAACCCCGTCTCGAAACTGGACGCGGATGCTGCGCACGCTGAGCGCAGCGCCGACCGCCGATCAGTTCTCGCCGGCGTTGCGGATCTTGCCGATCGCTTCCTTGCACGCGGGGCAGACCGGGTAGCGATCGGGATCGCGCGTGGGCACCCACTTCTTGCCGCACAGGGCCTCGATCGCCTCGCCGGTGATGTAGGCCCGCGTCACGTCCTCCTTGCGGCAGATGTGCGCGTAGCGGTCGTGGTCGCCGTCGCCCGTGGTGGGCTGGATCGTCGTGTCGGGCGTGATCGTCGGCGTCGGGGCCGTCGACGGATCGGAAGCGTGCACCGGGGACGTCACCTCTCCGACGGTAGCGGCCTCCCGGCCCGATCCCGAACGTGCGCCTCAGCGGGCGTCGAACGCCAGGCCGAAGGAGCGCACGGCCGGGGCGAAGATGTTGGGCTCGACGTCGATCTCGGCCGCCACCCGCAGGTTCGTCCACTCGCGGGTCAGCTTGCCGAACAGGATCTCCAGCTCGCGGCGGGCGAAGTTCGCCCCCAGGCAGAAGTGGGTGCCGTACCCGAAGGCGATGTGGGGGTTGGGCGAGCGGGTGATGTCGAACGTGAACGGGTCGGCGAACACGTCCTCGTCGCGGTTGCCCGACGGGTAGACGAGGGCGAGGCGGTCGCCGGCCCGGATCTGCCGGCCCCGCAGCTCGACGTCCTGGGTGGCCTTCCGGAACATGTTGTTGAGCGGGCTCACCCAGCGGATCACCTCGTCGACGGCGGAGGGGATCAGCTCCGGCCGCTGGTGCAGCAGCTCCCACTGGTCGGGGTGGTCGCAGAACGTGCGAAGGCCGTGGGCGATGGCGGTGCGGGTGGTCTCGGCGCCGCCCGCCACGAACAGGCCCATCTCGTGGAACACGGTCTCGATGTCGAGGTGCTCGCCGTCGATCTGGGCGTTCGCCCACGTGGAGAGCAGGCCGTCGGCGGGACAGGCACGCAGCTCGGGGACCTTGGTGCTCACCAGGCCCCACAGCTCCATCGTGGTGGCCATCAGGTCCTGGAGGATGTCGTTGTCGGTCGGCGCGACGTCGATGCGCATCAGCCGCTCGGACCAGCCCTTCACCGTGCGCCACTCCTCCTCGGGGAGGCCGAGCAGGTTGCAGGTGAACCGGGCGGGCAGCTGGCCGGCGATGGCGTCGACGACCTCGCAGCTGCCCACCGGGGTGAGCGGGTCGACCATCGAGTCGATCATCGCCTCGAAGTGCGCCGACTGCTCCCGCACGGCCTTGGGCGTGAAGCCGCGGTTGACGAGCCGCCGCTGCTGGAGGTGGCGGGGGTCGTCGTTGGCGATCATGTTCGACTCGGTGGGCGTCTCGTTCAGCCGGTACGTCCGCAGCGACGAGAAGAGGTGGGCGTTGCGCTCGACGTACTGGATGTCGGCGTGGCGGGTGACGGCCCACAAGCCGTTGGCCTCGTCGCGGTGGACGGGGTCGTTGGCCCGCGCCCAGGTCCAGGCCTCGTGCTGGCGGGTGCGCCAGAACTCGGGGTCGCGGAGGTCGATGGTCACCGGCGGGTCGATGGTGGTCACGGGCGCCATGTTGCCAAGTTGGCAACGCCCGTTGCAGGAAGCCCTCAGGTGAGCTGCTGGAGCAGCACGAGCACGCCCATGCCCACGGCCAGCGTGAGGCCCACGTTCCGGGTGCGCCACGACACGTAGGCGGCAACCACGCCGGCGAGCAGCTCCGGCTGCCACAGGTCGAGCTCGCCCTCGGGCCGGAGGAGCGCCGGCACGACCATGGCGGCGAGCACCGCCGGCGGGATCTGGCGCAGGATGCGGTGCGCCACCGGCGGGAGGTCGACGAGGTGGCGGGCGTACACCAGGAACGACGCCCGCAGCACGAACGTGCCGGCGCTGGCGAGGGCGATGGTGAGCCAGGCGTCGCTCACGTGCCCGCACCGGTGGTCGACGAGCGCGCCTCGGCGAGGGCGCCGGCGGCGATGCCGCACAGCCCGCCGACCATGATCGCCAGCCGCTCGGCGCCGACCTCGCCGGCGAGCACGGCGGTGGCGCCGCCGACGATCGCGGCGAGCAGCGCCGGGCGACTGGACACCACCGGGACCAGCAGCACGAGGAACACGAGCGGGACGGCGAAGTCGAGGGGCACGTCGTCGGGCACGCTGCTGCCGGCGAGCGCGCCGATCACCGTCGTGAGCTGCCACGACACCCACAGCACGAGCGCCACGGCGAAGTAGTACGGCAGGCGGTGGCGCCGGTCGTCGGTGCCGTCCCAGCGGACGATCGACAGCGCGTAGGCCTGGTCGACGAGCAGGTAGCCGGCCCACAGCCGGGACCGCAGCGGCTCGTGGGCCAGCGGCGGGGCGAGCGACGCCGAGTAGAGCAGCAGCCGCAGGTTGATGACGATGGCGGTGAGCACGGCGATGGCGACCCCGCCGTCGGAGCCGAGCACGTCGGCGATGGCGAGCTGGCTGGCGCCGGCGAACAGGAACACCGAGAGGCCCACGGCGTGGGCGAGGTCGAGCCCCGCCGCCACCGGTGCCGCGCCGGCGACCAGCCCGAACGGCACGATGCCGAGCAGCATCGGCGCCACGTCGGCCACGCCCTCGCGCACCGCACGGCGCCGGGTCATCGCCTCGCCCGGTCGCTCCTCGCTGGCGGTCACCGGTGCAGTCTGTCGGGTCGCAGCCAGGGCACCGCGGTGGGTTCAGCCCTCGCGCCGGTCGCCGCTGCGGCGGGGGCGCCGGCGCCGGTCGGCGAGCTTGGCGACCTCCACGCCGCTGACCTCGGACGACAGCTCGTCGACGGCGGCCATCGTCGCCGATGCAGGCAGCGGTGCGTAGTGGGCGCGGCGCTCGTCGCTGACCGCACGGCGGCGGGCGAGCCGCACGAACACGTGGGCGACGAACGGCACGGTGAGCGCGCCGAGCACGTAGAAGATGCCCTCCGGGCCGACGAGGCCGATCGCGGCCGATGCGAGGAACGGCCCGGCGGCCGCCCCGAGGCCGTTGAAGGTGATGAGCCGGGCGCCAGTGGCCGGCATCGCGGCCGGCTCGACGTAGTCGGCGACGTGGGCGAACGACAGCCCGTACAGGGAGAACGCGCCGGCGCCGATCAGCAGGCCGGCGGCCAGGGCGAGGGAGAAGCTGTCCCCCACCGTGGCCACCACGCCCACGACCGAGCCGGCGGTCACGAGGGCGGCGGCCGTGGCCATGACGTAGCGGCGGTCGGTGCGGTCGGACCACCGGCCGAGCGGGAACTGCCCCAGCACCGCGCCGACCAGCAGCGAGGCGATGAACTGCGAGGCCCCGCTGACGCCGAAGCCGGCGCGCGTGGCGTACACGGCGCCGAAGCCGAGCGCCGCGCCCGTGCTGAAGCCGGACAGCGCAGCACCGGTGATGCCGAGGGGCGCCGAGCGCACGACGGCCCGGATGGAGCGGGGCGAGTGCTCGCGCGGCGGGGGCGCGTCGTGCGGGGCGAGGGCCACCGGCACGGCGGCCAGCGACAGCGCCACGGAGCCGACCACGAACAGCACGAACCCGGAGACGTCGGCCGTGTTGAGCAGCAGGGAGCCGACCGCGAGCCCGCCGGTGACGACGGAGTTGTACACGGCGAGCAGCGAGCCCCGGGTGGACGAGGTCGACACGTCGTTGAGCCATGACTCGCTGACGATGAACAGCCCGGCGATGCAGATGCCGGTGGTGAACCGCAGCACCATCCACGGCACGGGCGACACCCACACGCCGTGGATCACCACCGCCGCCGAGGCGATCGACGCGAGCGACGCGAACACGCGGATGTGGCCGACGGTGCGGATCATGCCGGGAACCCACGTCGAGCCGGCGACGTAACCCAGGTAGTAGAGGCCGAGCACGAGGCCGGTGACCGTGGAGTTGAACGCGGCCCGCTCGGCCCGCACGCCGAGCAGCGCGCCCTGCAGGCCGCTGCCCACCATCAGCAGCAGGATCGACAGCAGCAGCGGCCAGGCGGCGAGCACGACGACGCCGAGCCGGCTCGCCGGCGCCTCCGCCTCGTCGGGTGCAGGCGGCGCGAGCGGTCCGGTGGCGACGTCGGTGCGGGTGGAGGCCACGACCGACCATCGTGCCGTCCGCCCGGCGCTGCGACAACTGCCCACGAGGTGCGCGAAACGGGCAGGCTGGCAGCCATGCAGGTCATCGGGTCGGGCTTCGGACGGACAGGGACGCGCTCCACCAAGGACGCGCTGGAGCTCCTCGGGTTCGGGCCCTGCTACCACATGGAGGAGGTGTTCAAGCGGCCCGCCCACGTCCGGGCGTGGGTCGACCGGGGGCACGGCGAACCCGTCGACTGGCAGCGGCTGTTCCGGGGCTGGGGGTCCACCGTCGACTTCCCGGCCAGCGTGGTGTGGGAGGAGCTGCTCGATGCGTTCCCCGACGCGAAGGTGCTGCACACCGTGCGCGACCCGGACGACTGGTGGGAGTCCACGGTCGAGACCATCGCCGGCGCCGGCGGGCGGGTCGATCCGTGGCTGCGGCGCCTCGTGCCCGCCGTCGACCGGCCGTTCCGGCTCACCGAGCTGCTCGTGTGGGAGGGCATCTTCGACGGGCGCATCCACGACCGTGCGCACGCCACGGCGGTGTTCGACGCGTGGACCGAGCGCGTGGTGGCCACCGTGCCCGCCGACCGGCTGCTCGTGTTCGACGTGCGCGACGGCTGGGAGCCGCTGTGCGAGTTCCTCGAGGTGCCGGTGCCCGACGTGCCCTACCCGCGCCGCAACGACCGTGCCGAGATGCGCCGGGTGCTGAAGGCGCTCGAGGTCGGCTCGCGCGCGGTGCGGCTCGGTGCGATGGCCGCGCCGCTGGCCGCGGGGGTGGCGCTCAGCCGGCGGCAGGCTCGACGCTGACCGCCGGCTGGCGGGTCGCCCAGCGGTACCGGGGCACCAGCACGGCCGCGGCGACCGAGCACATCACCACGCCGTAGAGCACGAGCGGCCCGTCGGCGACGAGGAGGCCGAACCCGCCCCACACGACGCCGTCCAGCGCGCCGACGACGTAGGTGCCCGGGGCCAGGCCGGTGAGGTCGTCGGCCGTCCACGCCTCGACCACCTGGGGCAGGAACTGCGGGAGCACGGCGAGGGCGAGCACCGTGCCCAGCGCGACCCACCCGCCGACGGCCGTGAGGGCCGCCAGGCCGGCGCCGGCGGCGAGCGCGACACCGACGCCCCGGCGGTTGCCGCCCTTCACCAGCAACGCGCCCACCGCGATGTAGCCGGCGACGTAGGCGAGCGACAGCACGGCCACTGGCAGCAGCCCGCGGGCGATGCCGTAGCTCGCCCAGGCCACGTTGATGGCGAACCCGAGCCAGGTGGTGGGGCCCGACACGCCGGCGACCGAGCGCGTGCGCACGAGCCTGATGATCTGCGGCACCGGCTGGGTGCAGGCGAGGACGACGGCGAACGCCGTCACCAGCTGCTCGAGCATCCGGACAGTCTGCCGTCAGCGGCGCCGGGCGGCGAGGCGCTGGAGCAGCGGGATGGCGGCGATCTTGTCGCTGGTCAGCTCGTCCCAGTGGATGGACGCCGGCATCCGCTCGTGGGCGCCGCACTCGATGACCTCCTCCGGCGTGACGATGAGGTCGAGGCGGAAGTCGTGGTCGGTCACCGGGATGTCGCCCTCGGGCACCACCTGCAGGTCGTGCACCGTGGTCACCACCACGGTGTCGGGCCCGATGAGGCCGGCCTCCCACGCCAGCGCGTACTCCAGGTCGGAGAAGCCGCCACCCTTGCCGAGCCGGGCGCCGCTGCGGTCGACGGCGACGCAGCCGGTGACCACGAGGTCCACGGGCTCGAGGTCCTCCACCGCCACGGTGCGGGCGCTGCGCGACGCCCCCTTGATGCTCGACGCCTTGCGGGGCGTGTCAGCCAGGTCGTCCGGGTCGAGGAGGAAGAACGGGTCGTCCTCGGCCAGCCGGGGCACGGCCATGTAGACGACCTTGCCGTCCTCCAGCGCCCGCTGGCGCACCGGCCACTGCGGCGAGTCGGGGTTGGACTTCACGGTCCGGGCCGCCTGCCAGGCCGGGTGCTGGCGGAGCCGCTCGGCTGCGGCCTCGGCGCCCACGAAGTTGGGGATGCGGCCGGTGGGCGCCGGGAACCGCCCGACCCCCGCCGCGGTCATGCGGTCCCACGTGGCCTCGCGCAGCGCCCGCTTCTGGGCGAGCACCTCGGCGTCGCCGCCGGCGTCGTGGTCGTGCCGGGGTGCCATCAGCCCGCCGCCGGCGACCGGGCCAGGATCTCCTGGGCCACCGTGGCGATGCGCCGGCCGGCGCCGTCGACGATGCGGCCCGACGTCAGGATGCGGTCGTCCCGGTGGGCCACGGCCTCGATGTCGTACAGCACCCAGTCGTCGATGCGCGGCGGGCGGTGGAACCAGATGGCGTGGTCGAGGCTGGCCCGGAACATGGTGTCGAAGCGGCCGGCGCCGGCGGTGTCGACGATGCGACGGGCCGCGCCGAACGGACCGTGGTCGGTGGCGTAGGCGACGCCGGCGGCGTGCAGCTCGGGCGGCAGCTCGCAGCCGGCCCGGAACCACAGACGGCGCTGCGGCGCGAACGGCTGGTCGTAGGAGGCGTCGAGCGTCTCGAGCACGCCCGGCTTCGCGAAGCGGGTGGGCGGGAGGTGGTCGTCCGGCGTCGGGACGCCCACCGGACCAGGCGGCTCGTAGTCGCCGCCCGGGCCCCCGGCGTGGAACGAGGCCGACAGCACCAGGATCGCCTCGCCCCGCTGCACGGCCGTGACCCGGCGAGCGGTGAACGAGCGACCGTCGCGCAGCCGCTCGACCTCGTACGCGATGGGCTCCTCCACCTCCCCGCCCCGCAGGAAGTAGGCGTGCAGCGAGTGGACGTGGTGGTCGGACGCGGCCGTGGCGCTCGCGGCCACCAGGGCCTGGGCGACGACCTGCCCGCCGAACACGCGAGCGCGGCGCTCCGGCGGGCTGTGCCCGAGGTACGTATCGGCCCGTGGCTCGCCCGCGTCGTCGAGCGCCGGCGAGAGCGTGAGGATCTCGGCCAGGGTCGGGGGCGCGGCGTCGTCGAGCACCCGGGGATGCTGGCACGGCCGGGTTCGTCCCACCGGACGTGCCGGGGAAAGGGACGGATCGGAAGCCTCACGGCACGACCCACCAGGCGTCGTCCAGACTGGCCGGCGATGGAGAGCACGGCGGTCACCATCCACCCCCCGACCCACTTCGACACGCGCCGGGCGTGGCGGGTCGCCCTGGGCGCCGCGGTCGCCTCGGGCACGTCGTTCGGATCGGCCTACACGTTCGGCCCGTTCTCCGATGCCATGGCCGACGACTTCGGCTCGGGCCGGGGACCGACGGCGCTCGTGTTCGGCATCACGCTGCTGCTGTTCTTCGGGTTGGGCGTGGTCTCCGGGCCGCTCGCCGACCGGGTCGGTGCCCGGCGGCTCGTCGTCGGCGGCGGCACGCTCATCGCCGGCGGCTTGGCGCTCACGTCGCAGGTCGATTCGATCTACGTCGGCTACCTCACCATCGGCATCGGCGTGGGTGTCGGCGGCGGGATGATCGCCACGCCCATGTACAGCACGGCGGGCGGCTGGTTCAGCCGTCGGCGGGCGCTGGCGATGGGCCTGGTCGCGTCGGGCAACGGCCTCGGCACGCTGGTGCTCGTCCCGTTCGCCGAGTCGCTCATCGACAGCAACGGCTGGCGCAGCGCCTACCTGCGCCTCGCGCTCGTCGACGTGGTGCTGTTCGCCTTCGCCGCCGTCATGATCGCCCGGCCGCCGGTGGCCGCCGCGCCCCCGCCGGCCATCTCCCACATGCGGGCCATCGCCCGCATCGACGCGTTCAGGATCATGTTCGTCACCGGCCTGCTGTTCTCGATGTCGCTGTTCGTCGCGTTCGCCTTCGTCGTCGACTTCGCCACCGACGAGGGCATCAGCTCTCGCCGCGCCGCCCTGCTCGTGGGCATCATCGGCGCCACCAGCATCATCGGACGCCTCGGCATCACCGCGCTGAGCGGACGGCTCCCGGCGGTGCGGTTGCTGCAGGCCTGCCTCGCCGCCCAGCCCGTCGCCTTCCTGCTGTGGCTCGTGTCCGACGGCTCGTACCCGGTGCTGGTCGCCTTCGCCGTCACCATGGGCATCGCCTACGGCGGCTTCGTCGCCCTCGGCCCGGAGGTCACCGCCGTCCTGTTCGGCGTCGTCGGCCTCGGCGGCACGATGGGCCTGCAGTTCCTCGGCGCCGGCCTCGGCGGGCTCCTCGGCCCCACCACCGCCGGCTTCCTGTCCGACCTCAGCGACGGCCAGATCGTGCCGATCGTCTTCGCCCTCGTCGCGTCGATCCTCACCGTGCTGCTGTCGCTGCGGCTGCCCACGAAGCAGGTGTTCGCCGCCGACGAGATGTTCTTCGGCGAGTGAGCGGGGCGGCGTCGGCAAGGATGCTCCCATGGACGATGCCGACCTGATCGCCGCCGCCGGCGAGGCCCGCTCCCGCGCCCACGTGCCGTACTCGCGCTTCGCCATGGGCGCGGCCGTGGTGACCGAGACCGGCGAGCTGCGGGTCGGGGCCGTCGTGGAGAACGTCTCGCTGGGGCTGGCCATGTGCGCCGAGCGGGTGGCGCTGTTCTCCACGGTCGCCACCGACGCCGGCCGCCCCGTCGCCCTCGCCCTGGTGGCGCCCCGCACCGACGGCGAGCTCACCCACCCGTGCGGGGCCTGCCTGCAGGTCGCCCTCGAGCTGGGCGGCCCCGACCTGCGGGTGGTGGTCGCCGATCCCGACGGCGCGGCCACCACCAGCGACGTCGGAACCCTCCTGCCCGCGGGTCCTCGCAAGCGAAGGACCTGAGCTGGAGCGGGTGTGTCGCCGCCGAGGCCTCGGTTCGACTCGGCTGGCGGGCACCTCCCCCCGAGGCAGCCACCGACGCCGGCGCCGGCGGGTGGACCGGAAGTCCCACGTCGGAGCGACTTTCGGAACTCTCCGGCGGTGCGGGTAGGGTGTGCGCCTCGGTCCGGCGGCTCGCTGCCGGCCAATGCGCCCGTAGCTCAATTGGATAGAGCATCTGACTACGGATCAGAAGGTTAGGGGTTCGAGTCCCTTCGGGCGCGCTG
>DASTYO010000001.1:0-42671 GCA_035764875.1 Acidimicrobiales bacterium | reverse complement strand
TGCGGTGGCGGATCGAGCCGACGGCCCCCTCGGTCGTGACCCACGCCTCTACCTGTGCGCCTGAACGCCCCGCACGCTCACCGTGTCAGCTTCGACACCGGAGGCCGCCCATGACCGCGACCATCCTCCTCGGCTTCGACGGATCCCCTGACTCGATCGCCGCCGCCCGCTGGGCCGCGCACGAGGCACGTCTCCGCGGCGCCACCCTCCGCATCCTCCACACCTACGACTACCCCTACCTCGAACGGCTCGACCACGACGTCCAGGAGCTCCTCGCCGCCGAGGCCGATGCCACCGCCGAGGCCGGACGACGAGCCGCCGCCGACGAAGCACCCGAGATCGACGTGGACGTGAGCGTGCGGATCGGGCAACCAGCCCCAGAGCTGGTCACGTCCGCTGCGGATGCCGACCTGCTCGTCCTCGGGCGCCGAGGTCACAAGCCCCTCCACCGCCTGCTGCTCGGCTCGGTGGCCAACAAGTGCCTCCACGAGGTCACCTGCCCCGTGGTCATCGTCGCAGGTGCCGACTCCGACGTGGCGACCTGACCCACATCCCGCTCATCGCGCGGGGCCGCCTGGCTCGGCGGGCAGGTCGACCGTGAAGACCGCGCCGCCGGCGGAGCCGTTCGCCGCCGTGATCGTCCCGCCGTGGGCGGCGGCGAGCTCCCGGGCAACGGCGAGCCCGATGCCGCTGCCGGAGCTGCCAGCAGTGCGCCGGCCCCGGTAGAAGCGGTCGAAGATCCGGGGCAGGTCGTCGGGGTCGATGCCCGGGCCGCTGTCGGCGACCTCGAGCACGACGCGATCCTCCACGGTCCGGGTCGACACGCGGATCGATCCGCCGGGCGGCGTGTACGCCAGGGCGTTGGCGAGCAGGGCCGTGGCGAGCTGCCGGAGCCGCCGTGGGTCGCCGTGCACCGGCGCCCGTTCCAGCGACACGTCCAACACGAGGTCGGCCGCAGCGGCAGACGGGTCCGCTCCGGCGACGACCGCGGCCACCTCGTCGGCGAGGTCGGCGTGGTGCAGGTCGAGGCGCAGGCCCGCGGCGTCGGCGGCGGCGAGGGTCTCGAGGTCTCCCACGAGCCCCGAGAGCCGGAGCACCTCGTCGTGCAGCGATGCCAGCGTGCCCGGCTCGGGCGGGAGGACGCCGTCGACGAGCGCCTCGGTGGTGCCCTGCAGGATGGTGAGCGGGGTGCGGACCTCGTGGGCGACGTCGGCCACGAGCTGGCGTCGCAGCCGGTCCTCCTCGTCGACGGCCGCCGCCATGCGGTCGAACGCAGCTGCCAGGGCGCCGATCTCGCCTGGCGCGTCGCCGAGGTCGACCCGCACGTCGCGGCGCCCGGCCTCGAGCTCCTCGGCCGCGCTGGTGAGGGCGTTGATGGGGCGGCTGACGACGCGGGCGACGACGACCGCCACGGCGACCGCCGAGGCGACCGCGAGCGCAGCGCCGAGCCAGGCGTTGCGGATCAGCGCGTGGCGGATCTGCCGCTCCGGTGCGGGTAGGTGGCTGCTCGGGAACCGCAGCTCCACCGCACCGACCGTGGCGCCGTCGGCCACGACGGGGTGCACGACGGGGTCGTCGCGGTCGACGTCGAGGATCTCGACGCCGTGCATGCGGGCCATCATCTCGGCGGCCTCGCTCGCCGGTGCCGCGAGGACCTCGCCGGCGCGATCGACGACGGTGAGCTCCGCCTGACCCCGGGCGGCGATCGCCGCCGCGCTGCTGAGGTCGGCCTCGTCCCATCCGCCCGCCTCCTCGAAGGCCTGTGCGGCGGCGTCAGCGGCGGCTCGGGCATCCTGGCGGTGGGTCTCCACCACCAGGTCCGACACCTCGCCGCTGGCGCTCGCCAGGGTGAGCCCGGCGAACACGGCCACCGCAGCGACGGCGACGGCGACGAACGCGACGGCGATGCGGATCCCGAGCGGCGACAGGACGCGCCTACTGGTCATGGCGCAGGCCGAGGCGGTAGCCGGCTCCGAGGACCGTCTCGACGATCCGCGGGTGCTGCGGGTCGTCCTCGAGCTTGCGACGGAGGTTCTTCACGTGGCTGTCCACCACCCGCTCCGACGACAGCTCGTAGCCCCGCACCCGGTTCAGCAGCTCGAGCCGGGAGTACACGCGTCCGGGCACGGCCGCGAGCGCCGTGAGGATCCCCCACTCCGTCGGGGTCAGCTCCACCCGTTCGCCCGAGACGTGCACCTCGTGCCGGTCCTCGTCGATCACCAGCGCGCCATCGCCGAAGCGGCGCGACGAGCCGGCGTCGCCGGACGCGCTCGCCCGCCGCACGATGGCCCGCGCGCGCAGCACCACCTCCCGGGGGCTGAACGGCTTCGTGACGTAGTCGTCGGCGCCGAGCTCGAGGCCACGGATGCGGTCTTCCTCCGCGGCCCGGGCGGTGAGCATCAGGATCGGGGTGGTCGAGCTTCGGCGCACCTCGGCGGCGACGGTCTCGCCGGGCACGTCGGGCAGACCGAGGTCGAGGATCACCAGGTCGACCGCGCCGCCTTCGATCATCGTGAGCGCCTCGGCGCCGCTGCCCGTCGTCAGCACCGACCAGCCCTCCCGCTCGAGGTACGAGCGGAGCAGCTCACGGATCTTCAGCTCGTCCTCGACGACCAGGACCGTCGTGCTCATGCCGCCCTGCCTACCGGATCCCGGGGATCCGGGGAACTGCCCAGGCGGCGATTCCACCGAGGTTCCATCGCGCCTCCACACCGCCTCCACACCACGGTCCGACACTGAGGCCGACAACAGGGAACAGCCAGGAGGCGCCAGATGTCCAAGATCCTCACCCTCGCAGCCACCGGCGTCGCCGGGCTGGTGCTCGGTGCCGGCATCGGCATCGCCGCCGCCGGCCAGGGCAGCGATCCCGCACCCCCGGCGCCGACGTTCGACGTCGAGTCCATGGACGAGATGCACGCCGCGATGCGGGACCAGCTGCCGCCCGAGCTCGCCGAGCAGCACGACCAGATGCACGCCGCCATGGGCGAGTACATGGGCGACGTCGACTTCGACTCGATGATGGGTTCCATGGGCTCGACCATGGGCGGCTTCGGCGCCGACATGTTCGGCGGCCACGCCGCACACCATCCCGGAACGGATCGGTGATCGCCGTGCATCGCTCCCACCTCCGGCTCTGCGGCGTGGGCCTGGTGCTCGCGGTCGGCTACCTCGTCCTCACCGGCGGCTCGGCTGGCGGCGTCGGCCTGCTCGTCGCCGCACTCATCTGCCCGCTGGCCATGGTCCTGGCCATGACCGTGCTCATGGGCCACGGCACGGGGAACGGCGCCGCCCGGCAGGACGAGCAGCTGGCCGACCCCGTCGACCGGCGATGACGGACGGGGAGGGCGCGCCGGGTCGCCGCCTCGCCCTCATCGTGGTCGGGTCCGTGGCGATCGCCGTCGCCATCGTGGTCGCGACCGTGGCCGCCGTCGCTGGCGATGGCCAGCACGGCGGTCGGGTCGCGGTCCCGGCGCTCGAGCTCGCATCCGTGTCGAGCGAGGTCGCCGGCCACTACCACGCCGCCGCCGACCTCGCCGACGTGTACCGCGAGGTGCCCTGCTACTGCGGCTGCGAGGAGTTCCTCGGCCACCGCCACCTGTACGACTGCTTCGTGCGCGCCGACGGCGCGGGCTGGGAGGCGCACGCCGCCGGCTGCGGCGTCTGCCTCGCCGAGTCCGCGCTCGTCCGCGAGCTGATCGACGCCGGCAGCCCGACCGGAGACACCCGCGCCGCGGTCATCGACCGGTTCGGGACCACACCCACCACCGCACCACCCACCTGAAGGTCACCATGGCACCCCACCCTCCGAAGGACCACCTCCGAGCCGACGGCACCCACCACCGCGCCCTCCTGGCCGGCATCGGACTGCTCGGCCTGTTCGCCGCCATCGGCATCGGCGTCTCCGTCGGAAGCGAGGAAGCCACCCCACCTCCCGCCGTCGTCGAGACCAGCGAGACCAACGCCATGGGCCTGCCGGTCATCGAGACCCCCGGCCGTGGCACCGGCACCGCGAGCGCCGGACCGGTCGAGGTCACCGGCGCCCGCTGGCAGCTCGGCACGGTTCCCCTCGACGTCGCCGTCCGCCCCACCTGGACCCTGCGCAACACCGGCACCGAACCGGTCACCGTCGGCGAACCGCACCCCGAGGTCCGCCAAGGCTGCTGCCCCGGCGCGTTCAGCATCGACACCGCCACCATCGACCCGGGCCAGACTGCGACCCTCGGCTTCGAGCTGTCCATGCACGCGGGCATGGACGGCTGGCACGACATCGCCGTCCACGTCCCCATCCGCGCCGACGGCGCCGACCACGTCCTCGACCTCGACGTCACCGGCGACTTCACCGCCACCTGACCACCGACCACCGACCACCGACCCTCCCGGAGAACGACCCCCCATGAACCGACGCACCGCCCTCGCCATCGCCGCGCTCGCCGCCGGGAGCCTCCTGCTCGCCGCCTGCGGAGGCGACGACGGCCAGGCCGCCACCGACATGCCCGCCATGGACGACGACGGCGGCCACGGCAGCGGCGGCCACGACGACGCCCCCAGCGAGGTCGCCGGCGACGCTCGCCGCGTCGAGGTCGTCGCCACCGACCTGGCCTTCGAGCCCGCCGAGATCACCGCCCAGGCCGGCGAGGACCTCGCCATCGCCCTCACCAGCGAGGACATGCTCCACGACTTCACCATCGACGACCTCGACGCCCACGTGGCGGCGAACGGAGGCGAGACCGCGGAAGGCGGCCTCACCGCCGCCGAGCCCGGCTCCTACACCTACTACTGCTCCGTCCCCGGGCATCGACAGGCCGGCATGGAGGGCACCCTCACCGTCGAGTAGCGGGGCGGACGGCGACCTCGCCGACGCCCACCCCGATCAGGTCGGCGTCGACCCTGGAGGCGCGTCGTCGGTGGGCGTGGCGGCAACCGGTGGGGGTTGCCACGGCCACCGGCCGGTGATCTCGAGCTCCAGGGTGAAGGAGAGGAAGGTTCGGATCAGCACGACGGCTGCGAGGACGCCGACGGAGGTGAACGACGGGGAGACGGCGACGGTGCGGATGATGTCGCCGGCGACCAGGAGCTCGAGCCCCAGCAGGATCGTCCGCCCGATGGATTCACGGGCGTCTCCGTAGACCTCGCTGCCCCGGCGCCCGGTCAGCCACCGGACGCCGAAGGCGACCAGCGAGACGGCGATCCCTCCGACGATCACCGCGATGCCGGTCAGCTCCACCGTCTGCCCGGTCCGCTCGACCAGATCTGCGAACTCGATGTCCATGACCGGCTCAGCCCGGGCAGGTGCGGTCTGCCGGCTCTGCGAACACCGGGACCGGGCGTTCCTTGGCCTCGGCGCGAGTTGACGCGGCGCCGTTCTCGTTGATGTCGTCGATCAGCCAGTCCATCTCGAGGATCTCCCGACGCTGGGCTTCGCTGATCTCGACCGCCAGGTCGCACACCCGGACGTCCTCGACGTCGAAGCGCTCCGACCGGGTGATCGCCAGGGAGTGGTGCGGGATCATCCCCCGCATGAACGACACGTCGCCCACCGTCGCCTGGCTCCGGTCGAGGACGATGCCACCGCCGAGGAGCAGCAGGCTGACCACGACGATGACGATGTTCCCCTTGACGCTCTTGTACATGTGGAGCATCCAGGCGAGCATCACCAGGCCCATGGTGCCGCCCATCGTGATCGCCATGAACACGCGGCTCTGACTGAACCGCACGTGGCTGAGCTCCCACGAACCCACGAACATCACGAAGTACATCAGCACCATCGACGTGAGGATCATGGCGCCGAAGCGCAGGTACATCCCCCGCTGCATGCCCGACTCGTCACCACCGTGCTGCTGCTGGCCGCCTCCGCCCGCACCGCCGCTCTGATCGTCCTCGGGCATGGGTCCTCCTGCCGTTCGTGGTGGATGGTCCCAGCCCCGCTACCCCGCACATCACGCTCCGAGAACAGGCCGCTCAGGACTGCGTGGTCGTGGGCTTCTCCGGCGCGGTGTCGGCAGGCGCGTGTGCGCCTTGCCCGCGGTGCGCGAGCCGGTGGATCCCGCCACCCATCATCAGCAGCATCATGAGCGGGCATGCGAGTGCCGCCCCGGCCACGACGATCGTCTCGGCCTCCACCCCGGCGGCGACGAGGACGAGTGCCCCGAGCGCCACCACGAGCACGCACGGCATCAACCAGTGGAGCTTCATCGCGACCCCCTTCTGTCGCTTGCTCCCATCGTGCGCGCAACGCAGAGCGACGCTTTTAGGGTCCAAGGACCCTTCCGCCACCGCGCGCCGGGGACGACGCTCGCAGAAGAGACGCCTGCCTGTTGTTGGCGGCGAGCCTCGGACTCGAGGTGAGCGCCGAAGGGGGTGGTGGGCGTGATGTCTCCACAGTCCTTGACGAGGGCGAGCAGCCGACGTCCGTGGCTCACGGTCGGGTTGTGGGGCGCGGCGGTGGCAGTCGCGCTGGCGCTGTCCGGCGCGCTCCTCGGGGATGCGCTGACGACCGACATGAGCTACACGAACGATCCCGAGGCCAAGCGCGCCGAGGAGCTCATCGAGGCTCGCCTGCGGGGCGAGGAGCACAACATCGAGCTGGTCATCGTCCGTTCCGAGGGCCGGACCGTGGACGAGCCCGAGTTCCGCGCCTACGTCGAGGACCTGCAGCAGGAGATCGCCGAGCTCGGACCGTCGGCGGTCGGGGCGAGCATGTCCTACTACCAGCTCGGAGACCCGTCCCTGGTGTCCGCCGACCGGCGGACGACCCTCATCGCCTTGATGCTTCCGCCGGAGGACGAGCTGGCCCACGAGGTGGTGCCGGACCTGCGGGCCCTGCTGGCGCGCCACGACGGCACGTCGTTCGAGACGTCGACCTTCGGCCAGCACAGCGTGGCCTGGGACATCGACGAGGTGGCCAAGGAGGACCTCGCCACCGGCGAGGCGATCGGGATCCTGGTGGCACTGGTCGTGCTCCTCGTCGTGTTCGGCGCCGTGATCGCCGGCCTGATCCCGATCCTCATGGCCCTCGCCTCGATCGTGATCGCCACCGGCACAGTGGCGGTCGTCGGCCAGCTGTACTCGTTCACGTTCTTCGTCGAGCAGATGATCGCCATGATGGGCTTGGCGCTCGGCATCGACTACTCGCTGTTCGTGATCTCCCGATACCGGGAGGAGCGCTGCTGCGGGTGCACCCAACAGCGGGCGATCGAGGTCACCGGAGCGACCGCGAGCCGGGCCGTGGCGTTCTCCGGGATGACGGTGGTGGTGGCCCTGCTCGGCATGTTGGTCGTGCCCATGACGATGTTCCGCAGCCTCGCGGCCGGCGCCATCTTCGTGGCCCTCGCCTCCATCCTCGCCGCCCTCACGCTCCTCCCCGCGCTGCTCTCGCTCCTCGGCGACCGGATCGACGCACTGCGGGTGCTGCGGCACAAGGGCATCCGCGAGGCGCGTGCCGGAGGCTTCTGGGACCGGGTCAGCCACGGCGTGATGCGACGTCCCGTCGCCAGCGTCGTGGTCTCGGCGGGCGTGCTGGCCGCCGCCGCGGTGCCGTACTCCGGGATCAACCTCGGGTTCCCCGGGGCGAGCATGCTGCCCGCCGGCACCGAGGCTCGACGGGCCTTCGACATCATGGAGGCGGACTTCTCCGGCGGGCTGGACTCACCGGTGGAGATCGCCATCGACGCCGATCTCTCCGACCCCCGCGTCCAACAGGCGATCGACGACGTGCGCGCTGCGCTCGCCGGGGATGGCGCGTTCGGCCCGTCTGACATCGAGGCCAACCCGGCCGGCGACCTCGCCGTCGTGTCCGCCCCCACGGCGGGTGACCCGTCGAGCGATGCGTCGGTCCGTGCCGTCGAGCGACTACGCGACCGCTACATCCCGGCCGCGTTCGCCGGGACCGAGGCCACGGTCCTCGTCGGCGGTGACACCGCGTGGAACACGGACGGCTTCGACATCATCGACCGCTACCTGCCGATCGTGTTCGCGCTGGTCCTCGGCACGTCGTTCGTCCTGTTGACCGTGGTCTTCCGCTCCGTCGTCATCGCGCTCAAGGCGATCCTCATGAACCTGCTGTCGGTCGGCGCCGCCTACGGCCTGCTGGTCCTGGTGTTCCAAGAAGGCATCGGGGCCGGCGTGCTCGGCTTCCGACAGGGCGAGTTCGTCGCCGCGTGGCTGCCCCTGTTCCTGTTCTCGGTGCTGTTCGGCCTCTCGATGGACTACCACGTGTTCCTGCTCTCGAGGATCCGGGAGCACCACGACGAGACCGGGGACAACGCCGCGTCGGTGGCCTACGGGCTGCGGTCGACCGCAGGGATCATCACCGGTGCCGCGCTCATCATGGTCGCCGTCTTCGCCGGGTTCGCGTCCGGCGATCTGACCGAGCTGCAGCAGATGGGGTTCGGCCTCGGCGTCGCCGTCCTCATGGATGCGACCATCGTGCGAACGGTGCTCGTGCCGGCGTCCATGCGGCTGCTCGGCAACTGGAACTGGTACCTCCCGACGTGGCTGCGCTGGCTGCCCGAGCTGCGGGTGGAAGCCGCCCGGGACGGCGCCCCGGTCGCGACCCCACCGGCTCCGCCCGGCTCGGCCCCGGGGGCCCGGGCTCCGGTGGCCGCGGGATACCGCCGTCTCTTCCACCTACCGCATCGACAGGGGGCGCACCGATGAACGTGGAGCTGATCGACCACGGGTTCTCGCAACAGCCGATCCGCGGATGGCGGGAGGTGCGTCATGGCCAGACCTGACCGCAGGTCCATCTCGCTGCTCGGAGCGGTCGCCGTGGTGCTCTTCGCCGTCGGCCTCGCGACGGCCGGCGGCACACCCGATCACCACTCGGTCGGATCCGAGATCAGGGACGCCTACGACAACGAGACGCAGCACCAGATCGCCGCGTTCCTCGTCGCCGTCGCAGCCGTGCCGCTCCTGTTCTTCGCCGCCCACCTCCGCGCGGTGCTGCACGACCTGCATCCCTCGGGGCGGCTCTCCGCCGACGCCGAGCTGGCCGGCGCCGTGGTCGCAGCGGCGGGCTTGGGCGTGCAGGCGCTCATCCATGGGGCCCTGGCCGAGGCGGCGCAGACCGCCGAGCTCGGAGACGAGGCGCTCCAGGCGCTCAACTCGCTCGACGGGTGGAGCTCCTATCCCGTCGCGATCGGGTTCTCGACCATGCTCATCGCCAGCGGCATCGCGCTCCTGCGCGGACGAGAGCTCTTCCCGCCCTACGTGGCCTGGTCGGCTGTGGTGCTGGGCCTGCTGATGCTCGTCCCGATCGTCGGGCTCGTCGCGGCACCGCTCTCCGGGGTCTGGGTCGTGGTGATCAGCCTGCTGCTGTTCACACGGGCACCAGCCCTCGACCACCTCTGGACCTCGCAGCCGGACGCGCCCCGCACGCCCGTGGCGAGGTAGCTCGCCCATCGGAGTCGATCCCCACGCGGCTGCGCCCGCTCCAGCGGTCGCGCCGACGGGTGGACGCGGGCCGGAAAAACGACCAGAGGACCGGTGGGGGACCCGGTCCTCTGGTCGATCTGGTGGGCCCGCGGGCCCGGGTCAGCAGCTACCGCAGCGGGTCGATGCGCCCCTCGGAGATGGCCCGGGCGATGATCCCCTGCTGGATCTGCTCGGTGCCCTCGAAGATGTCCATGATCTTCGCGTCGCGGTGCATGCGCTCGACGTCGTACTCGCGGGTGTATCCGTAGCCGCCGAGGATCTGGATGGCCCGCTCGGTGACCCAGGTGGCGGTGCGGCCGGCCTTCAGCTTCGACATCGATCCCTCGGCGTACTTGTAGCCGCCGCCGTTGCGGGCCAGCCACGCGGCACGCCACACCAGCAGGCGGGAGGCGTCGATCTCGGTCTTCATGTCGGCGAGCATGAAGGCGATCGCCTGGTTCTCGAAGATGGGCTTCCCGAACGCCGTGCGCTCGTGGGCGTACTCGAGGGCGATCTCGTACGCGGCGCGGGCGATGCCCACGGCCATCGACGCCACGGCGGGGCGGGTGGCCTCGAAGGTGGCCATGGCCGGCTGCTTCTCGCCGGTCTTGGCGCCCTCACGGGCCTTGGCCAGCTTGGCGTCGAGCTTCTCCTTGCCGCCCAGCAGCATGCGGCCGGGGATGCGGCAATCGGTGAGGACGACCTCGGCGGTGTGGCTGGCCTTGATGCCGTGCTTCTTGTACTTCTGGCCCTGCTCGAGGCCGGGCGTCCCCTCGGGGATGACGAAGCTGGCCTGGCCGCGGGAGCCGAGGGCGGGGTCGACGGTGGCGGTGACGACGTGGATGTGGGCGATGCCGCCGTTGGTGGCCCACGCCTTCGTGCCGTTGAGGACCCACTCGTCGGTGGCCTCGTCGTACTCGGCACGGGTGCGCAGGGAGGAGACGTCGGAGCCGGCGTCGGGCTCGGACACGCAGTAGGCGGCGATCCTCACGTCGTTCTCGTCACCGAAGCACTGGGGCAGCCACTCCATGACCTGCTCGGGCGTGCCGTTGCCTGCGATGCCGGCGGCGGCCAGACCGGAGCCGAAGATCGACAGGGCGATGCCGGCGTCGCCCCAGAACAGCTCCTCGAGGGCGATGGGCATCGTGAGGCCCGTGGGATCGGACATCGACATGTTGGCGAAGAAGTCGAACCCGTACAGGCCGATCTTGGCCGCCTCCTGGACGATGGGCCACGGGAACTCCTCCCGGTCGTCCCACTCCTGGCCGGCCGGCCGGAGGACGTCCTTGGCGAACTCGTGGATCCAGTCGCGGATCTGGATCTGGTCTTCGGAGAGCTGCAGCGAGAACTCGGCCATGGGGGTTCCTCCAGGTGGGATGGTGGAGCTCGGGACGACGGGGCGCCGAGTCCAAGTTACCGGCGAGTAACCCTTCGCCGCCACCCGGCCGATACCCTGCCTGCGACGCCGTGCGCTCGCCCGACCGTACCGGTTCCGACCGGTTGGTCCGATTCGCGCATGGCGATCCAGCGACGGACGCGGGTATCGGAAGGACACCTCGGTGAGCGCGGCGAAACCTCCACGCACGACGACCACGATCCGGCGGGGGCGACGCACCATGAAGCGCAGCAACGACACCACCACGAAGACCGACCAGGCGCTGGTGAGCGCGGCGAGCCGAGGCGACGACGCCGCCTTCGCCGAGCTCCACCGCCGCCATGCGCCGCTCGCCTGGCGCCTCGGCCTCGCGGTCACCGGCGATCCCGACACCGCGGCGGCCGCCGTGGCGGAGGCCACCGGCACCACGTTCACCGCCCTCCGCGCCGGACGCTTCCAGGCCAACGACCACGGCACCGCCCTCGCTGCCGCGACGCGCAACGCCGCCCTCGACCTGCGCCGGTCGGGCACGTCGTCGAGCCCGGTGGTCGGCGACGACGCCGACCCGCTGCTCGCCACCGCCTTCACCGGGCTCCCCGAGCGCTGGCGGAGCGTGCTGTGGCTCCGCGACGCCGAGCGCCTCCCGGCCGGCGTCGTCGCCCCGATCGTCGAGCTCACCGCCGAGGGCGTCGACCAGCTCGCCGTGCGGGCGCGGCTCGGCCTGCGCGACCGCTACCTGCGCGCCAACGTCGCCACCACCGCCGACCGCGACTGCGGTCGGGCCGTCGTGCGCCTCGGCGCCATGGAGGACGGCACGCTGAACCAGGCCGACCGCGAGACGCTCGAGCACCACCTCGAGAACTGCCTCGGCTGCGCCGACCGCGCCGTGCGGGTGGGTTCCCTCGCCGCCGCCCTGCCCGCGCTCGCCGTCCCCCCGACGGATGACCTGCTCGACCGCTCCCGCGCTGCGTGGACCGCCGCCCTCGCCTCGTCCACCGCCACCGGCCTCTCCCCTCGCACCGAGAAGGTCCTCGCCGGCGCCAGCGCCTTCGCCGCCGCGGTCGGCGTGCTCGGCGCCGCCCTGTTCGGCACCGGCGGCGGCAGCGATCCCGTCGCCTCGCCGCTCGCTCCCCTCGTGGCCGACATCGACACGCCGAAGCCGGTCGACCTGTCCGACCTCGTCCTGCCGCTCACCACGCCGGACGCCATCACCTCGAACGCCCGCCGGTCGCTGTCGCCCTCGTTCCGGAGCGCCGGCGACGGTGCCGAGCTGGCGGCGCCTGCCGCCGCAGCCGGTGAGAGCTCCGGCGGAGCGACCACGCCGGGCACCACCGACGACGGCCTGATCCCCGCCGCCGAGACCCCGTCGAACCCCCTGCCCACCGCGCCCGTGTCCGTCGATCCCGACGACAGCAGCATCGACGTCGGGGGCATCACCGGCGACCTGACGCCCGAGGACGGCACCGTCGTCGACATCCCCGGCGACACCGACGACCCGATCACCAACCCGCTGAACGAGGTGCTCGCTCCGGTGGTCGAGGCCGCCGAGCCCGTCCTCGAGGCCACCGAGCCGGTGACGACCACCGTCACCGACACGGTCACGACCGTGACCGACACGCTCACCTCCGGCGGCGGGCTCGGCCTGTAGCCGCCGGGCACCCGGCTGCGGCCCGGCTCAGGCCGGGCGCACCACCGTGCCGTCCGCGGTGTCCTCGACCACCCACCCCGCGCCCGTGAGCTCGTCACGGATGCGGTCGGCGGTGGCCCAGTCCTTGGCGGCACGAGCGTCGTCGCGGGCCCGGGCCCGCTCGAGCACCTCCTCGGGCACCGCGCCGGCCTCGCTCCGCAGCTCGAGCCCCAGCACGCGCGCGATCTCCAGCGCGGCTGCCGCCGCGGGCAGATCGTCGTCGGCGTTGGCCCGCTTGACCGCGTCGAACAGCGCGGCGACGGCGCCCGGCGTGTTCAGGTCGTCGTCCATCGCCGTGCGGAACCGGTCGATCACCGCCGGATCCGGCGCCTCCTCCGCCGCCTGAGCCGCGAAGCGGCGGGCGAAGGAGTCGAGGCGGGCGACGGCCGCCTCGGCGTCGCGCATCGACTCGTCGCTCACGTCGATGGGCGAGCGGTAGTGGGCCCGCAGCACGAGCAGGCGGAACGCCCTCGGGTCGTAGGCATCCATGAGGTCGAGCAGGTTCGACACGTTGCCGAGCGACTTCGACATCTTCTCGCCGTCGATCTCGACCATCCCGTGGTGGAACCACAGGTTGGCGAAGCGCTTGCCCTCGGCGACGGCCTGGGCCCGCTCGTTCTCGTGGTGCGGGAACTGCAGGTCGTTGCCGCCGGCGTGGATGTCGAACCCCTCGCCGAGCAGGTCGAGGCTCATGACCACGCACTCCGTGTGCCAGCCCGGGCGACCGTCGCCGAACGGCGCCGGCCACGAAGGCTCGCCCGGCTTGGCCAGCTTCCACAGCGCGAAGTCGAGCGGTGAGCGCTTCTCGACGTTGGCTTCGACACGGGCGCCGCTGCGCAGCTGGTCGAGGTCGCCGTGGGCGAGCAGCCCGTAGCCCTCGACCTTCGACACGTCGAGGTACACCCCGTCGGAGGTGGTGTAGGCGACGTCGTCCGCCAGCAACCGCTCGATGAGCGCCACCATCTGGTCGACGTAGGCGGTGGCGTGGGGGGTGTGGTCGGGGCGCAGGATGCCGAGCCGGTCCATGGCCTCGAACCAGACGCGCTCGCACCGCTCGGTGATGTCCTGCCACGGCCGCTCCTCGCGGGCGGCGCGGTCGATGATCTTGTCGTCGATGTCGGTGATGTTCGACACGAACGTGACCTCGTAGCCGGCCCACGCCAGGTACCGGCGGAGCAGGTCGTAGGACACCTGGTTGCGGCCGTGGCCGAGGTGGGGTGGGCCGTACACCGTGGGGCCGCACGCGTAGATCGAGGCCTTCCCCGGCGTGGAGGGCTCGAACGGGACGACGGCGGCCCGGGCGGTGTCGAACAGGTGCAGCACGGCGCCGAGGGTAGCGACGGGCCCGCGCCGCACCCAGGGACATCGACGGCGACGTCGGGGCGGGTGACCCCCGTCTCGCCCTAGGTTGCCCCGTTCGATGCGGCGACCCGCCCGACCGCCCGACCCCCGGCTGCCGGAGGCCTGACCGTGCTGTTCCCCACGGCCACCTTCGCCGTCTTCTTCGTCGTGGCGTTCACGGCCAGCTGGCTCACCCGGCCGTTCCCGCTCCGCTGGCGGCTCACCATGACGGCGGCCAGCTTCGTCTTCTACGGGTGGTGGAGCTGGCGCTACGCGGGCCTGCTGGGCGCGAGCATCGTCGGGAACTGGGCGTTCGGGTGGGCGACGGCGCGAGCCATGCCCCTCGGACGGCCCACGGCGACGAGCCGGTGGACGGTGCGGGTGGCGGTCGCCGCCAACCTGGCCCTGCTCGGGTGGTTCAAGTACGCCGAGTGGCTCGTCGTCGACGTGTGGAACCCGCTCCCCTTCGGCGACGTCGACGCGGCCTCGACCGTGGCCGGCATCGTCCTGCCCGTCGGCATCTCGTTCTTCACGTTCCAGGCGATGAGCTACGTGATCGACATCGGCCGGGGCCACCAGGAGCCGATCTCCCTGTCGGAGACGGCGCTGTTCCTGTCGTTCTTCCCCCAGCTGGTGGCCGGGCCGATCGTGCGGGCCAGCGAGCTCGTCCCCCAGGCGCGCCGCCGGGCCGATCCCCGCCGGGTGCGCTCGGCGCCGGCGTTCCGCCTCATCGCCGCCGGCCTCTTCAAGAAGGTGGTCGTCTCCAGCTACCTCGCCGACCAGATCGTCGACCCGGTGTTCGGGGCACCCGCCCAGCACAGCGCCTGGGAGGTCCTCTGGGCCGTGCTCGGCTACGCCGTGCAGATCTACGCCGACTTCTCGGGGTACACGGACATCGCCATCGGCTGCGCGCTCCTGCTGGGGTTCCGCTTCCCCCAGAACTTCGACGCCCCGTACACCGCGGTCAGCCTCCAGGACTTCTGGCGCCGCTGGCACATGACCCTGTCCCGCTGGCTGCGCGACTACCTGTACATCCCGCTCGGCGGGAACCGGGGCGGCGTGGGTGCGACGTACCGGAACCTCGCCCTCACCATGCTCCTCGGCGGGCTGTGGCACGGGGCGGCGTGGACCTTCGTGATCTGGGGCGCCATCCACGGCGGCGTCCTCGCGCTGGAGCGCTGGCGCGCGTACGAGCCGCACCCGGTCCTCGGGCGCCTGCGCACGTTCGCCATCGTGTGCGTCGCCTGGGTGTTCTTCCGCTCCCCGACGTTCGCCGACGCGCTGGGCGTGCTCGGCCGCCTGGTCACCGGCTGGGGCGGCCACGCCCACGCCGGCGCATCGCTCGTCAACCCCGTCGTCGTGCTCGCCGTCGCGGGCATGCTCGCCACGCAGTTCGTCCCGCTGCGAGCGGTGCTCGCCGCCCAGGCTGGCTTCGCCCGACTGCACCTGGCCGCTCAGGCCGCGATGCTCGGCGTCGGTCTCCTCGCCATCGACACCCTGGGCCCCGAGGGCGTCGGCCCGTTCATCTACTTCCAGTTCTGATGGCCTCCTCCACCGACCCCCGACCGCGCCGCCCGGACGCCCCCCGTGCCCGTCGCGTGGCGCGAGCAGAGCCGCCGCTGCGGGTCGACCCGGAGCCGGCGGGCGACGACGACGAGCACCCGCACCTCGCCAGCCACCGACCCGTCGCCGCCGGCCACGTGCTGCTGGTGATGCTCGCCGGCCTGCTGCTCGGTGCCTTCCTCAACGCGGACCGGATGGCCGAGCGGGCCGAGCAGAAGTCGTTCGACGACCCCTGGCGCGGTCCCTCCGTCGCGCTGTGGGGTGGGCTGGAGGCCGTGGCCGACGCCGTGGGGCTGACCCGACCCCGCCAGGCGATCGAAGGGGCGCTCGGCCCGGACCACCCCGGCAGCAGCGACGCCGACGTCGAGGACCTCGTCGACCAGCGCTCGGCCCGGGCCGCCGCCCGGCAGGACGCACCTCCCACGATCCGGACGCCGAGCGCGGCCCGGCCGCTGCGCCTCTACCTGGGCGGGGACTCGATGGCCCGGAGCTTCGGGATCGCCCTCCAGCGGGTCGCCGGCACCACCGGCATCATCACGCCCACCATCGACCACCGCGTCGTCTCGGGTCTGTCCCGCCCCGACTACTTCAACTGGCCCCAGCACCTCGCCGAGGACGTGGTGGCCACCGACCCGGAGGTCATGGTGCTGCTGTTCGGCGCCAACGACGCGCAGAGCCTGCGCCTCGACGACGGGACGATCTGCCGCCGGTTCGAGCGGTGCTGGATCGAGGAGTACCGCCGGCGGGTGGCCGGCACGATGGACCTGCTGCGGGACCCCGACGGCGACCGCATCGTGGTGTGGCTGGGCCAGCCGATCATGGGACCGGCCAGCGGCGTCGACCACGTCGACCTGCTCAACGCCATCTACGAGGCGCAGGCGGAGGAGCGCCCGTGGGTGCGGTACGTCGACACCTGGAGCTGGTTCGTGCAGCCCGACGGCTCCTACTCGGCGTTCCTGCCGGCGGCCGACGGCAGCGAGCACAGGGTCCGCGAGCCCGACGACGTCCACCTCACCGCCGCCGGCGGCGAGCGGTTGAGCTGGGCGCTGCTCCGGCTGCTCGGGGACGGCATCGTCGACCTGTCGGCCTGGGCCGGGGAACCGCCGCCCGACGCCCTGCCCCCGGACCGGCCACGACCCCGGACCGACCTGCCCGACCCGGAGCCGCGGCTGGTGGACTGAGCGTCGCATCGCCTTTCCGGGACGAACCGGGGCACCGGTACCCTCGGCGCTCGTGAGCAGCATCCCCGACAAGCCGACCCTGGACGGGCTCGAGGCCAAGTGGCGGGCGATCTGGGACGAGCAGGGCACGTACCGCTTCGACCGATCGAAGACCCGCGACGAGGTGTACTCGATCGACACGCCCCCGCCCACCGTGTCGGGTTCGCTGCACATCGGCCACGTGATGTCGTACACGCACACCGACACCGTGGCCCGCTACCAGCGCATGCAGGGCAAGGAGGTCTTCTACCCGATGGGGTGGGACGACAACGGCCTCAACGTCGAGCGCCGCGTCCAGCTCCTCACGGCGACCCTGTGCGACCCGTCGCTCCCCTACGACCCCGACTTCACGCCGCCCCAGCCCGACGAGAAGGGCCGGCTGCCCAAGGACCCGGTGCGGATCTCGCGGCCGAACTTCGTCGAGCTCTGCGAGGAGGTCGTCGTCCAGATGGAGGAGGAGTACCACGAGCTGTGGAGCACCGTGGGCCTCTCCGTCGACTGGGACCAGACCTACACCACCATCGGCCCGGTGGCGTCCCGCATCTCCCAGAAGGGCTTCCTGCGCCTGCTCGAGCGAGGCATCGCCTACCGCTCGGGGGCGCCCACGCTCTGGGACGTCGACATGCAGACCGCGGTCGCCCAGGCCGAGCTGGAGGACCGCGAGGTCCCCGGCGCCTACCACAAGCTCTCGTTCGGCCTGCCCGGTGGCGGCGGCCCCGACGGCGACGTGGTCTGGATCGACACCACCCGCCCCGAGCTGCTGCCCGCGTGCGTCGCCCTCGTCGCCCACCCCGACGACGAGCGGTACCAGCCGCTGTTCGGCCACCGCGCGGTCACCCCGCTGTTCGGCGTCGAGGTGCCCATCGTCGCCCACGAGCTGGCCCAGCCCGACAAGGGCACCGGCATCGCGATGATCTGCACCTTCGGCGACACCACCGACGTCATCTGGTGGCGCGAGCTCGGGCTGCCCATCCGCCCCGTCGTCCGCCACGACGGCCGGTTCGAGCGCGAGCTCGCCTGGACCGCGACCGCGGACCACGACGGCGACGTCTGGGTGTCCACCGACCCCGACGCTGCCAACGCCGCCTACGCCGAGCTGGCCGGCAAGACCGTCTTCTCGGCGCAGAAGGCCATCGTCGAGCTGCTCCAGGCCGCCGGTCGCATGGACGGCGACCCCCGCCCCATCACCCACCCGGTCAAGTTCTGGGAGAACGGCAAGAAGCCGCTGGAGATCGTCACGTCCAACCAGTGGTTCATCCGCTACCCGCCGGCGTCGGAGATCATCGAGCGGGCGAAGGGCCTCGAGTTCCACCCCGAGTACATGCGGGTCCGCTTCGAGGACTGGGCGAACGGCCTGCAGGGCGACTGGAACATCACCCGCCAGCGCTTCTTCGGCGTGCCGTTCCCCATCTGGTACCCGATCGACGACGAGGGCCTGGTCGACTACCTGTCCCCCATCGTCGCCACCGAGGACATGCTCCCGGTCGACCCCACCACGATGGTCCCGCCCGGCTACGACGAGTCGCAGCGCAACCAGCCCGGCGGCTTCGCGGCCGACCCCGACGTCATGGACACGTGGAACACGTCGTCGATGTCGCCGCAGATCGCGTCGAAGTGGGAGGAGGACCCCGACCTGTTCGAGCGGGTCTACCCCATGGACCTGCGTCCCCAGGCCCACGAGATCATCCGGACCTGGCTGTTCTCGACGGTGGTCAAGGCCCACGAGCTGTTCGACGACCTGCCGTTCCGCCACGCCGGCATCTCGGGCTTCGTCGTCGACCCCGACCGCAAGAAGCTGTCGAAGTCGAAGGGCAACGCCCAGCAGGGGCCCTTCGAGCTGCTCGAGCAGTACGGCGCCGACGGCGTGCGGTACTGGGCGTGCGGCGCCGGTCCGGGCCGCGACCTGGCCATGGACGAGGGGCAGATGAAGATCGGCCGGCGTCTGGCCATCAAGCTGCTGAACGCATCGAAGTTCGCCCTCGGCATCGGCGAGCCCGCCGCCGGCGCCACGGTGACCGAGGCCCTCGACCGGGCGATGCTGCTCGGCCTGGCCGACCTCGTCGACGAGGCCACCCGGGTCTTCGACGGCTACGACTACGCCCGCGCCCTCGAGCGCACCGAGACCTTCTTCTGGACCTTCACCGACGACCACCTCGAGCTCGTCAAGGGACGGGCGTACGGCTCCGGCGCCGAGGCCGACTCCGCCAAGGTCGCCCTCCGCCTCGCCCTGCAGACGCTGCTCAAGCTGTTCGCCCCGTTCCTGCCCTACGTCACCGAGGAGGTCTGGTCGTGGTGGCAGGAGGGTTCGATCCACCGGTCGCCGTGGCCGGTGGCCGAGGAGCTCCGCGAGGCGGCCGGCGGCCCTGACGATGGCGCCGCGCTGACCCGGACCGTGGCCGGCGAGGTCCTGTCGCTGCTGCGCAAGGCCAAGTCGGACGCCAAGGTGTCGATGCGCACCGAGATCATGTCGGCCACCGTCACCGACACCCCCGAGCGCCTGGCCGCGCTGGAGCGGGCCCGGGCCGACGTCGTCGATGCGGGCCGGGTCGTCGAGCTGGTCACGGCCGAGGGCGACAACCTCTCCGTCGAGACCCGCCTCGCCGAAGCCGGCTGACGCCGGCGGGGCGCCCGCCAGCCCGGGCAGGAGGCCACCTCCCAGGGCGCGCACAGCCCGGGCAGACCCCAACCACCCGCCAGCCCGGGCAGGACGCCACCTCCCAGGGCGCGCACAGCCCGGGCAGCGCCCGCTCAGCTGCGGAGGGCGGTGAGGAGCGCCACCGAGGCGCCGGCGGCGACGAGCATCGCCGGCACCGACGCTTCGACGCCGGCCGCGCCGACAGCGACGAGCAGTGCGGACAGGCCGCCGGCGGCGGCCGTCGCGGCCACTGCCCGACCGGTGTCGGGTCGGGCCCGGACCACCGTGCGCCGGTCGCGCACCGCGCCGGCCTCGACCGTGGCCACCACGCCGACGACCAACACCGGGACGAGCCACTCCTGGCCGGCGGTGACCGCGCCCCCGGCGAGCGCCACCGTGGCCACGGCGTGCACGACCGCTCCCAACCGACCGGAGACGATGCCGACCGCACCGAGTGCAGCGCCGACCCACCAGGCTCCGCCGAGCGCGAGGCCGGCGACGGCCAGGCACCCCGACCCGACCAGCGCGCCCGCCACCTGCACCGCCCGGTGCGCAGCATCCGCGTCCAGAACGGTCATGCGGGCACGGGTCGCACCGGCACCGCTGTCGTGCGGTGCCGGAGGTGGGAGAGGGACCGGACGGCGGGCGTGACGTCGTCGGCGACGAGCAGCGACCGCACCCCGGCGCGGGACAGCGTGGCGCGGCGGACCTCGACGTCGAGGGCCCAGAGCCGCCGGGCGGCCCGCTCGACCTCGTCGCCGGGCGGCGGGAGCAGGTCGGCGGTCTCGACCGCGACCACCGCGGTCGGGCGGCCGAGGCGGCGGTGGTGGACGACCGTGGCGACGAACGCGTCCGACTGGAGCGGGCTGACGCCGACCACGAACGCGTCGGCGGGGACGGTCACGTCCGACGCAACGCCGTGCGCCGCTCGAGCCGACCGACCCCGTCGACCACCGACGTCAGCGGTGGTGCGGGCGAGCAGGAGGGCGTCGAGGACCTGCCAGCGGGCGCGCCGGCCGGCGACGGGAGGGAGCCAGCGCGGCGACGGCGCCGCCGTGAGCAGGCCGACGCGGTCGCCGTTGCGGAGGTGGTGGCCGGCCAGCGACCACACCACCCGTGCCGCCCGGTCGAGCGTGCCGTCCGGCAGGCCGGCCTCGACGAACCCGTCGAGCACCAGCACCACCGTGCCGGTCCGTTCGGGGTGGTGGACCACGATCCACGGGGCGTCGCTGCGCGCCGTGGCCGACCAGGAGAGGTCGCGCAGCCGGTCGCCCGGCACGTAGGGCCGCAGGTCGGCGAAGTCGGTGCCCGGCCCACGGGTCGGCGCGGGATGGGCGCCCGCCGCGGCCCGGGGCCGGGCCGGGTGCAGGAGGGCGTCGAGCCGGGCGGCGGCGGGCAGCACCCGCACCGTGCCGGGCAGGTCGACCACGAGGTCGTGGACGAGGAAGCCGCCGGGGCGGCGGGCCCGGACCGCCACCTGGCCGAGGCGGTGCCGTCCCCAGCGCTCCGCCTCGACCCCCAGTCGGAGCCGCCCGCCGCCGTCGCCCGCGACGACCCGGCCGCTTGGGCCCACCTGGCGGTGGCCGCCCAGCCCGACGTGGACCACGTCGACCTCGGCCGGGCCCGCCCACACCAGCTCGAGCTCGAGCTCCCAGCGGTCGCCCTCGAGCACGCGAGCGGGCGGGTCGACCACGGACACGAGCACCCCGGGCGCCCGACCGGCGCGTGCACCCCATGCCAGGAGCAGCGCGGCAGGCGCAGCGACGGCCACGAACCCGGCCCGCCCGGTGACCAGCGCGAGCACGGCGCCGGTGGCCACGAGGACCACGTAGGCGCCGAGGCGGCGTTCGGCCGAGACCGAGGCGGTGACCGGCACGCCGTCCGACCGGCCGTCCGCCGCGACCTGGCCCGCGCCGTCCGGCCCGCCGGTGTGACGATTCGGCTGCCAGATCCGTGCGGGTCTGGTCACGACCAGCTCGGCGCAGGCACCCGGTCGATGACCCGCCGGACGACGTCGTCGGCGAGCGTGCCCCGCATCCAGGCGTCGTCGTCGAGGGCGATGCGGTGGCTGAGCGTGGGGACGGCGAGGGCGCGGATGTCGTCGGGGCCCACGTAGTCGCGCCCCCGCACCAGCGCCCACGCCCGCGCCAGCGTCACCAGGGCGAGCGACCCCCGCGGGCTGGCGCCGACGGCGATGTCGGGCTCGTCCCGCGTGGCCCGCACGAGGGCGAGCGCATAGGCGACGAGGGCGTCGTCGACGTGGACGTCCTCGACGGCTTCCTGCACGGCGACGAAGGTCGACCGGGACACGACCGGCTCGACCGCCACGTCGGGCTGCCGCCGGGCGAGCCGCCCCCGGAGGATGGCGAGCTCGTCGTCGGCGCCGGGGTAGCCGAGCGCGATCCGCACGAGGAACCGGTCGAGCTGGGCCTCGGGCAGGGGGTACGTGCCCTCGGCCTCGATGGGGTTCTGGGTGGCGACGACGGCGAACGGGCGGCCGAGGCGGTGCGCGTCGCCGTCGACGGTGACCTGCCCCTCCTGCATGGCCTCGAGCAGCGCGGCCTGCGTCTTGGCCGGTGCGCGGTTGACCTCGTCGGCGAGGAGGACGTCGGTGAACACCGGTCCCGGCCGGAACGCGGGCGTGCGGGTGCCGAGGTCGAGCACGAGCGAGCCGGTGATGTCTGACGGCAGCAGGTCGGGCGTGAACTGCACCCGGGAGAACCGCAGCCCACACGCGGTGGCGAGGCTGCGGGCGAGCAGGGTCTTGGCCACCCCGGGCACGTCCTCCAGCAGCACGTGGCCGCCGGCGAGCACGGCCGCGAGCACCAGGTCCACGACGTCGCGCTTGCCGATGACCGCACGCTCGACCTCGTCGGCGATCCGACCGGCGAGCGCGGCGGCGCGGGTGGTGGACGGCACGGCGTCGGGGGTGTCCGGGGTGTCGACGGGCACGTCGTCGTCGATGGCGGTCATGGGTGGCCTCCGTAGGGGGCGGCGAGGGCGTCGAGCTCGTCCAGCGTGCGGTGGACCGTGGCGGCGGCGCCGGCGGCGTCGGCCGTGGTGCCCGGCGCCGGTGGCGTGACCAGCAACGCCCAGGTGCCGGGGGCGAGCAGCGCCCGGCCCTGCTCGCGGGTGCTCGGCGAGTCGATGTCGATGCCGCACCGCTGCAGGCGCAGCACGGCGGCGACGACCAGGCGCTCCCACACCGCCGGCGGCAGCGAACCGGCGGCCCGCCGACCGGCGAGGTCGCGGCGAGCGTCGCGCAGCCCCTGCGGATCGAGGGCGGGCGCTCGACCGGGCGGGAGGCCGTCGAGCGCGGTGGTGGGTGGCTCCGCGGTGACGAGGGGCCCGGCGAGCACCAGCAGCAGGAGCGCGAGCACCACGACCACCGTGGCGGCCGCGAGCGCGGCGATGCTCGCCGCGTGCTGGGGCACCACCGCGGCGGCGGTGCCGGCGACGACGAGCGCGGCCAGGGCGACGGGGACGAGCCGGCGGTTCACGCCCCGGGCCCTCCCTGGGCCGCCAGCGCCGGCGCACCGACGAGCGCCTCGACCTCGCCATCCTGCAGGCGCAGGTCGCCGACCGCGTCGGCGAGGCAGCGGATGGCGGTCTGGCGGTGGACCTCGGTGACCGGCCGGGGCGTGAAGCGGGCGCGCACGAACAGCTCGGCCAACCGGTGCAGCGGCGCCCGGCGCACGCCGAGCGGTCCGAGGGCGCGCCAGAGGTGCTCGTGCGGGCCCTCCTCGGCGCGGCGGGCGAAGCCGACCTCGTCGAGCGCCGCCAGCAGGCGGGCGTACGCGCCGATGACCGCGGTGCGCGGGTCGGGGTCGGCGAGCATCGCCCGCAGCACCTCGGCGAGCCCCTCCTCGACGGTCGCCGATGTCGCCGGGGCAGGCGCACGGGGGGTCGGGGGGTCGGCGACGGCGGCGGGCTCGGCGATGCGCCCGGCGACCCGGACGACCGGCGGGGCGAAGGCGAGGAGCGCGAACCCGGCGAGCAGCAGCGCGAGGACGGCCTCGACGCCGTCCGCCACGTCGTCGACCCCGGCGTCGGGCTCGGCCGGGAGCGGCTCCGGCACGTCGAGGAGCACCCCGCCGCCCACCACGACGCGCCGGCCGTCGGGGCCCTCGAACGGAACGCCGCCGAGCCCGACGCCCGGCCCGAGCGGACGGCCGTCGGAGCGGGTCACCGAGACGCCGCCCCCGCGACCGGACGGGCCCGCCTGCACCCCGGCACGCTGGCCGGGCGCCGGCGCAGTACCCGGTCCTGCGGCACGCCCGGCGTCGCCGAGCACCGCCGCCGACCCGTCGGGCAGCCGGAGCAGCAGGTCGTCGCCGTCGACCTCGAGCGACGCGCCCGGCGGCAGGACCAGCGTCCCGGGGTCGCCCGCCCCGCCCTGCTCGGCGCCGGGCCGGTCGAGCCAGATCGTGCCGGCGCCACCCTCGTCCGGCGACCGTTCGGGCACCGCCGGGGCGGCGCCAGGAGCATCGTCGAGGGAGACCGGGGACACCGGCAGGGTGGCCAGCCCGGTGAGGGCGCCGGCCACGGCGACGAGCGTCAGCGTGCGGGCGCCCCGGGCCGGGCCGTCGAGGCGGACGAGCGCGGCCACGGCGGCGAGGGCGATGAGCGCGCCGCCAACGCGCACCAGCGTCGACGAGGGGCCCGCGGGGACGAGGAGCCCGTGCCCGCCGAGGGCGAGCGCGGCCGTGCCGGCCGCGACGGCGACCACGAACGGTGGGGTGGCGTGACCCGGCCGAGGGGGCGGGGGCGCGCCGCCGCCTCGACCCACGGCGACTCCGGACATACGGGCACGAACGGTACCGAAGGTCAGCGTGGGGCTCGGGGACCCACGCCGGCCGCCAGGGCCCGCGGCGCGCCGGCGTCAGCTGGCGAAGTGCTTCGCGACGTTGGCCACGCTCTGGTCGAGGTTGGCCTGGTGCTTCCCCGGGAAGCCCAGCGCCTTGAGCACGGGCTTGAGCGGAGAGGGCGACAGGTCGAAGGTCTCGGTGACCGTGCAGCCGCCGGCGGCGTCGGGCTCGACCTCCCAGCGCCAGCGGTGCTTGCCCGGGTGGCACCAGGCGATCTTCCGCCCCGGCTCGAACTCCACCACCGTGTTCGTGATCCGGTACGGGAGCCCGAACATCTTCATGGACATGCCGAAGGTGTCGCCCTCGCCGGTGAGGACGTCGGGCCCATGGCGCTCGCCCTTCACGGAGCGGTCGCCGCTGATCTCGGCGTGGTTCGCGGGGCGGCACACGAAGGCGAAGACCTCGTCGGCGGGCGCGTCGACGTGGGCAGATGCGGAGGCGGTGAGCTGATCGGCCATGGCGGACGTTCTACCGCGGCCCGCTACGGTCGGGAACCCATGACCTGCGCCCCGCCAGCCGGCACCGGGCCCACCGACGGTGTCGCCTGACGAGCGAGCGGCCGTCGAGCTCGACGGCCCCTTCGACGTCGCGCTCTCCATCCCGTCGCTCGGCACGCTCTCCGAGCCCACGTGGCGGGGCCGGGCCGACGCCGTGCACCTCGCCGGCCGCACGCCCGAGGGGCCGGTCGCCTTCCGGGCCCGAGCGGTGGACGGCTCGCTCGAGGTCGACGCCTGGGGTGAGGGCGCGGCGTGGATCGTCGCCCGCGCCCACCACCTCGCCGGCCACCACGACGATCCCCGCGGCCTGCGCTTCGACCACCCGGCCCTCGACGACCTCAACCGCCGCCACGCCGGCATGCGCCACGCCGCCACCGGGCTCGTCGTCGACGCGCTCCTCGGTCGGGTGCTCGGCCAGCGGGTGCTCGCCACCGAGGCGGCCCGGTCGTGGAAGGCGCTGTGCCGCGACCTCGGCGGGCCGGCGCCCGGGCCGCTCGACCTGCTGCTCCCGCCCGACCCGGCCCGCCTCGTCGAGCAGCCGATGTGGTGGTTCCACGAGCGGGGCGTGGAACGGGGCCGGGCCCGGACGCTGGTGGCCGTCGCCCGCCACGCCGCCCGCCTCGCCGAGGTCGTCGACCTCCCGCTCGCCGACGCCTACGCCCGGCTCCGGGCGCTGCCCGGGCTCGGCCCGTGGACGGTGAACGGCGTCGCCCGGGTGGCGCTCGGCGATCCCGACGCCGTCGTCCTCGCCGACTACTGGATCAGCCACAACGTCTGCTCGTTCTTCACCGGCCGGGCCCGGGGGTCGGACGAGGAGATGCTCGAGCTGCTGGCGCCGTGGGTCGGCCAGCGGGGCCGGGTCGAGCGCCTGGTCTGGCTCAGCGGGCACCGGGTGCAGCGCTTCGGCCCCGGCGTCCGCACCCCCCGCATCGCCCGCATGTGACCCCGGACGCGGACCCGCCCCGGTCCGCCGGGTGGCGGACCGGGGCGGGACGCTCCCTCCCGGGGACCTAGTGGCCGCCGCCGGCGCCGGCGTCGACCTGGCCGACTGCGAACAGGCCGAGCGCACCCTTGCCCACGTTGGCGAACTTATGGGTCACGATCGGATACAGGCCGTCCTCGTCGAAGGTGAACTCCACGAAGCCGCCCTGGGCCGGTTGCAGGTCGAGGGCCTGGGCGCCGCCCTGGCCGTCGCCGGGGCGCAGCCGGTAGGCGCCTTCCTTGTAGACGGTGTCGAAGACGGTGCCCACGACGTGGAAGCTCGAGTTCTCCGAGGGGCCGGCGTCGAGGACCCAGGCCCGGACCCGCTCGCCGACCTCGATGCCGTCGATCGGGGCGTTGGCGTACTGGTTCACGTAGCCGTTGAAGACGACGGCGTCCCAGTCCTCGCCCTGCATCTTCGTCAGGTCGCCGGGACCGCCTTCAGGGCCCGTGTACAGCTCGGACTGGACGAAGACGAACTCGTGGTCGACCTCGGGCAGGTTCGGCGGGTCGATGATGATGTTGCCGAACATGCCGTTGCCGATGTGGTGCAGGGCCGGGGCCGTGCCGCAGTGGTACATCCACGAGCCGGCGTACTTGGCCTCGAACTGGTAGACGAGCGACTCACCCGGCTCGATGGTGCGCATCTCGTCGTCCCAGGCGACCTTCGAGGCGTGGAAGTCGATCGAGTGGCCCAGCTCGCCTTCGTTCACCAGCGTCACGGTGAAGATGTCGCCGACCTTGCCCCGCAGGATCGGTCCGGGGACCTGGTCGTTGAAGGTCCACATCTCCTGGGTCACACCGGGAGCGACCTCGATCACCTTCTCCGTGGCCCGCATGGTGATCTCGTGCTCGGTGCCGCCAGGCGCAGGCTCCAGGCGGGGGTCGAAGGGCTTCCAGTCCGGCGCCGGCTTGGCGTTGAAGTCGATCTTGGCGCCGTCGTCACCGGAGGCCGCCTGTGCGGGTGCGCCGCCGCCGGCGGCCACCTCGGTCTCGCCACCGCCCTCGACGGTGATCGACATCAGCATGCCGCCCTCCTTGTGGCCCGGCACCGTGCACCAGGCCTCGGTGGAGGCGTCGAAGGGGCCGATGGTGATCGTCTCGGACGCACCTGGCTCGAGCATCGCCGTGCCGGTGGTGCCCTCGACCTTGAAGTCGTGGGCCATGGCGCCCTCGTTGGTGACGTTGAGCGTCAGGGTGGCGCCTGCCGGCATGGTGAGGCTCGACGGCTCGATGAAGAGGTCGCCGAGGGTGACGTCGACGGTCTCGGTCGACGCTGCTGCGGCCACCGGGGCGCCGTCGTCGTTGCCGCGCATGGCGACGCCGGCGGCCACGAGCATGACGATCATGGCCAGGCCGGTGAAGGACGCCACGAGCACGAGCCAGCTGTCGCGCTCGGCGGTGTCGGTCTTCGGTTCAGGGATGTTGCTGCTCATCACGAGCTCCTCGGGAGGAAAGGTTGTGTTGGCAAGCATCCTCGCCGCGACCCTTGCCCCGTCCCCCGAGGCTGGAGGCACCCCCGAGTGGGACGAAGGTCCTTTCATCCGTGAGGAAGTAGAACTATCGAACGCCCGTTCGCCACGCCGTCCCGGCCGCTCTACGGTGGGTGTCGGTGCCCCTCCCTACGATCGCCGAGATGACCGCACCGGGACCCGAGCTGCTCGCCCGCAACGTCGTGGTCGTCGACGGCGCCGAGCCCCCGGCGGCGTGGGCCGGGTGCCCGGTCGTCCGGGTCGACGACGACGCGCTCGCCCGCCCGGCGGCGGCGGTCGAGCAGCTGCACGCCGCCTGGGCGGGCCGGCGGCGGGTGGTGGTCGACCTGCGGGTCGACCCGGTCCGGTTCCGTCGGCCCGTCTCCTACACCGAGGTGCCCTGGGAGCTGACCCCGACGTTCGAGCCGTGGCTCGACCGGCTCCACTTCCTGGTCTGGCACAACAGCTACGACGCCCGCACCGGCGAGCCGATCTGGTGGTGGGGGCGCAAGGCGGCCCGCCTCGGCGGCACGGCCACCGACCAGCTGCCGGATGGGCACGAGCCGGTCGCCGGCGACCTTGTGCTGCCCGACGGCACGCCTGCGTGGGTCGACGGCGGCCCGCCCGACGACGTCGACCCCGCGACACTCGCTCCGGCGGTGCTCATCCGGGCCGAGTCGGTCGACGCCGGGCACCTCCACCCGGTGCCGGCGTGGACGCCGCCGACGGCCGACCTCGCCCCCGACCAGCTCGCCGCGGTGTCGCACCGGGGCGGGCCGGCGCGCATCATCGCCCCGGCCGGGTCGGGCAAGACCCGCGTCCTCACCGAGCGCTTGCGCCACCTGCTGGCCGACCGCGGCCACGAGCGCCAGCTCGTCCTCGCCGTCGCCTACAACCGCAAGGCCCAGGAGGAGATGGCGGTCCGCACCGAGGGCCTCGGCGCCCGCATCCAGACGCTGAACGCGCTGGGCTACGAGATCGTCGGCCGCCACGTCGGCCGGCGCCCGCCGCTGCTCGACGAGCGCGAGGTCCGCCGGCGCCTCGAGCCGCACCTGCCCAAGCTCCAGCACCGGCTCAACACCGACCCGATGGCCCCCTACCTCGAGGGTCTGTCCGTCATCCGGCTCGGGCTGCGCGACCCCGACGAGGTCGAGCTCGAGGCCGACGCCCCGGGCCTCGCCGCCGCCGTCGAGCCGTACCGCGACGGGTTGCGCCGCGACGGCGTGCTCGACTTCGACGAGCAGATCCTGCGCGCCGTCGAGCTGCTGCTCGCCGACGGCGAGTTCCGCCGGCAGGAGCAGGACCGCCACCGGCACCTGCTCGTCGACGAGTTCCAGGACCTCACGCCCGCCCACGTGCTGCTGCTGCGCCTGCTCGCCGCCCCCACCTACGACGTGTTCGGGGTCGGGGACGACGACCAGTGCATCTACGGTCACGCCGGGGCGTCGCCGCAGTTCCTGTTGCGCTTCGCCGACCTCTTCCCCGGCGCCCACGAGCACGCACTGGAGGTCAACTACCGCTGCCCGCCGGCCGTGGTCGATGCCGCCCGCCACCTGCTCGCGTACAACGACGAGCGCGTGCCGAAGACCATCACCGCCGCCCGGCCCGCCGAGCGGCCCGACGCGCTGCGGGTCGTCGAGCACCCACCGCAGGAGGGTGCCACCCGGCTGGTCGCGGTGGTGCAGGAGGCCGTGGAGGCGGCCGGCGACCCGGGCGAGGTCGCGGTGCTCACCCGCACCAACTCGCTCCTGCTCGCCCCCCACGTCGCCCTCCACGGCGCCGGCGTCCCCATCGCCTCCGTGCTGCGGCGCGACGTGCTGCAGCGCGTCGGCCTCCGGGCCGCGCTCGCGTGGATGCGGGTGGCCACCGACCCCGGCAGCATCGCCGCGGGCGACCTCACCGAGATCCGCCGCCGCCCCAGCCGCGGCTTCCCGAACTGGGTCGACAAGTGGCTGGGACGCTGCCGGTCGGGCCACGAGGTCGCCAAGGCCGCCGAGCGCATCGACGACGCCCGCGTCGCCGACAAGCTGCTCGACCTCGCCGCCGACATCGACCGCATCGGCGAGCTGGCCCGGGGCGCGACCACGCGCGAGGTCCTCCAGGCCATCCGCGACGACATCGGCCTCGGCGGCGCCATGGAGCTGCTCGACGGCCGGCCAGGCGCCGAGGGCAGCTCGCACCTCGACGACCTCGACGCGCTCCTCCAGGTGGCCGACCTCCAGCCCGACCCCGAGCTGTTCGAGACGTGGTTGCGCCGCGCCCTCGACGGCCCCCGCGCGGGAGACGGCGACCCCACCGCGGGCGCGGCCCGCGGCGTCACCCTGTCCACCGTGCACCGGGTGAAGGGCCGCGAGTGGCCCCACGTCGTCGTGTTCGGCGCCGACGCCGGCATCTTCCCGCACCGCCTCGCCGAAGACGTCGAGGAGGAGCGCCGCGTGTTCCACGTCGCCATCACCCGCGGCATCGAGGCGGTGACGGTCCTCGCCGACGACGACCGGCCCAGCCCGTTCCTCGACGAGCTCGACGGCACGGCGCCGAAGCAGGCACCGCGGCGGCGACATGCCGCGGCTCGCGCCCCCACCGCCACCGCGCCTGCAGCCGGCCGGGGTGCGCAGAAGGCGGCCGCCCGGCGCAGCGAGCCCGACCTCGACGGCGAGGACCTCGTGCTGTTCGAGGAGCTCCGCCGCTGGCGGGCCGAGGTGGCGCGGCGCCAGGGCGGACCCGCCTTCATCATCTTCGGCGACGCCCCGCTCAAGGACATCGCACGGGCACGACCCGCCGACCTGCGGGCGCTCAGCCGCATCAAGGGCGTCGGGCCCTCCAAGCTCGAGAGCTACGGCGACGACGTGCTGGAGATCGTGGCCCGCTTCGCCTGACGGACGACCCGGGCATGTCCGGAATGTGGCATATCCGGGGTCAACGTCCGGTCTGCTCGTCCAGACCCGCGGGAAGGGACGGCCCATGCTCTGGTTCATCCTCGTCCTGCTGTTCTTCGGGCTCCTGTTCGGTGCCATCGCCCGGCTGGTCGTGCCCGGTCGCGACCCCATCGGCCTCGCCGGCACGTGGCTGCTCGGCATCGTCGGCTCGTTCGTCGGCGGCTTCCTCGGCTACGTGATCTTCGGCGCCGACATCGACGACGGGGCCGTCCAGATGGGCGGCGTCTTCGGCTCGATCATCGGCTCGATCGTCGTGCTGCTGCTCTACCGGGCCATGAAGGGCGACCGCTACCGCGGCCGCCGCAGCCGCCACCTCGTCTGACCCCACCCACCTCGGCCGCGGGCCGAGGGCGCATCCGGCCGGACCGCCCGCCCCCGGTCGGGTGCGCCCTGGGCCCGCGGCCCTCCATACTGCGGACGTGACCGCCACCTCCGACCGCATCGACCTCCGCTGCGCGCCGTGGACCCACGAGCTGGGGGTCGACCCCGTCGGCTCGGCGGTGCAGATCGACCGGCTGGTCACGGTGGAGGTCCCGCTCCCCTGGCCCGCCGACATCGACGACCTGCCCTGGATCGCCGAGCTCGACCCGCCCGGCGGGACCCGGATGCAGGCCATCGTCCCGGAGGTCGCTCGGGCTGACGGCCGGGTGCTGGTGAACCGCTGGGACCGGCAGGGCGCCCGCTTCGTCGGCGCCGACTGGCTCGTCCCCGCAGTCGACGTGCCCGACGCCCTCGCCCTGGTCGTCGCCGGCGGCGATCCCGGCGACGGCGACGAGGCGCCCCCCGAGCTCCTCATCTGCGGGCACGGCGCCCGCGACCGCTGCTGCGGCGGCAGCGGCACCCGCCTCGCCGTCGAGGTCCGAGCCGCGCTCCCCCACCTGCGCATCCGCCGCACCAGCCACCTCGGGGGACACCGCTTCGCACCCACCGCCCTGGACCTGCCCGGCGGGCGCATGTGGGCGCACCTCGACGCCGACGTCCTGGTCGACATCGCCGAGCAGCGCCTGCACCCCACCGAGGCCCGCGACCACTACCGCGGCCACGTCGGGCTCGCGCCCTGGGCCCAGGTGGTCGAGGCCGCCCGCCTGTCCGAGGAGGGTTGGGCCGCGTTCGACGTCGACGAGCTCGACGCGGACGTCCGGGTCGAGGCCGACGGGTCCGCGGCCACGGTCGCGCTGCGGTGGGATGGCCCCGATGGCCCGGGCGAGCGCACCGAGCGGGTGGTGGTGCGCCGGCGCTACCCCGTGCTCCAGTGCGGCCTCCCGCCGGAGCTGGCGAAGAAGGACGCGCCCGAGTTCGCCCTGGCGTAGGCGCCGGGGCGTCAGTCGGGCCGGGTCATCGCCATCGGGTCGACCCACTGGTCGAACTCCTCGGCGGTGACGTGCCCGGAGGCGATGGCCGCCTCCCGCAGGGTGGTGCCCTCGGCGTGGGCCTTCTTCGCGATCTCGGCGCCCTTGTCGTAGCCGATGTGCGGGTTGAGGGCCGTCACCACCATCAGGTTCTGCTCGAGGTTGTGGCGGATGCGGTCGAGGTCCGGCTCGAGGCCCCGGGCGCAGTGCTCGTCGAACGACGCGCACGCCTCGCCGAGCAGCGTGATGCTCTCGAGCACGTTGTGCGCCATCACCGGCTTGAACACGTTCAGCTGGAAGTTCCCCTGGCTGCCGGCGAACGCAACCGCCGCGTCGTTGCCGAACACCTGCACGGCCACCATGGTGAGCGCCTCGGACTGGGTGGGGTTCACCTTGCCGGGCATGATGCTCGAGCCCGGCTCGTTGGCGGGGATGCGCAGCTCGCCGATGCCGTTGCGGGGACCGGACGCCTCCCAACGGATGTCGTTGGCGATCTTCATGAGCGCGCCCGCCAGCGTGCGGATGGCCCCGCTCGTGGCCACCAGGGCGTCGTGGGCGGAGAGCGCGGCGAACTTGTCGCGGGCGCTGCGGAAGTCGTGGTCGGTGCGGGCGGCCAGCTCGTTCGCAGCCACGGTCCCGAAGCGGGGGTGGGCGTTGAGGCCCGTGCCGACGGCGGTGCCGCCGATGGCGAGCTCGAGCAGTCCCTCCTCGGTGCGGCGCACCTGCTCGAGCGCCCAGTCGATCTGGTGGACCCAGCCGCCGAGCTCCTGGCCCATCGTGATGGGCGTGGCGTCCTGCAGGTGGGTGCGCCCCACCTTGACCACGTCGGCGAACTCCTCCGCCTTGGCGTGCAGCGTGTCGCGGAGCGCGACCACCGGCGGGTACAGGTGCCGGTGCAGGGCGAGGACGATCGCGACGTGCATGGCCGTCGGGAACGTGTCGTTGCTCGACTGGCCGCGGTTGACGTGGTCGTTCGGGTGCACGGGCGACTTCGAGCCGATCTCGCCGCCCGCCAGCTCGATGGCCCGGTTCGAGATCACCTCGTTGGCGTTCATGTTCGACTGGGTGCCCGAGCCGGTCTGCCAGACCACGAGCGGGAAGTGGTCGTCGAGCGCGCCGTCGATCACCTCGTCCGCCGCCCGCTGGATCAGGTCGGCGACGTCGTCGTCGAGCTCGCCGAGCTCGGCGTTCGCCCGCGCCGACGCCCACTTCACCAGGCCGAAGGCCTCGATGATCGGCCGCCCCCAGACGAAGCGGTCCCGCCCGATCGGGAAGTTGCCGATGCTGCGCTGGGTCTGGGCGCCCCAGTAGCGGTCGGCGGGCACCTCGATCGCACCCATGGAGTCGGTCTCGATGCGGACGTCGTCGGCCATGGGCCGACCGTATCGGCGGCGGGGTCAGGTGCCGTCCCAGAACACCTCGAGCTCGGTGCCGTCGGGGTCCCAGCACCGGAAGGTGACGTAGTCCTCGTCCGGTCGGAGGTCCTCGACCTCGCCCGCCGGGACGCCGTCGGCCGCCAGGCGCCCGCGCATGGTGAACACGTCGTCCGGTTCGGCCATGGTGAAGCCGATGTGGAACCCGTCCGGCAGGGCGACGTGCTCCTGGGCGGGGACGACCGCGAGCAGGAACCCGTCGGCGTCGCGCAGGAAGTGCCCGCCCTCGGCCTCGAACGCCGGCTCGAACCCGAAGTGCCGGACGTAGAAGTCGCGGCAGGCGCCGGCGTCGCGGACCCGGAGGTTGAGGTGGCGCAGCCGCACGACGCGAGGATGCCAGCACGGGGGCGCTGCGGCGGCGCGGAGCGAGGGTTCCACCGCGCGAGATCGAGCGGCCGGGAGGCGGCCTCGACGCCCGGAGCGACCGCACTGAGGCTGACCGGCGGACGCCAGTCGGCGAGGACCCTCACGTTCGTCGCCCTGGGCACCCCTTCGGCGAGGACCCTCACGCTCGTCACCCTGGGCACCCCTTCGGCGAGGACCCTCACGCTCGTCGCCCTGGGCACCCCTTCGGCGAGGACCCTCACGCTCGTCGCCCAGGGCACCCCTTCGGCGAGGACCCTCACGCTCGTCGCCCAGGGAGTGTCAGTCGAGCTCGACGCCGGCCTCGTCGAGGAGGTGGCCGAGCTCGACGATGCGGCGGGCCCGCCACTCGGGGTCGAGCCGGCCGAGCAGCTGCAGCTCGTGCTCGAAGAGCTGGCGGCGGTGGTCCTCGTCGGGCCGGCGGTGGGCGAGCTCGTGCTCGGACGCCACCGAGTGCGACACCGAGTCGAAGACCCAGTACAGGAGCTCGTCGGGGTCGGTGGTGGTGCGCCGCTCGAGCTCGGACCCCCGCTCGCAGACCACCCAGTGCATCGTCCCCTCGTCGTCCACCTCGAGGTGCGGGCGCCCGGACTGCTCCGACCAGCCGGCGGTGGGCAGCGTGTGCGCCGGCGCGTCGATGACCGCGGCCAGCCGCTGCACCTCCTCGACCAGGGCCTCGAGGGTCACCGGCGCCTCGGTCGGCTCGGGCACGGCCGTCGGTGCGTGCGCCCGCTCGGGCCGGGACGCCAGCCAGGCGCCCACCACCACGAGCACGACGCCGACGACCGCCACCCAGCCGACGTGCTCGTCCCGCACGAGGACGCCGAGGACCATCGCCACCACCGGGATCAGGTAGGTGGCCATCGACGCGCGGGTGGACCCGACCGAGCCGACGAGCGTCGCCATGATGACGAAGGCGATGCCGGTGCCCACGGCACCGATGAAGGCGACCGACAGGGCGGGACCCAGCTGCCAGGAGGAGCCGGGCACCGACCACAGCCCGAACGGCAGCGTCCACACCGTGGCCAGCGCCAGCATGCGCGCCATCACGGCGAGCGACCCGTACCGCCGCTGCAGCGGGGCGGCGATGTTGATGGCGAAGCCGTAGCAGACGGTGGCGGCAAGGGCCATGAGCACGCCGAGCCAGGCGTTCTCGCCCTCGCCGAGCTGGTCGAGCGACACGGCGAGCGTGCCCACGAGGCCGACCACCAGGCCGGCGGTCTGGGTGGGGCCAGGCGGCGTGCGGAGCAGCACGCCGGCGACGATGGCCGCGAAGATCGGCATGGCGCCGTTGAGCATCCCGGTGACCGCGGACGAGATGTGCTGCTCGGCCAACGGGAACAGGGTGAACGGGATGCCGACCCAGAGCAGCGACAGGAGGACCATGCGGAAGCGGTCCTCGGGGTCCAGCCGCGCCCGGGCCCGTGGCACGACGTTGAGCACCGCAGCGCCGAGCGCCACCCGGCCCCAGGTGATGAGCCCCGGCTCGATCGAGTCGAGCGCGATCGCGATGAACAGGAACGACGACCCCCAGATGAGGGCGATGGACACGAACAGGCCCCAGTCGGCGACCGAGAACGCGCCCGGGTTCAGGCTGGCGGTGGCCTCCAGCGCACGGGCCCGGGCCGGGCGGGGGTCGCTCACCGGTCCCGGTGGCGGGGTGGCGCCGCGTCCTGCTCGTGCTCGTCGGTCACCGCGCCGCCCTCGGTGGCGGCCGAGGAGCCGGCGTCGCGTCGCACCCACATCACCTGCTGCGGGAAGGGGATCTCGATGCCCTCGGCGTCGAACCGGTCCTTGATCCGGCGGTTGAGCTCGCGGGTCACCGCCCACTGCTGGCCGGGCTGCGTCTTCACCACCAGGCGGATGGCGATGCCGCTCGCCCCGAGGGTCTGCACGCCCCAGATCTCGGGTTCCTCGAGGATGTCGGTGCGCCAGGTGTCCTCGTGCCACAGCTCGTCGGCGACCTCCTTCACCACCTGCTCGGCGCGGCCGAGGTCGGTGGAGTAGGCGACCTCCACGTCGAGCAGCGCCCGCGCCCACTGCTGGGACATGTTGCCCACGCGGCGGATCTCGCCGTTGGGCACGTGCCACACCGTTCCGTCCACCGCCCGCAGCTTGGTGGTGCGCAGGTTCACCATCTCCACGGTGCCGGTGGCCTCGCCGACGTCGATGACGTCGCCGACGCCGTACTGGTCCTCGGCGAGCATGAACAGGCCCGACAGGAAGTCCTTCACCAGCGACTGGGCGCCGAAGCCGAGGGCGACGCCGACGATGCCGGCGCCGGCGATGAGGGGCGCCAGGTTGATGCCGACCTCGGCCAGCGCCGTGATGGTGGCGATGGTGTAGATGACGATGCTGGCGGTGCTCTTCAACACGGCGCCGAGGGTCTGGGCACGAGACGCGGCCCGCAGCGGCTGCATGGCACTCGTGGGCTGCAGCGTGCGCGGGGTGAGCTTGCGGAGCCGCCGCCGGGCCTCCTGCGCCTCGTCGTCGGTCAGCTGGCGCACGAACCCGTTGACGGCATGGCGGACGACCCGGTTGACGACGAACGCCACCAGGAAGATCAGCGCGACCCGCAGGGGCACGGTGGCCAGCCAGTCGGCCGACTTGGCCAGCAGCTCGCTCTCCGTCCACCGGTACACGTTCCGGCAGACGAGGCCGGCGGCGTCGGCGGTGTCGGCGTCGCACGCGGCGGCCACCTGCTCGGGTGTCACGTCGAAGGGCGTCACGTCGGCGCACGGTACCGAGGCCCGGGAGCAGCGATCACACCGGTCGGAGGTGGCCGGTAGGTTCCGGCCATGGACGTCGAGCTGACCCTGGGCGAGACCGTCGACCCCACGACGAGCGAGCGCACCGGCGAGCCGGTCGGCGTCGACGCTGCCGACCTCACCACCCACGGCGTCATCGTTGGCATGACCGGGTCGGGCAAGACCGGCCTCGGCGTGGTGCTCATCGAGGAGGCGCTCCGGTCGGGCATCCCCACGCTGGTGCTGGACCCCAAGGGCGACATGACCAACCTGGCCCTCCGGTCCCCCGGGCTCTCCGCCGAGGAGTTCGCGCCCTGGGTGCCGGCGGGCACCGACGCGGCCGCAGCCGCGCAGGCGTGGAAGGACGGCCTCGCGTCGTGGGGCCTCGACGGCAGCCACATCGCCGCGCTCGCCGACGCCAGCCGGGTCACCGTCTACACGCCTGGCTCCACCGCCGGCGTCCCGCTGAACCTGGTGGGGTCGCTGGCCCCGCCCGCCGGCGCCGACGACGACGCGCGCGCCGACGAGATCGACGGCCTGGTGAGCGGCCTGCTGTCGATGGTCGGCATCGACGCCGACCCGCTGTCGTCCCGCGAGCACATCCTCCTCTCGAACCTGGTGGCCCGGGCGTGGAGCGAGGGCACCGACCTCGACCTCGGCCGCCTCGTGCAGCAGGTCCAGCAGCCACCGCTGCGCAAGCTCGGCGTGCTCGACGTGGAGTCCTTCTACCCGGCGGCGGACCGTGCGAAGCTCGCCCTCCAGCTCAACGGCCTGCTGGCGTCGCCGTCGTTCGCGGCCTGGGCCGAGGGCCTCCCCCTCGACATCGGCGCCATGCTCGCCACCGACGGCCCGGCTCCCTGCTCGGTCGTCTACCTCGCCCACCTCTCCGAGGAGGAGCGCCAGTTCGTGGTGACGCTCGTGCTGTCGAAGCTGGTCACCTGGATGCGGGCCCAGCCCGGCTCACCCCAGCTGCGTGCCCTCGTCTACATGGACGAGGTGTTCGGCTACCTGCCGCCCACCGCGGCGCCGCCGGCGAAGCGCCCGATCCTCACCATCCTCAAGCAGGCCCGGGCCTACGGCGTCGGCATGGTGCTCTCCACCCAGAACCCGGTCGACGTCGACTACAAGGCGCTCTCGAACGCCGGCACGTGGATGATCGGCCGGCTCCAGACCGAGCGCGACGTCGACCGCCTCCGCGACGGGCTCCAGGCGGCTTCGGGCTCCGTCGACGTCGGCGAGGTCGCCGCCACCATCGCCGGGCTCGGCAAGCGGGAGTTCCTCCTCCACTCCACGAAGGCCTCGGCGCCCACCCGGTTCACGTCGCGCTGGGCGCTCGACTACCTCGCCGGCCCGCTCACCCGCGACCAGCTCCAGGCGCTGCCCGGGCAGCCCGCCGCAGCCGAGGTCGGCGGGAAGGCGACGTCGTCCGCGGACGTGGCCCGACCGATGGCGGAGCGACCCCTCGACGTCGGCGAGCACGAGTCGACGGTGCCGCCGACGGTCGCGGAGGGCGTCCCGGTGCGCTGGGCCGACCCGGCCGCGCCCTGGCTGCGAGAGGTCGGCGGTGACCCCACCTCCACCCGGCTGCGGCCCGCGGTCGCCGTGCGAGTGGGGCTGCTGTTCGACGACACGAAGGCCGACCTGCGCCACACCGAGGAGTTCGAGTGCATCCTCGTGGCCCCCGGCGAGCACCCCGACCTCGACGAGCTCGTCAGCGTCGACTACGACGACCGCGACCTCCTCGAGGCCGCCCCCGAGCGGGCGGTGTACGAGCTGCCCGACGCCCCCGTCGACGCAGCCTCCTGGTTCCGGGACGTCGAGCGGGCCGTGGCCGAGCACCTCTACGGCAACCGCACGGTCAGCGTGTCCCGCAACGAGGCGCTCGGGTTGTGGTCCCGGCCCGGCGAGACCCCGGAGGAGTTCGCCGTGCGGTGCCGGGCCGCCGCCGACGAGCGCGCCGAGGAGGACGCGGCGAAGCTGCGCGCCCAGCTCGAGCGCAAGATGGACACCATCCGGCGGGCCATCGAGCGGGAGCAGGCGCGCGTCGACGAGCTGCGGGCCCGCCAGAGCGACGCGAAGCAGCACGAGGTGATCTCCGCCGCCGGCGACCTGCTCGGTTCGTTCCTCGGCGGGCGCCGCTCGGCCCGGTCCGTGCTTTCGAAGGTGAAGGGCGTGTCGTCACGCCGCAAGCAGACCTCTGCAGCCGCGCAGCGGGTCGAGACCGCCCTGGCCAAGCTCGAGCAGCGGGGGGCCGAGCTGGCCGACCTCGAGGCCGAGCTCGTCGACGCCCTCGCCGACATCGAGGCCGAGTGGACGGAACGGGCGGAACAGGTCGAAGCGGTCGAGATCGGGCTGGAGAAGTCCGACATCGACGTCCGCCAGGTGACGTTCGTGTGGCTCCCGGCCTGAGCTGAGCCACATTCGCCTTCACCTCGGCTTCGTTCTGGCCGATCAGGACGTCGTGATCCCAGCCCGCGGCGCCTCCGTGCCCGACACCGTCGTCGACGCCGTCGCGCTCGTGGGGCAGCTGCGGCGGGTCGTCGGCGACCACGAAGCGGTGGCGGCGCAGGCCGTTCCCCTGCTCGACGCGATCGTCGACCGCCTCCACCGGCACGCCCGCCACGACCCGATCACCGCGCTGCCGAACCGCGCCGCAGTGCAGGAGCGCATCGACGCGGCCGCCGGCCGGGCGCGGCGGGACCGCACCGAGCTGGCGGTGCTGCTCTTCGACATCGACCACTTCCGGCAGGTGAACGAGGCGCTGGGCCACGCCACCGGCGACCGCGTGCTCGTGTCCGTGGCCGACCGGGTCTTCGCGCACCTGGGCGGCGAGCGGATGCTCGCCCGGCTCGGCGGCGACGAGTTCGTGGTCGTGCTCGAGGACCTTCCCCGGCCCGCGCTCGCCCGCGTGCAGGGCGCGTGCGACGACCTGCTGCGCAGCCTGGCCGAGCCGATGACCGTCGATGGCCGCCAGCTGCGGGTGACGTCGAGCCTCGGCTTCGTGGTGTCCGACGGGCAGGACGGTGCGGGCGAGCTGCTCCGCGCCGCCGACGTGGCGATGCGGGCGGCGAAGTCCGACGGCCGAGGGCGGTGGGTCCAGCACACCGACGAGCTCACCGCCGAGGCCCGCACCCGGTTCGCCGTGCACGAGCAGATCCTCGCCGCCCTCGACGACGGGGGCATCGAGGTGCACTACCAGCCGATCGTCGAGCTCGAGACCGGCACGCCCGTGGGCACCGAGGCGCTCGCCCGCCTGCGGGACCGCGACGGCACGGTGCAGCTGCCCGCCCACTTCCTCGAGGTCGCGGAGCGCCAGGGCCTCGTCGGCCGCATCGGCGCCGAGGTGCTCGCCATCGCGGCCCGCGACAGCGCGTCGCTCCCCGGGTGGCTCTCCGTGAACGTCTCCCCGTCGCAGCTGGCCGATGAGGCGTTCGAGCCCATGGTGCTCGCGCAGCTCGCCGCCTCGGCCCTCGACCCGCACCGGCTCGTCCTCGAGGTCACCGAGTCGGTGATGCTCCAGGCCGCCGACCCGACGACGATCCGCAACGTCGTGCGCCTCCGGGCGGCCGGCGTGCGCTTCGCCCTCGACGACTTCGGCAGCGGCTACTCCTCGCTCGACCGGCTCCGCCACCTGCCGGTGTCGTTCATCAAGATCGACCGGGCGTTCGTCGACGGCCTGACCACCGTGGGCTCCGGTGACCTGGCCGTCGTCCGCGCCGTTGTCGGCATGGCCGGATCCCTCGGCATCCCGGTGGTCGCCGAGGCGGTCGAGGACGAGCTGCAGCGCGGCGTGCTCCTCCGGGCCGGCGTGCAGCTCGCCCAGGGCCACCTGTTCGCCCGGGCCGCGCCGCTGCCCGAGCCCGTGTCCGACTCGTTCCTCTCCGGGGTTTCCGTCACCGGTCGTCGTTAGGTTCGTCGGCGTGGAGCTGACCGCACCCCCACGCCCGTCCGCCGCCGACGTCGAGGCCGAGCTCGCCACCCACGTGCGCGCGCTCGCCGGGCCCGACGCGGTGCCCCGGCCCGAGCAGATCGCGGCCGTCCAGGCGGTCGTGGCAGAGGGCCGGCGGACGTTGCTGGTCGCCCGCACCGGGTTCGGCAAGTCGGCCGTGTACTTCTCCGCCACCCGCATGCTGCGAGATCGCGGGTGGGGCCCCACCGTCGTGGTCTCCCCGCTGCTCGCCCTGATGCGAGACCAGGTGGCCGCCGCGCGGCGCCTCGGCCTCGCCGCCGAGACCATCAACTCGTCCAACACCGACGAGTGGGACCACATCGAGCACGCGGTCGCCGCCGACGAGGTCGACCTTCTGCTCATCTCCCCCGAGCGGCTGGCGAACGAGGGCTTCCGGGAGCGCGTCTTCCACCTGCTGCTCGAGCGGCCCATGGCCCTGGTGTGCGACGAGGCCCACTGCATCTCCGACTGGGGCCACGACTTCCGGCCCGACTACCTGCGCCTGCGACACCTGCTCGACGCGCTCCCGTCGTGGACGCCGGTGCTGGCCACCACGGCCACGGCCAACCAGCGGGTCACCGACGACGTCGCCTCCCAGCTCGGAGCCGACGCGCTCGTGCTGCGCACCACGCTCGACCGCGCGGCGCTGCACCTGTCGGTGGTCGACCTGCCCGACGACGCCCACCGGCTGGCCTGGGTGTCCGAGCACCTCGACGAGCTGCCCGGCTCGGGCATCGTCTACTGCCTCACCCAGGAGCAGGCGGCCCAGGCGGCCGAGTGGCTGCGCCGGCGGGGCCACGCGTGCGAGGCCTACACGGGCGGCACCGAGCCCGAGCAGCGGCTCGTGCTCGAGGAGCAGCTGCGCAGCAACCAGCTGAAGGCGCTGGTGGCCACCTCGGCCCTGGGCATGGGGTTCGACAAGGGCGACCTCGCGTTCTGCGTGCACCTCGGCCTGCCGCCCACGCCGGTCGCCTACTACCAGCAGATCGGTCGTGCCGGCCGCGCCCTCGAGCGGGCCGAGGTCGTGGCGCTCCCCCGCCCGGCGGAGGACGCCGCGGTGTGGCGCTGGTTCGAGCAGGTCAGCCTGCCGCCGGAGGCCACGTGCGACGAGGTGCTGCGCCAGCTGTCGTCCGACCGGCCCACGTCGGTGCCCACGCTCGAGTCGCTGGTGAACCTGGGCCGCACGCGCCTCCAGACGCTGCTCAAGATCCTCGAGGTCGACGGCGCCATCCGGGCGGTGAAGGGCGGCTACGTGCTCGCGGATCCAGGCTGGGCCTACGACCGCGACAAGGCCGAGCGGCTGCGGCGGCTGCGGCGCGACGAGGCCGAGCAGATGCTCGCCTTCGCCCACCGCCCCGGCTGCCGGCTGCGGTTCCTGCGCGAAGCCCTCGATGACCCCACCATCGACGACGGGCCCGCCGGCGACTGCGGCCGGTGCGACCGCTGCACGGGGCGGGCACCGGTCCTCGACCTCGACCCCGAGCTGGTCGCCGAGGCCGGCCGCCACCTCCGCGCCGGCGACGTGGGCATCGAGCCCCGCCGCCAGTGGCCGTCCGGGCTCGACGAGCCCAAGGGCCGCATCGCGCCGGCCGCCCAGGCCCGGTGGGGCCGCGCCTTGTGCCGGGTGGGCGACGGCGGCTGGGGCCCGGTCATCGACGAGGTCCTCGCCGGCGATCGGCTGCTCCACGAGGACATGGTCCGGGCCGTCGCCGGCGTGCTGAAGCGGTGGGACTGGGAGCGACGGCCGGCGTGGATCTGCCCGGTGCCGTCCCGGCGGCGGCAAGGGCTCATCGACCGGCTCTCCTCGGGCCTCGGCCAGCTCGGCAAGCTCCCCGTCCACCCGGCCCTGGCCCGGGTCGCCGAGGGCGGCTACCAGGCCGACCAGGCCAACTCGGCCCACCAGGTCGCCAACGTCTGGGGTCGCCTCGCCGTCGACGGGGCGGCGCTGCCGCCGGCCCCGCTGCTCGACGGGCCGGTGCTCCTGGTGGACGACGAGTGCGACTCGCGATGGACGCTCACGGTCGCCGCCCACCTGCTGCACGAAGCCGGCGCTGGACCCGTCCTGCCCCTGGTGCTCCGCTCTCGCTGAGCGCTGCACAGGGCAGGCCTGGGTGGGTGTGCGCGCCACCTCGACACGACAGCGAGCGCCATCAGGGCCGAGGACCGAGGAGTGACCGAGGAGGGCGCCGTCGCCGTTCGCTGCGAGCGATGGGTCGTGGGCTGGGATCCGAGGCAGATGCCTACGCTCGAGGAGATGGCGACTCTCTCACCTCGTTTGCGAGCCGTCGTGGAAGCGCTGCCTTTGCGATCGGGCATGCGCGTGGTGGAGATCGGGTGCGGACCCGGAGCCGCGGTTCGTGCAGTCTCGGAGTTGGTCGGCCCCGCTGGGCACGTGCTCGCGGTCGACCGATCGCCTCGAGCGATCGAGCAGGTCTCTCGGAGCGCCAGCGACCTCATCGCCGCCGGACGCGTCAGCGTTCGCCACACCCCTGTCGAGGAGCTCGTGCTGCTGCCAGGCGAAGCTCCCTACGACCTGGCGTTCGCGGTACGCGTCGGAGCGTTCGATGGACGATTCCCGGACGCCGGCGTCCGCGCCCTCGGGCGACTGGCCCGAGTCCTCGTTCCCGGCGGCCAGCTGTTCATCGACGGCGGCGATCCGTTGCGCAGGCTCGACCTTCCCACGGTCCAACCGTGACGGACGAAGCGCCGTTCTCCGGTGGGTCGGAGCGCTCTCGGTCCGGTGTCGCGGGCGCGCGTTCTCTGCTGTCTGCGACGGGCGCCGTCGTGATGGCGGTCGCAGTTGCCTCACGTTGTGCGTGAGGGGCTACCCCACGGGACCAGGAA